>URNZ01000008.1 GCA_900549405.1 uncultured Eubacteriales bacterium | reverse complement strand
CTATCCCTTTTGTCCCTTCGGGACATTTCCCCTTGACAAGGGGAATCGGCCTTTCGCAAGGGGGCCACAGTGGAAAAGATTCTGCAATGTTCACAAAAAATTCATTCCGCCGTCACGATTCTGCCGCAATTATCCGGTATTCTATACGCGTACCAAGAAAGAAATCAAGATATTTCTCCTATTACTCTCTCTCCTTTACAAACACACACAGGCAAACGGCCCTGACCACATCCCCGGTCAGGGCCGTTTGTCGTTTTGTTGTCATTGCGCGGGAACGCTTCAAGGCAATATGGAAAAACTCTCTGCAACACGGTCACGGGCAAAGCGGCTGAGTTCTTCATAGTGCTCTGCCGCTTCCGCTTCATCTGGTGGATAGTTCACATCTGTTGGGAAATAGATCCCGTAATAAAATCTGTCGCTCTCCCCCAAATAGTTTGGTCCATCCAAACGATTGAATGGATTTTCCCCGGCAACATCTCTGTCATATACGAGAATGGTAAATACCGTGCCTGTCCATTCTGGGTAATTACTTTGAATATTTTTATCCAGGAACGATATTTCCGTTGTTTCTGGATCAGAGGTTGTCTCAACCGCAAATTGATTTTCCATCAGATCAATGCTAAAGCCATGATCTTGATCGGTGTAGGTTTGAATTTCGCTGTGCCCGGAAGAGAAAAGATATATGGCGCCCAGCACGACCAATACAACCGGAACTGCTAACGCAAAAATACGCTTTCGCATAAAACACATCTCCTTACGCATGTTATGACCGGATTTTTATTCTCCTGTTATATAAACGCAGAGGGGGGTGAGTTTCTTACATGAATTCTTGATAAAGTTTCTATTAACATGGGGCCAAGGGACGGGGGTCGCGGATCGCCGCGTCGGCCCTTCGGGCCTTCTTGCAATGACAGGAGACGATTGAAGGTCACTCCCCCGTCAGCTCCTCCACCGCCTGGACCATCTCATAGACCAGTCCGTCGCAGTGGGCCTTTTTCTCCTCCCCCCGGTCTTTCGAGGCCCGCAGCAGGGTGGCGCAGTCGGTGGCCCCGTGGTCGGCTCGGAACCGGCGCAGCAGTTCGATGGCCTTTTTCTCGTCGCAGCCCATCAGGCCCAGGGCCATCAGCGCCCCGGTGAGGGCCCCGCAGGCCGAGCCCATGCGCATCCCTGCCCCAAAGTTGCTGCCCAGAGCAAAGGCCTGCTCCTCCGTCAGCCCCAGGTCGGCGGCAAAGGACACCAGCACAGACTGGCAGCAGTTGAAATGTACGTCGGTGCGGCCCCGCAGCGCGTGGGCCGTCTCCATGTGTTTGGTCATAAATGTTTCCTCCTCACGTTTGTTGTTGATTTAGGCATCTGTTTATGCGGGCGGCCAAAGGCCGCCCCTACACCGGGCACCGATAGCGTTCTGTAGGGGCGGACCTCTGTGTCCGCCCGCCGTCAGCACACCGGCATTGCGGGCGGATGATATCCGCCCCTACGCCAGGTGTCGTCGGCTGTCCGTAGGGGCGGCCTTTGGCCGCCCGGCGTTTTTTCTCATTTCTCAAATATGCTCGTCCAGCCCTCCGCTGATCTTATCCAGCACCATCTGGTCATAGTGCAGATACTGGTATCCGCTCTTTTCGTACAGGGCGACGGCCCGCTGGTTCACCTCCGTCACCTCCAGGCGGAAGCGGCGGGCGGAGGGGTACTGGCTCTCGATCCAGGCCATGATCTGGTGGCCCAGGCCCAGGCCCCGGTAGGGTTCCAGCAGGAAGATCTCCTCGATGAACACGCACCGGCCCCCCACCTCGGCGGAGTAGCACTGGGTCAGGTAGATATAGCCCACGGGCTGGTCATCCTGAAACAGCAGCACCCCCCGCAGCAGGGGCTCGGCGTGGTCGGCGGCGGCCAGAAAAGACCGGTCCAGAATGGCCTGGTCCACCGGGTGGTCCACCGCGTCGGTCTGATAAAAGGCCTGGACCATGGGCATGACCAGCTCCCGGTCGGCCAGGGTGATGTCACGGAAAGTTAACATAATTAAAACCTCCTGAAGTTGATTTTTTGTCATTGCGAGGACGTAGGTTACGGATTGCCGCGTCGGGCTGCGCCCTCCTCGCAATGACATTTAGTTTAGACTATTCCCCGTATCCTCAAATAGCCGCCGCACGCGGGCCAGGACGGGGCGGTTTTCCGGCTCGCTCAGCTCCGGGTCGCGGGAGAGCAGCTCCTCCGCTGCGGCCTGGGCCTCGTGGAGCAGGGGCATGTCGGCGGCCAGGTCAGACAGCTTCATCTGGGGCAGACCGTGCTGCCGCCGCCCGAAGAAGTCCCCCGGGCCCCGCAGCTTCAGGTCCTCCTGGGAGATCTGAAAGCCGTCGGTGGTGGAGGCCAGGGTGCGCAGCCGGGCCATAGAATCCGGGTTCCGGGTGGCGGTGAGCAGGACACAGAAGGAGGGGTGCTCCCCCCGGCCCACCCGGCCCCGCAGCTGGTGGAGCTGGCTCAAACCAAAGCGGTCCGCGTTCTCGATGATGATGAGCGTGGCGTTTGGCACGTCCACCCCCACCTCGATCACCGTGGTGGCTACCAGCACCTGCGTTTTCCCCTCAGAAAAGGCCCGCATGGCCGCGTCCTTCTCCTTGGGGCGCATCTTCCCGTGGAGGATGCCCACCGTCAGGTCGGGGAACACCTCCCGCTGAAGGCGCTGGGCGTAGCTCTTCACCGCCTTCAGCGTCATGGCGGGGGACTCCTCCCCGGGCAGGGCGGCCTCCGGGTCCTCCTCCACCGCGGGGCAGACGATATACACCTGGCGGCCCTCCCCGACTTGACGGCGGACGAAGTTATACATCCGCTGGCGCTTGTCCTCCCGGATGACATAGGTGGAGATGGGGGTGCGTCCGGGGGGCAGCTGGTCGATGACGGACACGTCTAAATCGCCGTACAGGATCAGGGCCAATGTGCGGGGGATGGGCGTGGCGGACATGACCAGCACGTGGGGGGAGGGCATCCCTCCGGCGGCAGACTTCTCCGCCAGGGCGGAGCGCTGCTCCACGCCGAAGCGGTGCTGCTCGTCGGTGACGATCAGGGCCAGGCGGCGGAAGGCCACCCCCTGGGACAGCAGGGCGTGGGTGCCCACCACAAAGTCGATGTCCCCCGCTGCCAGGGCGGCGTGGACCTTGCGCTTTTGGGCGGCGGTCATGGCCCCGGTGAGCAGACCCACCCGCACCCCGGCGGGGGAGAGCAGGGCGGACAGGGTGCGGAAGTGCTGCTCGGCCAGCACCTCGGTGGGGGCCATCATGGCCGCCTGAAAGCCCCCCTGCACCGCCAGCCACCCGGCGTAGGCGGCCACCACCGTCTTGCCCGAGCCAACATCCCCCTGGACCAGGCGGTTCATGGGCCTGCCGGAGGCCATGTCCCGGGCGGCCTCCTCCATGGTCCGGCGCTGGGCATCGGTGGGGGAGAAGGGCAGCAGGGCGGCAAACTGGTCCACCGGCAGGGCGGGGACCTGGCAGCCGGGGCTGCCCGTCATGCGGCGGCGCTTGAGAAAGGCCAGGCCCACCGCCAGGTAGAACAGCTCCTCAAAGGCCAGCCGCCGCCGGGCCAGGTCCAATGCCTGGTCGTCCGGGGGAAAGTGGATGGCGGTGAGGGCAAACTCCGCCGCCGCCAGGTGGTGGGCCTGGCGCACCCCCTGGGGCAGGGTGTCCGCCATCCCCCTGGCGCAGGGCAGGGCCTGGCGCACCAGACTGGAGAGAAGGTGGCTGGATATCCCGGCGGTGAGGGGATAGACGGGGACGATGCGCCCGGTGACGTCCCGGCGGTCCGCCCGCTCGAACACCGGGTTGGTCATGGACAGGCGGTTGCCCTGGCGCTCCACCTGGCCATAGAAGACATAGTCCTCCCCGGGCAGCAGGGCCCGCTCCACATAGCTCTGGTTGAAAAAGGTCAGGTGCAGGGTGCCCCCCTGGTCCACCACGGGCACCTGGACCAGATCCAGCCCCTTTCGGATGCGGGCGAGCCGGGGGTGCTGGGCCACCATGGCCCGCACGCACACCCGCACCCCCTCCGGGGCCTGGCGGATGGCATAGACCTGCCGCCGGTCCTCGTAGTCCCGGGGGTAATAGGTCAGCAGGTCCCCGGCGGTATTCAGTCCCAGATGGGAGAGCTTTTTGGCCCGGACCTCTCCCACGCCGGGAAATTGCGTCAGCGGGGTGTCCGGTGTGACGGTCATGGCAGCGCCTCCTTTCTCTGCGATCTGCTCTTTATTTTACCACAGCCGCCCCGGGGAGTAAAGCAGGGGCCTTGTCAGCGTGGGCCTCCGCCGGGTATAATAGACCAAAACGCCGCAGGGTGTGCGGCGCAGAGAGGAGCGCATCGTATGCAGGAGGTCATTTTAAATCTTCTCCCAGTGACCGAGGAGGAGAAGGGGGAGTTTGCCGCCATCGCCCCCCGGGCGGAGCATATCTATACCAGGGGCAGCGCCGTGACGGAGGAGGAGCTGGCCCGGGCCACGGTGATCTTCGGCTGGCCCCAGCCGGAGCGCCTGGCCCAGGCCAAGTCTCTGCGGTGGTTCCAGACCATGTGGGCGGGGACGGACGAGTATACCGGCCTCATCCCGGCGGGGGTGAAGTTCACCTCCTCCAGCGGGTCCAACCGGGTCAGCGTGGCCGAGCACATTCTGGCCAGCCTGCTGGCGGTGTGCCGCCGCCTGCCCGTCTATCGGGACAGCCAGCGGGCCCATGAGTGGAAGGACCGGGGCCGGATGAAGTGCGTCCGGGGCAGCACCGTTCTGGTGGTGGGGGCCGGACACATCGGCAGCACCTTCGCCGCCATGTGCCAGGGCCTGGGGGCACGCACCTTAGGGCTGAAGCGCACGGTGCGGGGAACAGTGGAGGGCTTTGACCAGGTGTTCCCCATGGAGCGGCTGGACGACCTGCTGCCCCAGGCGGACATTGTCGTGCTGGTGGTGCCCCACTCCCCCCAAACGGTGGGTCTGATGAACGAGGACCGGCTGCGCCGGATGAAGGAGGACGCCATCCTCGTCAGCGCGGGCCGGGGGAGCGTGCTGGATCAGGACGCCCTGGCCCGGGTCATGGGGGAGGGCCATCTGTGGGGCGCCGCTCTGGACGTGACCACGCCGGAGCCCCTGCCCCAGGACAGCCCCCTGTGGGACATCCCCAACCTGCTCATCACCCCCCACGTGGCCGGGGGGATGCGGCTGGAGATCACCCGCCGCACCTGCATCCAGATGGCCCAGGACAACCTAAAGCGCTATCTGGCGGGACAGCCCCTGGAAAATCTGGTAGAGGGGTAAACAAAACCAGCTCCGGGACTTGAAATCAGGTCCCGGAGCGGGTTCTTTTTGTCTATATTTAGTTTTCTACAGCGGTGATGACCCGGATGCGGCCGCCCTGCTCGTCCGGGCGGTCATACCAGGCGGTGAGGGTGTCGCTCTGCCCCAGCTGGGCCAGGGTGATCTGGTAATAGGACCCGTTCTTCACCCGGTACACGGCCACGTTGTCCGCCAGGGTATAGGTCTTGCCCCCGGCCCGAAGGGTGTTCCCCTCCACCGTTCCGCCCCGCAGGGCGGTGAGGGAGTACAGCCCTTCTGGAGCGCTGGGGTCGCCCTTGCACCGCACGCCGCCCACGCCGTCCACGGGCAGGCGGGTGGAGGAGATGGGGATGGACCCCGCCGTGCCGCCGATGTCATAGTCATAGCCCTTCATGCTGCCGTCCTTGGAGGAGGAGATGCGGGTGACCACGCCATAGGCGTACATGTCCCCGGTGGCGTCCTTCAGCACCAGGCGGTCAATTTCCCCCGCGCCGTTCAGGTGATAATAGGACACGTTCCCCTCAGAGAGGCTCATCCCCGCCAGGCGCTTGGGATAGACCCGCACGGCGGCGCTGCCGCTCACATCTAAAATCTCCACGTCGCCGGCAAAGGGATAGCGGCCCAGGCGGGCGGCGGAGCGGTCCACCGACCCGGACAGGGAGGCGGCGGTCAGGGGCCGCAGAGTGACTTTATCGGCGGCGGCCTCCGCCTGGACCAGGCTCCCGGCGGACAGGCCGGCCTGATTCTCATAGCGATAGGTCTGGCCGTCGGTGGCCAGGACCACGGCGGTGCGGGAGGTATACGTGCCCCCCTTGCCGTCGGAATACTGGGCGCTTTCAATGGCCGTCACCACGCCGATGCGCTGGCTGGTATAGGCGGCGGAGCCGGTGCCCGAGGGGGTGCCCGTCACGGCGGCCACCGCCCCGTTCCGGCCCAGTAGCAATGTCACCGTGTCCCCCAGGCGATACTCCCCCAGGTCGGACAGGGCATAGGCCGCGGCGGCGCTCTCGATGGCGCAGGTGCGCCCCGCCACCGTCACGGCGGTGGGGCTGTCCGGGTTCTGGACGGCCTGGATGGTCCCGGTGACCCGGTCACTATAGGCCCAGATGGCGTTCATGGCCTGGTTCCAATAGATCACGTCCCCGTCCTTCACCGTGGACAGGGCGGACAGCTTCCCCTGGCGATAGACCAGGGCCCCGGATGCGTCCATGGGCAGCCGGTCTCTCCAGCCCCCGCCGACCACCAGGGGGCCCTCCATGGCGTCGCTGACCAGGGCCACCAGGTCGATCTCCCCGGCGGCATTTAATTTGTGGCCCAGGGTCTCCAGATAGACGGTCCCGCTCTTATTCTTAGCGGTCATCAGGTTATAGAAGAGGAACATGGCGTCCCGCCGGGTCATGGGGCTGGCGGCGCTTTGGGCGGTGACGCCCCGGTCCAGCTTCAGGCTGTGGTACTGGGCCAGCTGGCCGGTGGGATAGGCCCCGGTAAAGTCGTCGGGGCCATAGTCCAGCAGCCGCAGGGCGATGGTCACCCCCTCGGCCAGGGTGATGGTGCTGGAGGGGCGAAAGCGCCCGTCGGAGTAGCCGGACACCAGCCCGGCGGCCACCCCCGCCTCCACATAGCCCGCCGCCCAGTGGCTCCAGGGCACGTCGGGATAGGGGGAGGAGGCCGCCTGGCCGATCTGGCGGCCCATGGCCTTCAGGGCCATGGTGACAAACTCCGCCCGGGTGACGGAGCGGGACAGGTCCATGGACCCGGTGCGGTCCCCCACCATGATCCCCAGGGCGTTCACCGTCTGGATGGCCTGGTCCTCCGAGGCCGCGGCACCGGCTGCACCCACCGGCAGGATCAAAGAGAGAGACAACACCCCGGCCAGCGCCAGGGAGGAAAGTCGGTTTTTCATGGGAAGTGCTCCTTTCTGAGAAGTTAGAAATTCAAGAGACGGATTGCCACGTCAGGGCTGCGCCCTTCCTCGCAATGACATAAAATCGGAAAGCTATCGGTATCTGTCATTGCGAGGAGCGAAGCGACGTGGCAATCCGTTCTCTTTTCCCATCAATCATATCTCAACGCATCGATGGGATTCAGCTTCGCCGCCTTATTGGCGGGCAGATACCCGAACAACACGCCGATGCCCACGGACACGCCGAAGCTGACGGCCACGGCCATGGGGGTGGGGGTGGCAGAGAAGGTGATGCCGCCGCCCATACTCTGGGCCAGAGTCCCGCCTAGAACAGAGCCGATGCCGCTGGCGACTAAACAGCCCAGGCCGATGCCCAGCAGGCCGCCGGCGGCGGAGGTGGTGCCCGCCTCGATGATGAACTGCCACCGGATGTCCCGGCGCTTGGCCCCCAGAGACTTGCGGATGCCGATCTCCCGGGTGCGCTCGGTGACGGAGACCAGCATGATGTTCATGATGCCGATGCCCCCCACCAGCAGACTGATGGCGGCGATGGCTACCAGCACGGACATGGCCACCCCCATCATGGCGTTGATCTGCTGCACCTGCTCCAGCATGGTGGTGATCATATACTGGTTATATTCCGCGTCCGGGTCGGGGAACTTCTGCACCATCAGGTCCACCAACAGGGCCCGGGCCTGCTCCACCGTGTCCCGGCTGCGGGCGGTCATCTGGTAGAGAGAGACAAAGCCGCTGCCGGACAGCTGCATGGCGTTTTCATAGGGGATATAGGCCAGGTCGTCCCCGCCCCCCTCCTCCATGGTGGTCTGGGACTGGGCCATCACCCCCACAACCGTATAGGGGACGCCGCCGATGAGCAGCTCCCGGCCCAGGGCATCCCCCTGAAAGGCCTCCCGCTCCACATATGCCCCGATGACGCACACGTTCTTCCGCTGCTGCACGTCTACATACTGCAAAAACCGCCCCTTGCCCAGGGCATCCCCGTCCAGGGTGGTGCCCGTCTCCGGGCGGTACATGGCCTCGCTTACCCCGGTGATGGTCGTCTTTTTCAGCTGGGTGTCCCCCCGGCGCACCCCCGTCCCGGCGCTGACCCAGGGGGTCACGCCGCTGAACACGTCCGGGTTGGCCTCCACCAGGTCATAGATGTCCTGGGGTGTCACGTTGCCGGTGGTGCCGTCCCCCATGCCCCAGGTATAGGCCACGATCTGGGTCACACCCAGCTTCTCCACCCGCTGCTCCACCATGCGCGTCAGGCCGTTGCCCAGGGAGATGATGATAATGACGGCGGCCACGCCGATGATAATGCCCAGCATAGTGAGAAAGGCCCGCATTTTGCTGGTGCGCAGGGATTTTAACGCCAGCTTGAAATATTGGGTGACGTTCACGGCGCGTCCCCCTCTCTGCTCTCGTCGGGCTGGACCACCGCCCGGGGATCGTGGGCATCCCCGTCATAGATGATGCGGCCGTCCTGCAAACGGACGATGCGCTTGGCCTTCACGGCGATGGAGTTGTCGTGGGTGATGAGGACCACCGTGTTCCCCTCGTCGTTGAGCTGCTGGAGAAAGCGCAGCACATCCCGCCCGGTGCGGGAGTCCAGGGCGCCGGTGGGCTCGTCGGCCAGGATGACGGAGGGGTCCCCCGCCAGGGCCCGGGCGATGGACACCCGCTGCTGCTGGCCGCCGGAGAGCTGGGCGGGCAGATGCCGCCCCTTGTCCCCCAGGCCCACCCGCTCCAGTGATCTCTTGGCCCGGCGGCGGCGCTCCTCCGGGGCCACCCCGGCATACAGCAGGGGCAGCTCCACGTTCTCCTCCACGGTGAGCTTGGGGATCAGATTATATTGCTGAAAGATAAAGCCCAGCATCTTGTTTCGGATGTCCGCCTGTTGGTCGTCCCCCATGGTGGACACGTCCACACCCCCCAGGCGATAGGTCCCCGAGGTAGGTACGTCCAGACAGCCGATGATGTTCATGGCGGTGGACTTGCCCGAGCCGGACTGGCCCACAATGGCCACGAACTCCCCCCGGTCAATGGTCAGGCTGATGCCATCCAAGGCATGGACCGTCTCCTCTCCCATGGGGTAGATCTTATAGATGTCCCGCAGTTCGATCAGGTGCTCTGCCATAGGCTCAGCCCTCCCCGCCGGAGTCGGTCATCACGACACTGCCGTCTGTCTGGACCTGGTCCTGGCCAGGCACCAGCACCGTCTCCCCCTGGGACAGGCCGGACAAGATCTGCACATAGCTGTCGTCGCTGGCCCCCAGCACCACCTGGCGCTCCTCCGTCTTGGTGGGGTCGAGTACCGTGGTCCCGTCCTCGGCCAGAGCGCCGGGGGCGGCCACCAGCAGCTTGTTCCCCCGGCTCACCGCCCCCACGGGGACGCACAGGGCGTTCTCCACCGACTGGCCGATGATGGTGGCGGACACGTTCATGCCCGGTCTTAAACCCTGCCGGGCCAGCTCCGTCCCGTCCCCGTCCAGGCGGACGGTGATGGGATAGGTGGTAAAGCCGTTGGTGGTGGTCCCGTTGATGTTCACTTTGTCCACCGTGCCGGTGAAGATCTGGCCGGACAGGGCCTCGGTGGTGATCTCCACCCGCTGGCCCACGGCCACCTTATTGATGTCCAGCTCGTTCACCGCCATGCGGAAGGTGAGCTGAGACATGTCATACAGGGTGGCCAGGGTGCCGTTGGCGGCGGACAGGGCCTCTGACTCGATCTTGTCCCCGGCCTTAAAGCTCTTCTCCACCACCGTGCCCGAGATCGGCGCGGTGATGGTGTAGTTGTTCAGGGCGTCCTGGGCGCTTTGCAGGCTCAGGCGGGCGTTCTCTAACGTGATGGCGGCGTTCTCCAAAGCGCTGGAAGCGGCGGAACCGCCCAGCACGGCCAGGGCGTCCCCGGCGGCCACCCGGCTCCCGGCGGTGACCAGCACCTGGCTCACCTCGCCGCTGGTCTGGGCGGTGATGGTCTGGCGGGAGTTGGCCTGGAGCTTGCCCCCGGAGGCGCAGGCGATGTCCCCCACCCGGGCGGTGGCGCTCTGGTCCGGGGACAGGGCCCCGGGGTTGTGCAGCCGCAGCTTCACCTGGCGCACCAGGCTCCCGCCGTTGCCCACCAGATCGGCGGTGGACACCGACTCCACCGTGGCGTTCAGGGTCTCCATGGTCCCGTCCAGGGTGACGGCGGCGCTCTGGCCCAGGGTCAGGCGGGCGGCGTCAGCGGACTGAAAGGGCAGGGTGAGGGTCATCACCGACAGGTCCGCAATGCCCGCGATGGGCGTCCCCGGGGACACCTGGTCCCCCCGCTGGACGTGGACCTGCTGCACCACCCCCGCCAGACTGGCGGCGGGGCGCTGGGCGGCGGCCAGGTCGTTGTAGGCCAGCTGGGCCTGGCGCACGTTCAGCTGGGCCTGGTCCAGGGCGGTCTGGGCCGCGCCGGGGTCCACCCGATAGAGCAGGGCCCCCTTCTCCACCCGGTCCCCCTCGGCAAAGGGGGCCTCTAAAATTTCCCCCGTCACCAGGGCACCCACCTTGTAAGAGTCGGCGGGGGTCACCGTCCCCGTGCCCGACACGGAGACCACGATGTCCCGCATGGTCACCGGCGCGGCGGTATAGCTGGCCTGGATGTCCGGTCCCCCGCCCCCCGGGCGGAGAAACAGCCAATAAACTGCTCCCGCCGCCAGAGCCAGGGCGATGAGCCGCTTCACCGGCAGCTTTCTTTTCAGCTTGGGGAATTTGATCCGCCCCCTCTTCTTGGGGCCCTCCCCCGGCTGAGCGGCCGGGAGGTCCGTCTGTTCGTGCAGCAGCTCCTGTGCAGATGCCATATGCTCTTCTCCTTTTGCTGTGGACTTAATGTACTCCACAGCATAGCAGAGAAGTTTTAGCGCCGGACAAAGAAAGTCTGAAGATTTGTTTAAGATTGGGGCGGGACAAAAAATGGGCCGCCCCATGGGCGGCCCGCAGGTCGATGGATGTTACTCGGCAACCAGTCTCTCCAATCCCTGTATCTCCTCCGTCACCCGGGCGATGGCGGCGGTCAGGGGTTCTCCCTCGGTCTGGTTCTCGATGCAGTGGGCCAGGGAGTTTTCCTCACCCCGGTCACAGCACTCGGCCAGGGTCTGGAGGGCGTCCCGCAGCTGGGTCACTTCCTCGTCCGACAGCCTGGAGAGGGACAGTTCGTCCAGCTTACAGGTGAGGGTGGCGGTGACCAGCTGTTTCACCGCCTTTTTCAGGGTATCCTGCCCCTGAAAAATGGCGTTGACCTGGTTATAGATGATCTGGTCCTGGGCCATGACGTTCACGCCCCGGCAGAAGCCCTGGAATCTGGCCTCCGCAGTGTCCCGCTCCTCCGACGACAGATAGTCGTCTGCTAACCGGGCCGCCTGGAAATATACGTCGTTCTGCCGGTCCAGGCGCTCCCACACGGAGTAAGCCAAAAGATCCAGGGGGTCGTCGTCCTCTGTCCGGCTCTCCCCCCGACCGGCGCACCCGGCCAGGGCGCACAGGGCCAACAGGCAAGCGGCAAGAAGCAAAGATAAAAACTGTCTCTTTTTCATGGGAACCTCCTTGTCTGTCACAGATCGGGCGGAATGCTTTCCTCAAGGCGATTTTACAGGAACTTTTAGAAAAAAGCAAGCCGTCTGTTCGGCGGCTCGTTTAGAAACGGCGGGCCGACACAGAGGTCGGCCCCTACAAAAGCTAACGTGACACGCCGTAGGGGCGGACCTCCGCGTCCGCCCGTCTGTTACAGCAGCATCACCAGCGTTCCGCCCACCAGCAGGACCAGGCCTAAGGCAGAGCGGCGGGAGAGCTTTTCGTGGAAGACCACATAGGAGAATAGGACAGTGACCAGAATGCTCAGCTTGTCGATGGGGGCCACCAGGCTGGCCGGGCCGTCCTGCAACGCCCGGTAGTAGCACAGCCAGCTGCCCCCGGTGGCCAGGCCGGACAGGCAGATAAAGCCCAGCTCGCTCTTGGGGATGTTCTTCAGGGCCGACTGCTTGCCCGCCACGAACACCATCACCCAGGACATGACCAGCACCACCCCCGTGCGGATGGCGGTGCCTAAATTGGACTCCACGCCGGAGATGCCCACCTTGCCCAGAATGGCGGTGAGGCTGGCAAACACCGCCGAGCCCAGGGCGTACCACAGCCAGGCCGTGCCCTCTTTCTTCCCGGTCTCTCCCGCCTTCTTTTCAATCATCAGCAGAGTGCCCGCGGCGATGAGGACCACGCCCACGCCCCGGGTCAGGCCGATGCCCTCCCCCAGCAGCAGGGCGGAGAGCAGAATGGTCAGCACGGTGCTGGACTTGTCGATGGGCACCACCTTGTTGATGTCCCCCAGCTGAAGGGCCCGGAAATAGCACAGCCAGCTGGCTCCCGTGGCCAGACCGGACAGGACCAGGAACAGCAGGGTCTTTCCCCCGATGCTGCCCAGCTGATTTTGCGAGCCCACCAGAAACACCATGGCCCAGGAGAAGAGCAGCACCACGATAGTGCGGATAGCGGTGGCCACGGTGGAGTCCGTCTTGCGGATGCCGCACTTGGCTAAAATGGAGGTGAGACCGGCAAACAGCGCCGAACCAACGGCAAACATCAGCCACATGATAAGCTCCCTCTTTCTCGTTTGCTTCAACAGATAAGCCCAGTATAGCACGGTTCTGGTATCGGCGTTTAAAAATTTAAAAACCAACAAGGGGACGTCCGTTCTGGACGCCCCCTGCTGGTTGTTCTGGAAGGATGGATGAAAAATGAAAAAAGGAATAGAAAACAAAAGCTGCCTGTCAGGTTCGGCTTGAGCGGGCCGACCTTGTTAAATATTTAACTCTTGTTTCTGTTAAGCAATTTACCATGCTTCCCCGAAAAAGACCATTCCCAAATGTGCTATGTATTGTATAAGCGTTTGGTTATAGGGAATTTTATACAGCAGAAAAGCCGACAGGAGGCAGCTCCCGTCGGCTTTCGATCAGTTTATATACCGTCAGGGCGCAGGCTCCGCCGGTTTTTCATATTCCAGGATGTCCTCCACCCGGCAGTCCAGCACATAGCAGACCTTTGCCAGAAAGTCCATGTCCACCATAGAGACCACCTCGTTTTTATAATAGCGGTCTATCACGTCATATTTGATGCCCGTCAGCGTCCGCAGCCGGTTTCGGGTGATCCCCCGCCGGTCCATCAGCGCGGCCAGCTTGACCTTCACCACGCCGTATTCCCTGGTCTGATAGGTCACAATGCTCTTCGCTTCCGCCATGGTCTCACCTCTTCCATGACGCAATTTTATCAATGGATTCCCTTGTTGACATTATCCTGATTTAAGGATATCCTTATATCAGGATAACTATTTGCGTGGGTGATGAAAGACGTGAAAAACATAAAGCGCTGCGCCATTATGGGACAGCATCCTTTGCAGTTCCCATGGGGATTTGACGAAGAAGATGACGGCTGCATCCATATGAAAAGAAAGCTGACGCAGTGCATCACAGCGCTTTATGACATGGGCATCTGGGAATATCAAGTCGCCTGTGACCCCGGCATAGGGCTATACACCGCCGAGGTCATTCACTCT
The DNA here is from genome assembly GCA_900549405.1 of uncultured Eubacteriales bacterium. GTDB lineage: Bacteria > Bacillota > Clostridia > Oscillospirales > Oscillospiraceae > Lawsonibacter. Next base: position 37,219 of record URNZ01000008.1, on the reverse strand, counting down.
CTGAAAAGCCAGTGTCCGAATATTCAAATCGTCTGTGTCCTCCCCCACGAGGAACAGGCGACCAAGTGGATGCCGCAGCTGCGCGAGCGCTATTTTTCCATGCTGAGCAATTGCGCGGAAGTCCGGTGTTCTGATCCGCGAAAGCATCCAAACGCGCAATTCCAGGCCTATCAGCAAATGATCCGAGATTCAGATATGCTGCTGTCGGTATATGACCCAGCCCTTGCGGACGGACGCGCAGAAGATAAAGCTGTGCTTTACGCGTCGGCGCTGGGGCGGCCTATCTTATACCTTTCTCCAATTTCTCTAGAAACAAGCTGGAGCAACCGGCCAGACGGAATCACAGAATAAATTATTTTAAAGCGCAAGCGAAGTATCTCGGTGATGCTTCACTTGCGCTTTTTTTGAGTGGCAGATATCAATCCACATAATCCTCCGCCACATCCTGCTCCACGTCTTGGGTCTGGTCGTCTATGGGGTGCTGGGTCTTGGCCAGGGCCTTCAAATTTTCTAACCGGGCGGAGAAGGCGGCGAGGATGGCGGACTTTCTGTTCTCGTCCATATAGTCCCCCGCCTGGTCAAAGATGCGGCGGAGGTCCTGTTCTATGCCGTCCAGCCGGTCAAAGTCGATCCAGGCGAAGGACCGGACCAGCTTGATCTGCTCGTCGTGGGTCCGCTTAAAGGGCTTGCACTCGGTCATGCGGGGGGAGAGGATCTGGGGCGGCAGTTTGTCATAGCCCAGAGAGGAGCCGCTGTCGAAGATGGGGGCGGCCCCCAGCCACTCCAGGGTGTTGGCGTCCCGGATCAGACCGAAGTTGTTCTGGTGCCGGTCCTCGTTGGCGATGAGATAGTCCAGCACGATCATCTGGTCCACGGCCAGGGCGATATCGGCCACGCCCAGGGCCCGGCAGCAATTCAGGTAATGCTGATAGACCGAGGTGCTGTTGTCCTTTTTCACCGTCTGCATCACCCGCCACGCGCTGACCAGCTCCGTGTCCGGCGTGATGAAATCCTCACAGACGCTGTAGGGGACGCCCTCGTCCCACAGCAGGGTATAGGGCACGTGGGGGATGCCCAGCCGCTGGGCCACCAGGGACGCCGCCGCCTCGTTGAAGGGCTGCTGCATAAAGGGGTTGCTCCCGGCCTTCAGCAGGCAGCGCTTCCCGCCGATGATCTTCCAGCGCTTTTTCAAATAGCCGTCTGACGTGTTGTCTGGCGAACGGAGGTCGAACCCGGCGGCGTCCGTCGCCTTTCCCAACAGCACGTCGCCCACGTCCTCGGAAAAGGGATTTTCAAAGAAGTTGATCTGCTTCCACGTAAGACCGCTGTCCTCAGGCTGCACCCAGTATTGGTCAGACAGGCTCAGACCGAAGCAGCGGGTGAGCAGCATCTGGGTGTTGGGCAGATTCAGGGTCTCCAGGGCCCGGCGCACGCCGGAACGGCTGGCCGGGATGCTGCGGTCGATCCACCAGGCGTTCAGCGCGGCCCGGTCCACCCCGTCCTTTTTTGCCCACGTCCCCAGGGGCAGGTGCCGGGGGTGATACACGGCGGCGATCTTCTGCACGGAGCTGGTGGCCTCGTCCAGATCCATGTCCAAAACCGGTATCTCCTTGTGCATCAGCGTGTATCGCATGGCCGCCGCCCCTTTCGCTCTATGATACCGGTATTTTACCACAGTCCGGCCCACATTCCAATCGGGGAATGACGAAAAGGATCTTGCCATTGACAAAAATCAATTCTATGATATCATATAATCTAGTTTTAAAAATCGGATTATATGGAGTTTGATATAACATGATTCAAATCAGAAACAAGCGCCTGCCCCTGCCTGTGATCCAGGGGGGCATGGGCGTGGGAGTGTCTTTGGGCGGCCTGGCCGGGGCGGTGGCGGCCTGCGGAGGGATGGGGTGCGTCAGCGCGGCCCACGCGGGCTATCGGGAAGCCGATTTCCGCCAGAATCCCCAGGAAGCCGATCTGCGGGGCTTAAAGCAGGAGATCGACCGCGCCCGGCGTCTGTCCAATGGCCGTGGTCTGGTGGCGGTGAACCTGATGGTGGCCATGAAGCAGTACGCCCCCCTGGTCCAGGCGGCGGTGGAGGCGGGGGCGGACGCCATCATCTCCGGGGCGGGCCTGCCTTTAGAACTGCCCGGCCTGGTGGGGAAGGCGGACGTGGCTCTCGCCCCCATCGTGTCCAGCGCCCGGGCGGCCAAGCTCATTCTGAAGACCTGGGACAAGCGCTATGGCGTGGCCCCCGACTTTCTGGTCATCGAGGGCTGCAAGGCCGGGGGACATCTGGGCTTTCACGAGGGCGACCTGCTGGCCGGTACGGCCCAGCCGTTAGAGGACATCCTGCCCCAGGTGCTGACGGAGCTGGCCCCCTACAGGGAGAAATATGGCCGGGACATCCCCGTCTTTGTGGCGGGGGGCGGCCTGACCGGAGCCGATTTAACTCGGTTCCGGGGCCTGGGGGCCGCCGGGGTGCAGATCGCCACCCGTCTCATCGCCACGGAGGAGTGCGACGCCTCCCAGGCCTATAAAGACGCCATCCTCCGGGCTAGGGCCGAGGACGTGCGCATCATCCACAGCCCGGTGGGTATGCCCGGGCGGGCCATCTACAGCCCCCTCATCGCCCGCATGGAGGCGGGGCAGCGCCAGGCCCCCGCCTGGTGCGCCGGGTGCATCAAGACCTGCGACCCCGCCCAGACCCCCTACTGCATTACCCACGCCCTCATCCGGGCCGTGGAGGGCGACTGGGAGGAGGGCCTGTTCTTCTGCGGGGCGGAGGTGGGCCAGGTGAATGAAATGTCCACCGTGGCAGAGGTGCTGGCGGAGTATCAGGCCGCCTTGAATCAGAGATAAAACACATCCAGGGTGTCCAGATTCAGACAGCCCAGCCGCCCGCCGTCATAGCCGCAGGCGCAGTCTATGGCGATCTTATTCTCGCCGAAGATCACGTCGTCCGCCGGGGGCTGCCCCAGCTGCCGGTGGATCTCTCGGGTGGGGGTGTGGCCGAAGACCAGATACTCCCCCTGGTAAAATTGCTGTTCGGCGAAAGAGCGGCCAAAGAGAAAGTCCGTCAGGTCATACTCCTCCAGGTCCTTCTCCGGCTGAAAGTGGTCCAGCCCCGCATGGGTCAGCAAAAAGGACCGCCCCCCGGTCTCCACTTCGGCATAGACGTCCATGTCCCGGATGTAGTCCAGAATGGCCGCCTTCTCCTGGCGGCTCAGCTCCCGCAGTTCCTCCAGAGTGGGGGCGCCGCCGTTGAATATCCACTCCTGGACCGAGGTGATCCGCTCCTGGTCCACTGCGGACAGAGTTTCCTCCGTCACCTCCTGGAGCAGCCAGGGCAGGCAGACGGCGGCGCTGAACTCGTGGTTTCCAAGGAGGGAGATCACGTTGGGCCGCTTCATGGCGTCCAGCAGGATGCGGCAGCCGCCCTTGGCCCTGTCGATGCTGTCCCCCAGCAGATACAGGGTATAGTCCGGGTTCTCCCGGGTGAGCCGCTCAAGCAAAGCGCGGTATTTCTCCCACCGCCCGTGAATATCCGACGCTGCGTAGATCATGGATTTCCCCCGTTCTCGTGATTTCGTCAGTTCAGGATGCCAGACAGTCTGCACGCCCTGACCCGGATGCGCTTTATCATCTCGTCCAGGCACTCGGTGAGCTCCTCCTCCGTCCGGCGGAAGGGCGGCAGATCTCCCCCGTCCAGGTCAGACCAGTCGGCCCCATAGTCGTTGCAGGTCTTTTCTGCGCACACCCACGCCAGGCCGCAGCAATAGACCTGGTAAAAGGAACTGATCACGTCGAAATACGCCTCGTCCTGCCACCCAAGGCGGCGGTACAGCGCCTGGTTGTATTTCAGCTTTTCCAACTCGTCGATATTCTCGTTGTCCGTGGAAAAATACGCCAGGATCAGCCGGACCGGGTCGTCCCCGCCGTCCAGGGCCAGGGTCTGCTTCTTGTCCTCTAAAAATGGCTGCAACGCGTCGATCATACTGGTCTCCTCCTCCAAAAGCCCACAAAGAGTTTGAAAACCCGGCCTGTGAACACTCGCAGGCCGGGTTTTTAGTTGGTTTTGCAAAAATTCAAGAGAGCCTCGCAGAGTTTCGCGGCGCGCACGCCGCGAAATAAATTGAGATCCGTTTTTCGCCGCGACATGCGCGTGGCGAAAAACACTTCTCGCCCGGTAAGTGTGCGAGCGCAGCGAGTGCGCGCACCGGGCGCAGCCCCCTCAACAAAGTGGCTTTGCCACTTTGTTGATATTAGCAGACCTTCACGGTCCAGCCGTGGGTGTCGGGCAGGCGGCCCCACTGGATGCCGGTCAGCTCGTCATACAGGCGCTGGGTGACGGGGCCGATCTTGTTGCCGCTGATGATGACCTTCTCGTCGCCCTCGGCCAGCTCGCCGATGGGGGAGACCACGGCGGCGGTGCCGGTGCCCCAGGCCTCTTCCATGGTGCCGTTCTTGGCGGCCTCGAACAGCTCCTCGGCGGAGATGCGGCGCTCCTCCACCTCATAGCCCCAGTCCTTCAGCAGCTGGATGCAGGAGCGGCGGGTCACGCCGGGCAGCACAGAGCCGTTCAGGTCGGGAGTGAGGATCTTGCCGTTGACCTTGAACATCACGTTCATGGCGCCGACCTCCTCGATATACTTGCGGTGGACGCCGTCCAGCCACAGCACCTGGCTGTAACCGGCCTTCTCCGCCCGGTCACCGGCCCGCAGGGAAGCGGCGTAGTTGCCGCCGGTCTTGGCCATGCCGGTGCCGCCCTTCACGGCGCGGACGTCCTCCTGCTCCACATAGATCTTCACGGGAGCCAGGCCCTCGGGATAGTAAGCGCCCACGGGGCAGACGACGATGATGAACTGCACATGGTGAGAGGCGTGAACGCCCAGGGCGGGGTCCAGGCCGATCATGAAGGGGCGGATATACAGAGAGGTGTCCTTCTCGGTGGGCACCCAGTCCCGCTCCAGCTTCACCAGCTCGGTGATGCCGGCCATGGCCAGCTCGGCGGGGATCTGGGGCAGGCACATACGCTCGGCGGAGTTGTTCATGCGCTCGATGTTGCAGTCGGGGCGGAACAGCTGGATAGAGCCGTCGGCGGTGCGATAGGCCTTCAGACCCTCGAAGATCTCCTCGGCATAGTGCAGCACCTTGGCGGCGGGGTCGATCTGCAGGGGGCCATAGGGGACGATGCGGGGATCGTGCCAGCCCTTGCCCTCGTCATAGTCCACGATGAACATATGGTCGGTCATGTTCTTGCCAAAGACCAGAGTGGAGGAGTCCGGCTTTTCCTTCAGTTTGGCGGCGCGGGTGATTTTGATCTCTTCCATGGTGAGTTTCCTCCTGATTATCCAATGTTCCGGCGCTCTTCCGCGTGAGCGTTGCGGCGCAGCAGACGGGGCCTGAATGGCTCCGCGGCCCATATCAAACTGAAACCTGAGAAATACGGGATGCGGAATACTGCCTTTGCCGCATATTATACCAGTCTTTCGCCCCGGATTCAACGGGGGAATGGCCCGGTTTGGGAAATTTGCTGAAATTTTTTACAGCCCGGCCAGCTTATCAAGGCCCATCAGGATCACTGCCGCCTGGCCCCGGGTGGCCGTGCCCCGGGGGGCCAGGGTGTTGTCCCCCATGCCGCTGATGAGACCCGCGCCATTGGCCCAGGCCATGGCCGTTCTGGCGTAGCCGGACACGGAGGAATTATCGGCAAAGCCGCCGATGCTGCCCGTCTGGCTCACGTCCAGGCCCCGGTACTGGGCATAGCGATAGAGGATGGCCGCCAGCTGCTCCCGGGTCACGGGGTCGTTGGGGCCGAAGCAGCCGTTTTCATAGCCGCTGACCAGGCCGTTTTCCACCGCCCAGATGGCCGCCTTCTCATAATAGCTGCCCGCGGCCACGTCCCGGAAGGGGCAGGTGCCCGTCACCTCCGGCGCGCCCGCCATCTGATAGAGGATGGTCACCAGCATCCCACGGGTGAGGGCCGTGTTGGGGGCAAAGGTCCCCGTCCCCGTGCCGCTCATCAGGCCCTTTTGGGACACATAGTCCACGCCATTGGCGAACCAGTCGTCCCGGGACACGTCGTTAAAGCCGCCGGGGCGGTGGCGGGCAGCATGGATAGGGTGAGTGCTGCGGCGGTCAGCCCGGCCAGCAGCTTTTTCGTGCGGGGCGTCATAGTCACTTTCATAAAAAACATCCTTTCTGACAGGTCCAGATGGTCTGTGTTCGGGTCTTGCGTGTTCCCTCTCGGGATGTCCACAGCATAGGCCGGCAACCTAAAGGCCAGTTAAAGAAAACAAAAAAATTTCTTTAGGCTGGCTTTAGGTTCCCGGCGTATCATCAGGGGCACAAAGGAGGTATCCCACATGGCAAACCAGATCCAAAGCTGCTTTGAGCGGTATGAAAAGAAATACATGCTCACCCCCGCCCAGCTGCGGGTGATGCTGACGGGCATGAAGGCCCATATGGTCCCCGACCAATACGGGAAATACACCATCTGCAACATCTATTACGACACCCCCGACTGGCGGCTCATCCGGGCCAGCCTGGAAAAGCCTGTATATAAGGAGAAGCTGCGGGTGCGCAGCTATGGCGTGGCCGCCCCGGACGGCAAGGTCTTTGTAGAGATCAAAAAGAAGTTCGACGGCGTGGTCTATAAGCGGCGCATCACCGCCCCCGCCCCTCTGGTCAGTCCCCTGCTGGGCGGCATTCTGGAGCCGGACCGCTTCGGCCAGATCGGGCGGGAGATCGGCTGGTTCCAGTCCTTCTACCACACCCAGCCCAAGGTATTCATCGGCTATGACCGCACGGCCTTCGCCGGGCGGGAGGACCCGGAGCTGCGCATCACCTTTGACACCGGCCTGCGCTGGCGGGACACCGCCCTGGACCTGCGCCTGGGGGACCAGGGCGCGCCCCTGCTGGGGCCGGATCAGGTGCTGATGGAGATCAAGATCCCCGGCACCTGTCCCCTGTGGCTCAGCCATCTGCTGGACCGCGCCGGGGCCCGGCCCGTGTCCTTCTCCAAATACGGCACCTGTTATCAACAGCACATCCTGCCCCGCATCCGGGCAGAACAACAAAACCATCAAAATAACCATCATCGTCAGGAGGAAATTCGCTGTGCTTGATTCGATTTTAGGGACCCAGCTGACCCTGTCCGTCTTTTTGGCCTGTACCGCCGCGTCCCTGCTGCTGGGCGTGGGCGTGGCCCTGGTCAGCACCTTCCGCTCCCGCTCCACCCCCGGCTTTGCCGTTACCCTGGCCATTCTGCCCGCCGTGGTGCAGCTGGTCATTATGCTGGTCAACGGCAACCTGGGCACCGGCGTGGCCATCGCCGGGGCCTTCGGCCTGGTGCGCTTCCGCTCCGCCCCCGGCACCGCCCGGGAGATCTCCGGCGTGTTCCTGTCCATGGCCTTAGGGCTGGCCACCGGCATGGGCTATGTGGGCCTGGCCGTGGTGGCCTTTGTGATCCTGGCCGCCGCCCTGGCCCTGCTCACCGCCGTGAACTTCGGTCAGCGGTCTGAGAGCGAGCGGGTGCTGAAGATCACCATCCCGGAGAGCCTGGACTATGACGGTCTGTTCGACGATCTGTTTGACCAGTACACCCGGTCCCACACCCTGGAGCGGGTGAAGACCGCCAACATGGGCACCCTGTACGAGCTGGAGTATCGCGTCACCCTGCCCGGGGAGCAGCCCTCCAAAGAGTTCCTGGACGCCCTGCGCTGCCGCAACGGCAACCTGAACATCGTCTGCGGCCGCCCCGCCACCCGTGAGGCCCTGTAAGCCCTCTGGACCCTTGCATTTCCCTGAAAGGGCCGCTATACTACAAGGCAGAAAACGCAAAAACACAGCAAGAAAAGGGGGGCGGACCATGAAGCTGCTGCTGGCGGAGGACGAGCTGGACCTGGCCGAGGCGCTCACCGTCTTTTTTGAGAAGAACCACTTCACCGTGGACGCGGTACACAACGGCTTCGACGCCTATGAATACGCCGTCATCGGCGGCTTCGGCATCGGCCTGTCCATCGCCCGCAGCATCGCCGAGGGCCACCACGGCTCCATCTCCGCCAAGCTGGAGGGGGACACGATCACCTTCACGGCCATCTTAAAATAAATTTCAAGGCACGGCTTGTCTGCCGTGCCTTGCTTTTTTGCCTGGAACAGGCTATGATATAGGCAATGTCGCCCGGCGGGGCCGGGCTTTGGAGGGGATGCTCATGCGCCTGTTTGATACCCACGCCCACTATGATGCCGACGCCTTTGATGCGGACCGGATGGAGGTTCTTTCTTCCATGCCCGGCCAGGGGGTGGAGCTGATCTTAAACCCCGGCTGCGACCTGAAAAGCTCTCAGACGGCGGTGGAGCTGGCAGAGCGTTTCCCCTTTGTCTATGCCGCCGTGGGGGTCCACCCGGAGGAGTGCGCCGACTGGAACGCGGAACATGATATTCCTGTGTTAGAGGCCCTGGCTCAGAACCCCAAGGTGCGGGCCATTGGGGAGATCGGCCTGGACTATCACTGGCCGGAGAACCCGCCCCGGGAGCTTCAGCAGCAGGTGTTCCATGCCCAGCTGGACCTGGCGGAGAAATTAAACCTGCCCGTCATCGTCCATGACCGGGACGCCCACCACGACTGTCTGGAGATCGTCCGGGCCCACCCCAACGTCACCGGGGTCTATCACTGCTACTCCGGCGGGGTGGAGGACGCCAAGACCCTGATGAAGCTGGGCTGGATGATCTCCTTCACCGGCAGTATCACCTTTAAAAACGCCCGCCGGGCCCTGGAGGTCATCGACCTGCTGCCCCTGGACCGGATGATGATCGAGACCGACTCCCCCTATATGTCCCCGGAGCCCTTCCGGGGCCGCCGGAACGACTCGGGCCGGGTCCACTTGGTGGCCGAGGCCATCGCCCGGCGCAAGGGCCTGGACCCCGAAGAGGTGGCCCGGATCACCCTGGAAAACGGAAAGCGCTTTTTCCGCATCTGATCTTGAAGTTCCGCCGCCCCGGCGGCGTATCACTGGGTAAAGGAAGGATATCCATGACCATCACCTATGAATACGAGGACGCCCTCTATGTTAACCTGACCAACCGCTGCAACTGCAACTGCGAGTTCTGCCTGCGCCACGGCAAGGCCCAGGGCTCCATCTACACCGAAGATTCCCTGTGGCTGGAGCACGAGCCCTCCCGCCAGGAGGCCATGGACAGCTTCCTCAGCCGGGACGTGTGCTCCTATCGGGAGATCGTCTTCTGCGGTTATGGTGAACCCACTTATCGCTTAGACGACATCCTGTGGCTGGTGGACCAGCTGAAGGCCCGCTTCGGGGACAAGCTGCCCCCGGTGCGCATCAATACCAACGGCCACGCCAACCTGATTTTAGGCCGGGACGTGTGCCCGGAGCTGAAGGGCCGCATCGACACCGTGTCCATCTCCCTCAACGCCATCACCGCCCAGGAGTATGTGGCCCTGTGCCACCCCGTCCAGGGGGAGGCCGCCTATCAGGCCATGCTGGACTTTGCCCGGGAGAGCAAGCAGTATGTCCCCCACGTCATCCTGACCATTGTGGACAAGGACAAGACCCCGGAGGAGATCCAGACCTGTAAGGACATCGCCCGGGACCTGGGGGTCAAGCTGCGCATCCGCAGCTTCATCGACTCCTGAGTATTTCTGTAAGCAGATAAGACGCGTCAGTGGACCAGGCCAAGCTCCTCCCGGACCTCCCGCTCGTTGTCGGCGGAAAAGCAGAAGCGGCCCGCGCCGTCGTATACCTCGATGTGCTCCCGCACCCAAACCAGTTCGTATTCCATGCTCCCGTTCCCCTTTCCGGTTTTGATGGTATCAGTATACCGGAGGCGCTGTCCCATAAACCGGACTGCCGGACTGTGCTGGAAGCATAAAACAGCATAAAAAATCCTGTGTCCGACTTGGACACAGGATTTTTTTGTTCTCTTACTTGTTGCTCCGGCGCCAGATGTGCATCTTCTCGGCGTCGGCGATAAGCTGCTCCCGGAAGTCGGGGTGGGCGATGGAGATGATGGCCTCGGCCCGCTCCCAGGTGGACAGGCCCTTCAGGTTGATCATGCCATACTCGGTGACGATATAGTGGACGCAGGAACGGGGGTCGGTGACGATGGAGCCGGGGGTCAGGGTGGGGACGATGCGGCTCTTCACGGTGCCGTCCTTGCCGGTGACGGTGGAGGACATGCAGATAAAGCTCTTGCCGCCCTTGGACTGATAGGCGCCCATGGCAAAGTCCAACTGGCCGCCGGTGCCGGAGATGTGCTTCAGACCGGCGGACTCGGCGTTCACCTGGCCGAACAGATCCATGTCGATGGCGTTGTTGATGGAGATGAAGTTGTCGATCTGGCTGATGACGTGGACGTCGTTGGTATAGTCCACAGGGGCGCCCATCACGTCGGGGTTGTGGTCCATATAGTCATACAGCTTTTGGGTGCCGGCGGCAAAGGCGAACACTTGGCGGCCCTTGTCCAGCTGCTTGTGGCGTCCGGTGATCTTGCCCGCCATGGCCATGTCCACAAAGCCATCCACATACATCTCGGTGTGGACGGACAGGTCCTTCAGGTCGGACTGGGCGATCATAGAGCCGATGGTGTTGGGCATGCCGCCGATGCCCAGCTGCAAACAGGCCCCGTTGGGGATCTGGGGCACCACCAGGTTGGCCACGGCCCGGTCCACGTCGGTGGGCTCGCCGCCACCGCCCAGCTGGGCCACGGGGGGATTCTCGCCCTCCACCACCATGTCCACGTCCTTGATGTTGATCTCGCAGCCGTTCAGGCCATAGACCCAGGGCAGGTTCTCGTTGACCTCCAGGATGATGACTTTAGCCCGGTCCAGCATATCGGCCAGGTGAGAGGCGGCCAGACCAAAGCTGAAGTTGCCGTGCTTGTCCATGGGGGTCACCTGGATCATGGCCACGTCCACGGTCAGGTTGTCCCGATAGAAGCGGGGCAGCTCGGAATAGCGCATGGGGGCGAAGAAGCCCATGCCCTTGGAGATGATCTTCCGGTCAATGCCGCTGCAATGCCAGCTGTTCCAGGTGAAGTGGTCCCCGGCGTCCTCGGCCTTGGCGATCTCGGGCATCCACATGGTCACGCCGCCGCGCACCTTCACGTCGTGCAGCTCATCCTTCCGGGCGGCCAGGGCCTTGTCCAGGGCCACGGGGTGGTTGGTACACCAGCCGTAGTCCACCCAGTCGCCGGACTTGATGACCTTTACCGCCTGGTCGGCGGTGGTCAGCTTCTGCTGATACAGTGCCTGATAGTCCATGTTCGTATCCTCCGTATCTGAATCAAAATTTTGTGATCTGCTTATTTTTTAACGGCCCACGTTGATATAGAAGGGCTTCATCAGGCTGGGCTGCTCGGTGGAGTCCTTCTGCTGGCGGTGGGGCTCCGGGGGCAGGCCCCGCTGATAGCCGCCCCGGCTGCGCTTTTCACGGGGGGCGGTGCGGTCCTTCCGGCCCTGGCGGGCATTTTTCTCGCCCTTGGCGGCCTTTGCGCTCTTGCCATTCTTGCCAGCCTTGCCGTTCTGGTCCTCCTGGGCGGCGGGCTGCTGCTTGGGGGCGCGCTGGGTCTGGGCGGAACGCTCCTGGCTCTTGTGGGCGGGCTTTTTGCGCTTGCTGCGGCGGCTTTGCTCCTGGCCGCCCAGGGTCAGGGGCCGGGGGGCCAGCAGGCGGGCGGTGGCGTCCATGATCACGTCGCTGTCCAGGGGGTTGGGGCGGTGGAACTCGGTGCGGGGCATGGCGTCCCCGGTGTCCATCAGCGTCCCGGAGCGCACGCCCCGGCGGGGCCGCTTCTCCCGGACGGGCTGGCGCGCTTCGACCTCGGGCTCCATCACCTGAACGGTCTCGGCGCTCTCCACCTGGGCCTGGGCCTTGCCCCGGCCTCTGCGGCGGCGCTTTTTCGTGCTGGGCTGGGCCTGCTCCAGGACTTCTACAGCCTGGGCCTGCTGCTCCTGCTGGGCCTGGCGCTTCTCCTTGGCCGCGGCCTTGGCGGCCTCGTCCCGGGCTCGGCGCTTCTCCCGGGCGGCGGCCCGGGCCTCCTGGTCCTCCTCGTTGACGATGCGGCCATGCTTGTCCCGCTTGGGGGCCTCGAACACCTCCATGGGATAGGGGTGGTCCTCCACCACGGGCAGCTGCTTTCCGATCAGCTTTTCAATGTCCCGCAGCAGGGGCTTCTCTCCAAAGTCGCAGAAGGCGATGGCCTGGCCCCCCCGTCCGGCGCGGCCGGTGCGGCCGATGCGGTGGACATAGGTCTCGGGCACCTCGGGCAGGTTATAGTTGAACACGTGGGACAGCTCTTCAATGTCCAGGCCCCGGGCGGCGATGTCGGTGGCGACTAAGCAGCGGATGTTCCCCGCCTTAAAGTCGGACAGGGCCTGCTGCCGGGCGGTCTGGCTCTTGTTGCCGTGGATGGCGGCGGCGGACACCCCCGCCTTCTCCAGGTCCCGGGCCACTTTGTTGGCCCCGTGCTTGGTGCGGGTGAACACCAGGGCGTTCTTCACCCCCAGCTGCCCCATCAGGTGGGCCAGCAGACGGGTCTTGTTGTTCTTGTCCACAAAATACACGCTCTGCTCAATGGCCTCCACCGGGGAGGAGATGGGGTCCACCGCTACCCGGGCGGGGTCGTGGAGCAGGGAGTTCACCAGGTCCCCGATCTCCGGGGGCATGGTGGCGGAGAAGAACAGGGTCTGCTTCTGCCGGGGCAGCCACTTCAAGATCTTCTTCACGTCGTGGATAAAGCCCATGTCCAGCATCCGGTCCGCCTCGTCCAGGACGAAGATGTCCAGATCGTCCAGACTGACAAAGCCCTGGTCGTGGAGGTCCATCAGCCGCCCGGGGGTGGCGACAAGGATGTCCACGCCCCGGCGCAGGGCCTCCACCTGGGGGTTCTGGCCCACGCCGCCGAAGATGACGGCGTGGCGCAGGGACAGATACTTGCCATAGGCCTCAAAGCTCTCGCCGATCTGGATGGCCAGCTCCCGGGTGGGGGTGAGCACCAATGCCCGGATGGGGTGGCCGGAGACGGTCTGGGCGGAGAGCCGCTGGAGAATGGGGGTTGCGAAGGCGCAGGTCTTGCCCGTGCCCGTCTGGGCGCAGCCCAGCACGTCCCGGCCCGCCAGGGCGGGGGGGATGGCTTTCTCCTGAATGGGGGAGGGGGCGTGATAGCCCATCTCCCGCAGTGCGTTTAAAATGGGGGCGTTCAGCCCCAGCTGTTCAAAAGTCATGCGATACTTCCTTTTCTGCTTGTCCCGGACACGCTCCGGGCGCGCTCATTCAGGCGGAGGCGTGCTCCGCCCGGCCCACGCTTTCCCTGTGGGCTGGGGTGTTGTCAGCGCGAAAGCTCACGCAGCCGCTCCAGCACCAGCCGGGCGGTCTGAGCCAGCGTCTGTCCGCCGCCGCAGTCGATGACCAGGTCGGCGTATTTGTCATACAGGGGGGCGCGATAGGCCATCACGTCGGCCAGGGTTTGGCCGGGCTGCATGGCGATGCCCCGGGTGCTCAGGTTCTGGATGCGCCCGCTCAGCTCCTCCAGAGGGACCTTCAGATAGACCACGGGGCCCAGGCTTTTCAGATGCTCTGCGGCCTTCTCCCGGCACACGGCGCTGCCCCCGGGGGCGACCACGGTGTTCTGACAGGCGATGGAGCAGACGGCGTCCTCCTCCGCCTGCAAAAAGGCATCCAGGCCCCGCTGGTCCAGGATCTCCTGGAGCAGGGCGTGCTCCCGCTTTTGGATCACCAGGTCGATGTCCAGAAAGTCATAGCCCAGGGCCTTGGCCAGCAGGACCCCCACCGTGCTCTTGCCCGAACCGGGCATCCCGATCAGAACCACATTTTTCACCGTGCGTCCCCAACCTTTGCAGACAAATTTAACTGATATATTATACTATACCCCGATGCAAAAAGAAAGAGACAACGGTGGAAAAATCCCCGCGTTTCCCCACAAAAAACGTCGAAGCCGACCCGGCGGGCCAGAAGTTTTCCACAGACGTGACCAAAAATGTGACAAAACCCGCCCCGCGGCATGTGGAAAGCCGTGGGGCGGGTGGATGTTCAGCTGCCCTGAAGCAGGTTCATGTCCTCCAGGGTCAGTTCTCGGGTATAGGGATTGACCAAACGGTTCACCGCCTCCAGGGTGGAGGTGGGGTCCAGGGCATAGCAATAGGAGAAGCCCCGGTAGTGGGCCTCGCCGTTGCCCTGAAGGGTGCAGGTCTCCACGCTGGAGGAGGGGTCCACGTGGATGGCCTGAGAGGCGAAATAGAGCATCTCCGTCACCGACAGGTCGGTGTCCACATACTGGTCAAAAATGTCCACAAAGCCGTTGAGCTTGGTCAGACTGTTCCAGGCCAGGGCCTTCTTGGCCAGAGCCACCAGCAGGGCCTGCTGGGTCTGGGTGCGGCCCACGTCGGTATAGCCAGAGCCGTCGTTGTTCTTGCGGAAACGGGCCACCTCCATGGTCTGCTGGCCGTTTAAGTGCTTCATGCCCTCTTTAAAGTGGATGGACAGGTTCTGATAGGGGTCGTCATAGTTCATGTCGCAGGGAACATAAAAGTCCACTCCGCCCATATAGTCCACCAGGGCGATAAAGCCCTTTAAATTTACTTTGATGTAGTGGTCCACGGGGACGCCCAAGATCTGAGAGATCTCTTTCATCCGCTGCTCCACCCCGCCGGAGCCGTAGACCAGCTTGGGGTTTTTCCCGGAGCCCCGGTCCACGATGGTGTCCCGGGGGACGGAGATCACGCCCACCTTCTGGTTGGGCACGTCATAGCTGAACACCATCATGGTGTCCGTGCGGAAGCCGTCTCGGTCTGTGCCCGCCAGCAGGATGTTGTATACCCCCTCCCGGCGGACCAGGGCGTTGGGGTCTGTGGGGACGGAGACGTCGGAGCCGGAGGAGGTATCCGTGCTGCCGTCCGGCGCCGTTGTGCTCTGGTCGGGGGAAGGCGGCACCTCCGGGGGACGGATGGCGAACCTGGCCACCCCATAGCCCACCACGATCATGGCCGACAGCACCACCACCAGGCGATAGAGCCAGCTGCACAGCCGCCCCAGGGGGGAGCGGGGGCGTTTGCCCGGGCGCTTGGGGGGACCGGAACGATGGCCGGAGCCGTGCCCCGATTTTTTCCGGGGCGGCGGGTCATCGTCGTAGTCATCGCCGCGATCATCATAATAGCCGCCCCGGTCATAGTCGTCGTAATATGGATCGTCGTAAAACTCGTCATCTTCATAACCCCGGCGGGGGCGGCCCTGGGGCTTCTTGGCCGGAGGGGCCTGGCGCCTGCCGCCCCTGTGGACGCTGATATATCTCTCTTCCAGGTCGTTCCCCTCCCCGTTGGTTTCCATAAATACAGACTGCTTTCCCCAGTATAACGGTTTCCGCCCGCCCCGGCAAGAGGGCGGGCGGAATTTTATGAAAATTTAAGGATTTGGACGAAGACCGGAATGATCCGCCTTAAAAGACCAGGGCGTGGGTGATCTGAGACAGGCTGTGCACCCCGCACATGGCCATGGCGTCGGACAGCTCGGCCTTCAGCTTTTCGGTGAGCAGGCGCACGCCCTCCGCCCCGCCGCCGTACACGGCGGTGACATAGGGCCGGGCCAGAATGCAGGCGTCCGCCCCCAGGGCCAATGCCCGCAGCACGTCCAGGCCGGAGCGGATGCCCCCGTCTACCAGAATGGTCATCTTGCCCTTTACCGCGTGGACGATGGAGGGCAGCACCTGGGCCGTGGCGGGCACGCCGTCTTGCACCCGGCCCCCGTGGTTGGACACCACGATGCCAGCCGCCCCGGCCTCCAGGGCCTTGCGGGCCCCGGCGGGGGTCATGATACCCTTGATGATAAAGGGCACCCCGGCGTATTCGATGATCTCCCGCAGCTCGGCCACCGTCTTAGACCCGGCGGGGGGCGTAAGGCCCTTCAAAAAGGGCAGGCCGGCGGCGTCGATGTCCATGGCGAAGACTTTCGCGCCGGAGGCCTTGGCGGCGTCCAGCTTGGCAAACAGGGTGTCTCGGTCCCAGGGCTTCACCGTGGGGATGCCCCGGCCCCCGTTCTCTCCGATGGCCTTGGAGGCGGCGGCGAACACCCCCGGGTCCACCCCGTCGCCGGTAAAGGCGGCGATGCCAGCCTCCACGCAGGCGGGGACCAGGATGCCGTTATACTCCTGGTCGGTGAACTTGTCCCCGTAGTGGAGCTTCACCGCCCCCACCGGCCCGGCGAACACAGGCAGGTCATAGGTCTGGCCGAACAGGGTGAACCGGGTGTCCACGGGCACGTTCTCGCAGATGGTGTCCATGTTCAGCAGCACGTCCTGCCAGGCGTCATAGTTCCGGGCGGCCACCGTCCCCGTCCCCTTGGAGCCGGGACCGGGCATAACGTTCTTGCAGGCCCTGCCGTTGCACACCGGGCACACCTTG
This sequence comes from uncultured Eubacteriales bacterium, assembly GCA_900549405.1. Lineage (GTDB taxonomy): Bacteria > Bacillota > Clostridia > Oscillospirales > Oscillospiraceae > Lawsonibacter. The sequence continues at coordinate 20,790 of URNZ01000008.1, read as the reverse complement.
CAATAAGGCCCGCTGCAAGTCCGGGCGTTGTTCAATACTTCCTGATAAGTCATGGGAACACTTCCTTTGAGTGATGAGTTAGGAGTTAGGAGGGATGAGGTTCAGCCTTCGCCCCGCAGGGGAGAAGGTGGCATGGGCGCAGCCCATGACGGATGAGGGGGAGTAACGTGGGTGCATCGGTTGTCGAGCGGGCCGACGCGGAGGTCGGCCCCTACAAGAGCCATCGTAAGTCGGTGTAGGGGCGGACCTCCGTGTCCGCCCGTCGATGACCACCGCACCCACGAGGCCCGCCCTCATCTGCCCCCTGGGATGGGGAAGGCTAAACCAGGTTCACCCGCACACATCCAAAATGACCTGGGCAAACATCTTGGCGCTGAGCACCAGATCATCCAGAATAGCGAACTCGTCCGGCTCGTGCATCCGGTTGTCCACGCCGGGCATGGCGCAGCCGAAGGCCACGCCGCCGGGGATGTCGTGGACATAGGTGCCCCCGCCGATGGCCAGACACCGGGCGGGCAGACCGGTGTAGTCGTGATAGACCCCCAGCAGGGTCTGGACGAAGGGGTCATCCTCGGGCACGCAGTGGGGCGGCACCAGGCCGGGGTCGGCCACCTCCGCCCCCAGGGGAGAAATCGCATCAGACAGGCGGGAGAGCAGCTCCTCCTCTTTCGCGCACAGGGGGAAGCGGCAGTCAAACTGGGCGGAGAAGCCCGTCTGATTTAAGTCCAGCACGCTGAAATTCAGGGTGAGGGGGCCGGAGGTCTCGTCCGCGCAGGCCAGGCCCAGGGCCTTCCCCTGGGTGTCCCCGTGGGGGAACAGGGCGGCCAGACCACGAATCATTTGGGCGGAGGGGCTGTCGGCCAGGGGCAGCGCGGCCAGGACAGACAGCAGGGCAGTGAGGGCGTTGTTGCCCTTCTCCGGCTGGGCCCCGTGGGCCCCCGTCCCCAGAGCGTAGAGGGTCAGGCCCGCCGGGGTGCGCCCCAGCTGGAACTCCACCCCCGTGTCCCGCTCCGTCTGGCGGATCACCGGGGCCAGCTTGGCGGGGGACAGCCCGGCAATTGTCGCCCGGGCCTGCTGGGGCACGGCGTTGTGCCGCTGTCCGCCTACCACGGACAGCACCCGCGCCCCCTCCTTCTGCCGGGGCCAGCGCCCCCGGAACACCGGGGCGAAGCGGCCCTTCTCGATGTTGATGACGGGGAAGTCCCCGTCGGGGGAGAACACATGGGGCGGCGGGGCCTCCCGGGCGAAGTAATAGGCGATGTCCGCACTGCCGCTCTCCTCGTCGGTGCCCAGGATCAGACGGACGTTTTTATGAAGCTCGGGCCGGATGGCCTTCACCGCCATCATGGCGTACAGGGCGACCACGGCGGGGCCCTTGTCGTCCGCCGTGCCCCGGCCATAGAGCTTCCCCTCGTGCTCCGTCACGTCGAAGGGGGGATAGGTCCAGCCCGTGCCCTGGGGCATCACGTCCAGGTGGGCCAGGATGCCAAGCTCCGTGGGGGCGTCGTTCAAGTCCACCACCCCCACATAGCCGTCCACGTTCCGGGCGGCGAACCCCTCCCGGCGGGCCAGGGCCAGGGCGGCGTCTAAAGCGGCGGCGGGGCCGGAGCCGAAGGGCGCGCCGGGACAGGCCTCCCCCTTCACGCTGTCCACGCGGACCAGGGCGCGGATGTCCTCCACCATAGAAGCGCGGCGGCGGTCAAAAAACAGGTCTAATTGTTCATGGTCGGTCATGGGTATGCCCTCCTTCACGTTTATACCCCCGTCAGATCAAAGGGCGGGGTGTACTCCTCCTTGGCGGAGGTGCGCTCCTGGCAAAAGCCGTCCAGCCCCAGATTGCGCATATAGTCTGCGGCGGCGTTCATCTCCCCCCGGCGCAGGCGGCGGTCCAGTTCCGGCACACGGGACAGGTCCCCCCAGGGGGTGTATTGGCTCATGAGAGAGAAGAGCACCGTGTGGGGCGGGAAGCGCTCGGCCACATAGTCCATCACCGCCTTGGCCCCGTTCACCTGGCCGGGTAAGATCAGGTGGCGGATCACCGTTCCCCGGACCAGCAGGCCGTTCTCGTCATACTGGCAGGGCCCCGTCTGGCGGACCATCTCCTCGATGGCCGCCTGGGCCACCTGGGGATAGTCGGCGGCGGCGGAGTATTTGGCGGCAGTTTCAGCGTCTAAATATTTCAGGTCGGGGAGGTAGATCTGAATTTTCCCCTCCAGCCCTCTCAGCGTCTCCACCCGGTCATAGCCCCCGGAGTTCCACACCGTGGGCACGGGCATGGGGTGCTCCGTCAGCAGCTTGGAAACTACATGGGCATAGTGGGTGGGGTTGACGAAATTCAAGTTGTGGGCCCCCTGGGCGATCAGCTCGTGGCAGATGTCCGCCAAGCGCTCCAGCGTGATGGGGCGGCCAAAGTCCCGGTGGCTGATCTTCTCGTTCTGGCAGAAGACGCAGCCCAGGGAGCAGCCGGAGAAGAAGATGGTCCCAGAGCCCCGGCTGCCCGAGATGGGCGGCTCCTCCCACATGTGCAGGGCGGCCCGGGCCACCACCGGCCCCTCCGGCATCCGGCACAGACCCGCCCCCTGGGTCTCGGTGCGCAGCGCAGCGCAGTTTCTGGGGCACAGGCGGCAGATCATGGGGCGGTCCCTCCTTCCGACTCTGTCTTTGCCAGCCGCCGCTCCACCGCCGGGGCGGCAAACTGAAAGGCGTTGGGCAGGGCATAAATTTCCCGCAGCTGGCTCAAATCGGCCCACACCCACCCCGGGGGCAGCCGGTCTCCGGGCAGCTCTCCCGCCAGGGCGGTGAGGTGCCACTCGATGTGGGTGAAGATGTGCTTGCCCACGGCGGCCAAAGTTAGACTCTCCGGCTCCAGGCCCCATTCCTTCAGGGGGTCGGGGCTGTCTGAAAGCTCGTTGGGATACTCCCACAGCCCGGCCAGCAGGCCCTTCGGGCTGCGGCGGCGGAGAGCCACGGCGTTTTCATGAAACAGGAGATAGACCCTCCGGTCCTCTATCCGGCGGGGCTTTTTGGGGGCCTTCACCGGGATGCGGCCGGTGGTCCCCTCCCGATGGGCCCGGCACAGAAAGGCGGCGGGGCAGCGCTGGCACTGGGGAGCCCCGTTGGGCAGACAGACGGTGGCCCCCAGCTCCATCATGGCCTGGTTGAACGTCCCTGGGGCGTCCACAGGGATGATCTCCGCCAGGGCCGCCGTGATCTTTTTCTTCATGGCGGGGGAGGTGATGTCCCCCTCGTCCCCGGTGATGCGGGCGGTGACCCGCAGCACGTTTCCATCCACCGCGGGCACGGGCAGGCCGAAGGCGATGGAGGCAATGGCCCCAGCGGTGTAGTCCCCCACCCCGGCCAGGGAATGGATGTCCTCATAGGTGCTGGGGAAGACCCCGCCGAAGTCGTCCATGATCTGCCGGGCGGCCTTTTGCAGATTTCTGGCCCGGCTGTAATAGCCCAGCCCCTGCCACAGCTTCATCAGCTGGTCCTCTGGCAGGGCGGCCAGGGCCGCCGGGTCGGGGGCGGCGGCCAGAAAGCGGCGGTAATAGTCCAGCACCGCCGCCACCCGGGTCTGCTGGAGCATGATCTCTGACACCCACACCCCATAGGGGGTGGGCTGGCTGCGCCAGGGCAGCACTCGAGCGTTGTCCCGATACCACAGCAGCAGGGGGATGGGCAGTTGTTCCAGTTGCGTCTGCGTCAAAATAGGGGCCTCCTGTTTCGGGGAATTTCCCCGTTATTATACGCCAAACCCCGCCCCATGGCAACGAGGGGGCAGAGAAAAAGACGGGCAGCCCGCTCATTTTCAGAACGGCTGCTCGTCTTTTTGTTATTTTGGTTTGTCCCCGCGCCTTACTCCGCCGAGATCATGTAGTAATACACGGGCTGGCCGCCGGACAGGAGGCTGACCTCCGCATTGGGACAGGCGGCGGTGAAGATGGCCTCGGCCTTTTGGGCCTGTTCCTCGGTGACGTCCTCGCCATAGAAGATGGAGATGAACTCCGCGCTCTGGTGGGCGTCAGACCGGGCCAGGCGGTCCAGCAGGGCGTCCAGGTCCTGGTCGGTGCCGAAGAGCTGGTGCTCCTCCAGGGCCAGATAGTCCCCCTGGTGGATGGCAAAGCCGTCGAAGTCAGAGTCCCGGGCGGCATAGGTGATCTCGCTGGTGCGCACCTTTTGGAAGGCCTCGGTCATGGCGGCGGTGTTGACTTCCTCCTCCGCCTCCGGGTCGGCCACCAGCATGGCGGCCACCCCCTGGGGCACCGTCTTGGTGGGCAGGATGACCACCTTCTTGTCCTCGCACAGGGGGACGCACTGCTGGGCGGCCATGATGATGTTCTTGTTGTTGGGCAGGATATAGACGATCTCCGCCGGGGTGGCGTCCACCGCCTTCAGGATGTCCTCGGTGGAGGGGTTCATGGTCTGGCCGCCCCCCACCAGGCCGTCCACGCCCAGGTCCCGGAACACGTCCTCCAGACCCTGACCGGCGCACACGGCCACATAGCCGAACTTCTTCTCCGGCGCGGCCTTGGCCGGCTGCTGGGCGGACTCGCCCTTCTCCAGTTCCTCCTCGATGGCGGCCAGGTCGTCGGTGCTCTGCACGTGCTTGCCCGCGGCCAGGTCGTCGGCCTGGGTGCGCATGTTCTCGATCTTGGCCAGCTCCAGGGTGCCGTATTTCTGAGACTCGGTGAGAGCCTCGCCGGGGATGTTGGTGTGGACGTGGACCTTAAAGGCCTCGTCGTCCTCGCCGATGACCAGGCTGTCGCCGATGCTGTTGAGATAGCGGCGCAGGGGCTCCAGGTCCACGTCGGCGGTCTTCTTCCGCACGATATACACCGTGTCAAAGGCAAAGGTGATCTCCTCGGCGGCCATCATCTCAAAGTCGGCCTTGTCCGCAGGAGCGGACGCCTCGTCCTCGTCAGTCTTCGGCATGGGCTTGCCCTGAAGCTCGTCCAGCATACCCTGGAGGATAACGAGAAAACCCTTGCCGCCGGCGTCTACCACGCCCGCCTTTTTCAGCACGGGGTTCTGGTCGATGGTGTGGTCCAGGGCAACACTGCCCTCTTCGATGGCGGCCTGGAGGACGGCCTCCAGCCCGGCGTTCTCCCGGGCGGCTCCGGCGGCCCGGGCGGCGGCCATGCGGGAGACGGTGAGGATGGTGCCCTCGGCGGGCTTCATCACCGCCTTATAGGCGGCGGCCACGCCAAAGTCCAGGGCCATGGCCAGGTCAGCCCCGTCCATGGTGGTCTTGTCCCGCACCGCCTTGGCAAAGCCGCGGAACAGCAGGGACAGGATGACGCCGGAGTTGCCCCGGGCGCCCCGCAGCAGGGCGGAAGCGGCGGCGTTGGCCGCCTGGCCCACCCCCTCGTGCTGCTTTTTCTTCATGTCCTGGGCGGCGGCCCCGATGGTCAGGGTCATGTTGGTGCCCGTGTCCCCGTCGGGCACGGGGAACACATTCAGGTCGTTGATGGCCTGCTTCTGGGCGTTGATGGCGGCGTGAGCGTGGATGACCATTCGCTGAAATGCCGCCGCGTCTATCGTCTGAATCATAGTTGGCATTGTTCCTTTCTACGGATGATCAAAACCGCATGGAGTCCACGTATACGTCCACCGTGGACACATCCACCCCGGTGGTGCTGCTGACCACATAGCGGACCTGGCTCATGATGGAGTGGCACACAGCCGTCAGGTTCACGCCGTTTTCCACGATGATGTGCAGCTCGATGGCCACGGTGCCGTCGTCGTTATAATAGACCTTCACGCCCTTGGCCATGGATTCCCGCTTGAGAAGATGGACCAGCCCGTCGGTGGTGGAGCGGACCGCCATGCCCTTCACGCCATAGCAGTTGGTGGCGGCGCTGCCGGTGACGGCGGTGAACACCTCGCTGCTGATGCGGATCTCGCCCAGATCGTTTTGCAGTTTCATAGGTCGATACCTTCCTTTCGCTGAGGATGGGAAACATCACAGATATACAGCTTATATTTTATTCGATTTTCTGGAAAAACACAAGCATTATTATTGGCCTGTTTTGGGGCGGGCCGCCGCCGGAAAAACAGGCGGAAAAATTCATGGATATTTTATTTTTCAAACCCGTCTGCCTGTGCTATAATATGGGGTAAAGTTGGGCAAATTTGCCCCCGCGAAACGAGGATATCTGACAGGGAGGGAAACCTGATGAAAAATAAAGTGGTCGTGACCATCGCTGACCGGGACTATACCATGGTGGCCGTGGAGGACGAGAACTATGTGCGCAAGTGCGCCGCCCACGTGGACCAGCAGCTGCGGGAGATCGCCAACAGCCGCATCTCTCAGGCGGACGCCGCCGTGCTGGCGGCCATGAACATCGCCGACCAATACTTCCGGGAGCAGGACGCGGCGGAGAATCTGCGCCGCCAGATCAAGGACAATCTGGAGGAGGTCAACCAGCTGAAGATGGAGCTGTCTGAGGCCAAGCGGGAGATTTTCAAGCTGCAAAACCGGAAGTAAGCCGGGAAAACACGGGCCGGGCATGGCCGGAAAGGGACTGGTATGCCCAAAACGGCCCCGGGGAGGAACAAAAAACATGCTGGAGCTATTAGCCCCTGCCGGCTCCATGGAGTCGATCACCGCCGCCGTTCAAAACGGAGCGGACGCGGTCTATTTTGGATATGGAGATTTCAACGCCCGCCGCAACGCGAAAAACTTCTCGGCTGAGGAGGCTGCGGCGGCGGTTTCTTATTGCCACCTGCGGGGGTGCAAGGTCCACCTGACCCTGAACACCCTGCTCACGGACCGGGAGCTGGCCGGGGCCGCGGAAGTTGCCGCCCACGCCAGCGCCATCGGCGTGGACGCGGTGATCGTCCAGGACCTGGGCGTGATGCGTATGCTGCGCCAGACGGTCCCCGACCTGCCCATCCACGCCTCCACCCAGCTGACCATCCACTCCTTAGACGGGGTGAAGCGGTGCGCCGACCTGGGGGCCAGCCGGGTGGTCCTGTCCCGGGAGCTGTCCCGGGACCAGATCGAATACATCTGCCAGCGCTCCCCCATCGAGATCGAGGTATTCGGCCACGGGGCCCTGTGTATGTGCTACTCCGGCCAGTGCTTCTTCTCCTCCGTCATCGGGGGGCGCAGCGGCAACCGGGGCCTGTGCGCCCAGCCCTGCCGCCTGAAATATGGCTGGGGCAACCGGGCGGACAGCTATCCCCTGTCCCTGAAGGACGCCTCTCTGGCGGGATACCTGAAGGAATTGCAGGACATGGGCGTGGCCTGCTTAAAGCTGGAGGGCCGGATGAAGCGGCCCGAGTATGTGGCCATCGTCACCGGCATCTACTCCCGGGCCCTGCGGGAAAACCGGGAGCCCACGCCGGAGGAGCTGGAGCAGCTGGAGCAGGCCTTCTCCCGCCAGGGCTTTACCCAGGGCTATTACCTGGACCAGAAGGGCCCGGACATGTTCGGCGTGCGCCAGGAGGGGAAAGAGCCCCGGGAGCTGTATGCCCAGGCCCGTGCCACCTATGAGAATGGGGAGAACCGGAAGGAGCCTGTGCGTATGTACGCCATGATCCGCCCGGACCAGCCCGCCCAAGTGGCGGTGGAGGACCGGGAGGGCCACGTGGCCCGGGTGGAGGGCCCGGTGCCCGAGCCGGCCCGGAACGTGCCCCTCACCCGGGAGAAGGTGGAGGGCCAGCTCTCCCGCACCGGCGGCACCCCCTTCTCCTGCGAGATGACCGCCGCCCGGGTGGAGGAGGGCCTGTCCCTCCCCCTGTCCGCCCTGAACGACCTGCGCCGCCAGGCCCTGGCCGCCCTCAGCCAGCAGCGGGTGGCCCCGCCGGAGCGGCGGACCCTGCCCTTCCACACCGGAGTGCGGTATGAAAACCCCAAGCAGCCCCCCTGTCTCACCCTGTCCGTCAGTGACGCGGACCAGGTGACAGACCAGCTGCTGCAAGCCGGGCCCGCCCGGATCTATCTCCCCGCCGACGTGGGGGCGGCCCACCCGGAGCTGGCAGAGCGCTGCCAAAAGGCCGGCGTGGAGCCCGCCGTACTGCTGCCCCGGGTGTGCTGGGACCGGGAGCGGGACAAGCTGGCCGGTCAGCTGGCCGCCCTGAAAGAGCAGGGCGTGAGCATCGCCATGGCCGGGACTTTGGGCGTGGCAGAGCAGGCCATGGAGCAGGGCTTTACTGTCTGGGGCGACTATGGCCTGGGGGTGTACAACAGCCAGAGCCTGAAGGAGCTGAAGCGCCTGGGCTTTGCCGGGTGTACCGCCTCCTTCGAGCTGAAGCTGGCCCAGATCCGGGACCTGTCCAAGGCGGTGCCCATGGAGCTGATCGCCTATGGCCGCCTGCCCCTGATGATCACGGAAAACTGCATCGTCTATAACCACGCCGGTCAGCACGTGTGCGGCGACGGCCTGCGCCTGGTGGACCGGAAGGGGGCCCGCTTCCCCGTGGTCAAGGCCTGGGGCTGCCGGAACGAAATTCTGAACGCCAAGACCCTGTTCCTGGCGGACAAGGCCGCCGACTATGCCCGTCTGGGGCTGTGGGGCGCCCGGCTGATGTTCACCACCGAGAGCCCGGAGGACTGCGTGCGCATCCTCCGCCGCTATCAGGGCCAGCGGGGCTGGCAGCCCGGGGACTACACCCGGGGCCTGTATTACCGGGATGTGGAGTGAGAACCGGGTAAATTTCCGTTCAACGCCGTAGGGGCGGACCTCTGTGTCCGCCCGCGATGACCGGCGCACCACCGATACTCACCCTCATCCGCCCCTTCGGGGCACCGTCCCCCTGGGAGGGGGGAGGCAATTTTACAAAATCAAAGCGAGGACAACGACATGAAACTGAAGATCAAGGCCCTTTCTCCCAAGATCGGGCAGGAGATACCCGCGCCCTTTTATGCCAGCGCCGGGGCGGCGGCCATGGACCTGCACGCCTGCATGGACGCGGCGGTGACCATTCCCGCCGGGGAGCGGCGGATGATCCCCACGGGCATCGCCATCGCTCTGCCCAGTGCCGACTATGTGGCCCTGGTGTATGCCCGCAGCGGCCTGGGGGTGAAGCACGGCGTGGCCCCCGCCAACTGCGTGGGCGTCATCGACAGCGACTATCGGGGGGAGATCATGGTGGGCCTGCAGAACTCCGGCAAGGAGGACTATGTCATCCAGCCCGCCGACCGCATCGCCCAGCTGATGATCGCCCCGGTGATCCAGGCCCAGGTGGAGCTGGTGGACGAGCTGGACGAGACCGCCCGGGGTGCCGGCGGCTTCGGCTCCACCGGCGCGTGAGACGAACGAGGTGACAGCATGGCAATGATACTGGCGTCCCAGTCCCCCCGGCGGCGGGAGCTGCTGGGGCAGATGGGATTTTCCTTCACCGTCCGGCCCGCCAAGGGGGAGGAGCTGCCCCACCCGGAGCTGACCCCCGCCCAGCTGGTGGAGGAGCTGGCCCGGCAGAAGGCCCTGGAGGTCTCCGCCGAGGCCGAGGCGGACGACGTGGTGGTGGCCGCCGACACGGTGGTGGCCATCGACGGGGTCGTCTTAGGCAAGCCCCGAGATAAGGCCCACGCGGCAGAGATGCTCTCCGCCCTGTCCGGCAGGGAGCACACCGTCTACACCGGCGTGGCCGTAAAGCGGGGGAAGACCCTGCTGGTGGAGCACGAGGCCACCCAGGTCCGCTTCCGCCCCCTGACACAGCGGGAGATCGACCTGTATATCCAGACCGGAGAGCCCATGGACAAGGCGGGCAGCTATGGCATTCAGGGCTGCGGCGCCCTGCTGGTGGAGGGCATCCGGGGGGACTATTTCAACGTGGTGGGGCTGCCCATCTGCCGCCTGGGCCGGATGCTGGCTCAGGTGGGGGAGGACGCCCTGGCCCATTGCGCCCAGAAGTGCGCCGAAAAGGAGCGATAAAGTGAAAAACTTTTTCCGGCAAAACGGACTGCTGCTGGTGCTCATCGCCCTGCTGCTGTCTGTCCTCATCGGCGTGGGCTCGGCCCTGCTGGGGGGCAATACCGACCCGTTGTCCAACGTGGTGAACACAGTGGCCTCCCCCATCCGGGGGGGCGTGTCCGCTGTGATGGACTGGGCGGAGGGCGTCTATACCTATGTGTTCCACTATCAGGAGCTTCACGACCAGCTCAGCGACCTGCAAGTAAAAGTGAGCCAGCTGGAGGAGCAGGTCCGCCAGGGGGAGGAGGCCAGCCGTGAGAACGAACAGCTGCGCCAGCTGCTCCAGCTCCAGGCCAAGCGCCGGGACTTCACCTTCGAGTCCGCCCAGGTGACCACCCGCTCCACCTCTAATTGGGAGTCTACCCTCACCCTGTCCAAAGGCTCCGCCGCCGGAGTGGCGGTGGGCAACTGCGTCATCACCGAGACGGGGGTTTTAGTGGGCGTGGTCTCTCAGGTGGGCCTGAACTGGTCCACCGTGTCCACCGTGCTGAACACCGACATCGAGATGGGCGGCATCGTCACCCGCACCTATTCCGCCGGGATCTTAGAGGGCAGCTTCGACCTGATGAGCCAGGGCCGCCTGAAGCTGAGCTATCTGCCCGAGGACGCCCAGCTGGTCTCCGGGGACGAGGTGGTCACCTCCGGCAAGGGGGACGTGTACCCCTCCGGGCTGGTGGTGGGCCAGGTGGAGGGCGTGTTCACCGACCCCTCCGGCATGACCCGCTACGCCGTGGTCCTGCCCGACGTGAAGCTGGACAGCCTGGTGGAAGTGTTCGTCATCAAGGACTTTGACATTGTGGAATGATCCCGTGGAGTAGATTATGACAAGACAAGACCTGATCCATAAGTGGGCGGTGTATGCCCTGGCCCTGCTGCCCGTGTGGCTGCTGGACAGCTGCATCCTGCCCCGGTTCCCCCTGTTCGGGGTCACGCCCATGCTGCTGCCCCTGGCGCTGACGGCGGTGGCCGTGCTGGAGGGCTCCGGGGCCGGGGGCGGCTTCGGCCTGGCGGTGGGCCTGGTGTGGACCCTGTCCTATCCCCTGGGCTGGGGCGGCACGGTCCTGGGCATGACCCTGGCCGGGGCCGCCATCGGCGGTGTGTCCCAATATGTGCTGTCCCAGTCCCTCCCCGGCTGTATGCTGTGCGGGGCGGGGCTGCTGGCCGTGCTAGACGGCCTGCGCATCGCCGGGGCCCTGATCTCTGACCGGGGCGATCTGCCCGCCCTGCTGGAGGTGGCCGTCCCCGAGTGCCTGCTGTCCCTGGTGTGGATGCCGTTTATTTACCTGTTGTTCCGGGCGGTGTATCGGAAAGTGGGCGGGGATAAGCTGGCGTAATTTTTGTTGTCATTGCGAGGAGCGAAGCAACGCGGCAATCCGTTCCCCCGTCCAAAAGCCTTCCCCTCGGGGGAAGGTGGCGCGGGCGAAGCCCGTGACGGATGAGGGGAAGGCTGGCGACCATTGAGCGCCTCCGGCAGAATCCCCCCGCCGCTTCGCGGCCCTCCCCCCTTTAACAAGGGGGGCTGATATACCGCACCATTAGGCCCCCTTGTGAAAGGGGGCTGGCATCGCCGCCAGGCGATGACTGGAGGATTCCCACGCAACAGCTTCAAATCCTTCGGCGTTCCCCTCATCCGCCCCCTTCGGGGGCACCTTCCCCCAGGGGAAGGCTTTTAAACCGCAACTTTTCTCTTTTTTGCCGCCTCAGAAAGGAGGCCCCCTCATAGATACCAAACAATTTCAGCGGCGGGTGCTGGCCGTGGTGGTTCTCATGGCCCTGCTGCTCACCGGGCTTGGCTCGGTGCTGTATGACCTTCAGATCAACAACGGCGAGGCCTATCGCCGCCAATCCCAATATAAAATTGCCGAGACCGAGACCGTGGAGGCCGGACGGGGCCAGATCCTGGACCGGAACGGCCGGGTGCTGGTGTCGGACAAGGCGGTGTATCAGGTGAAACTGAACACCTCCCTTATGGGCAAGGCCCAGGAGCGCAATGATGCCATTCTCTCCCTGCTCCAGGTGGCCCGGGCCACGGGCACTCAGTGGGAGGACACCCTGCCCATCTCCCACGAGGCCCCCTTCACCTTCACCACCGACAACCCCTATTACGCCCTCACCGACAATGAGGACGGCACCCAGTCCCGCACTCTCACCCGCCTGGGCAAACTGTGCGTGAAGATGAAGTGGATTCAGGACCCGACGAAAGACCCGGAGCCCGTCTCTGACGAGGAGACCGTCCAAAAAGAACCGGGCTTTTTTGACAAGCTCAAGTCGATCTTCTCCGGCGGGAACAGCGCATCCGATCAGTCCGCCCCCCAGGAAAAAGAGGAGGACACCTCTCTGCCCACGGCGGAGCAGCTGCTGGGCCGCCTGTGCCTGTACTTCGACCTGGCCGAGCAGCCGGAGGAAGGCCAGAGCGCCAACCAGACCACCGCCCTGTCCCAGCTGGACCTGGGCGGCCTGGGGCAGGACCATGTGCGGGACGCGGCTGGGGTACTGTATGAACAGCTGCTGCGCACCAAGGGCGTGAACCAGACGGCCTATCGCTTTGCCGCCGACGTGAACATCGACTTCATCTCCCGGGTGAAAGAGCTGTCCATCCCCGGCGTGTCCATCGAGGCCACCACCACCCGCCAGTATCACACCACCTACGCCGCCCACCTCCTGGGCCGGGTGGCCGCCATCGACCCGGATGAGTGGACGTCCTACTATAAGACGGCGGACATCGACGGGGACGGGGAGCCCGACTATCAGATGAACGACACCGTGGGCAAGGAGGGGGCGGAGCGGGCCTTTGAGAACTATCTCCGGGGCTCCTCCGGCGTGCGGGCCCTGGAGCGGAACACCAGCGGCAAAGTGGTGTCCGAGACCTGGCTCACCGACCCAAAACCGGGAAACAACGTGGTCCTCACCATCGACCTGGACCTGCAGGGGACGGTGGAGGACGTGCTGGCCAATTCCATCCCCAAGCTGGCCAGTAAAGAGGTCCAGGGCGCGGCCTGCGTGATCTTGGACGTGAATAACGGGGATGTGCTGGCCTCCGCCTCCTACCCCACCTTCAGCCTGGCCGCTTACGGCCAGGACATTGCCAAAAACGGTTCTGACCCTTTGCGCCCCCTGTTTAACCGGGCCCTTCTGGGCACCTACCCCCCCGGCTCTACCTTCAAGATGGTCACAGCCATCGCCGGACTGGAGGAGGGCATCATCACCCCCTCCACCAAGATCCTCGACAAGGGCGCCTACACCTATTACCCCGGCACGCCCCCCAAGTGCTGGATCTACCGCCAGCACGGCACCACCCACGGTCTGGTGAATGTGAGCGAGGCCATCAAGGTCTCCTGCAACTACTTCTTCTTCGACGTGGGCCGCCGCCTGGGCATCGACCGGCTGGTGGACTACGCCACCCGCTTCGGCCTGGGTCAGAAGACAGGCATCGAGCTGACCGAGCGCTCCGGCGTCATGGCCAGCCGGGAGTATACCGAATCCCTGGGCCAGAAGTGGTACGACGGCAACACCCTGTCCGTGGCCATCGGCCAGGAGAACAGCGCCTTCACCCCCATCCAGCTGGCCAACTATATCGCCACCCTGGTCAACGGGGGCACCCGCTACTCCACCCACCTGCTGAAAGAGGTGAAAGCCAGCGACTTCACCAGCGTGGAGTACAGCTACCAGCCCCAGGTGCTCAGCACCATCGACATCCAGCCCAAAAATCTGGAGGCGGTGAAGGCCGGTATGCTGGCCCTGACCTCCGACGGCTCGGTGAGCCGCTATTTCCAGAATCTCGGCGTAAAGGTGGGTGCAAAGACGGGCTCGGCCCAGATCAGCGCTCAGACCGAGTCCAACGCCGTGTTCGTCTGCTTCGCCCCCTATGACAAGCCGGAGATCGCCATAGCCATCGTGGTGGAGCACGGCGGCAGCGGCTCGGAGCTGGGTGCCATGGCTGCCGACATCCTGTCCTATTACTTCTCCGCCAAGCAGACCCAGGACGAGGTGCCCACCGAGAATACCCTGACCCGATAAATGTCTACGGGGGCGCAGCCCCCGCCACAAAAAAGGAGATGCCTAACTATGTCTGAATGTACCCATGATTGTTCCACCTGCAAAAGCGACTGTTCCTCCCGGGACCTGAGAGTCCCGGCCAACGCCAAGTCCAGCATCAAGCACGTCATCGCCGTGGTCAGCGGCAAGGGCGGCGTGGGCAAGAGCACCGTCACCGCCTCTCTGGCCGTGGCCATGGCCCGCCGGGGCAAAAAGGTGGCCGTGCTGGATGCGGACATCACCGGCCCCTCCATCCCCACCGCCTTCGGCATCCACCAGCGGGCCACCGGCACCGACGAGGGCATCGACCCCGCCGTCACCCCCGGCGGCATCAAGCTCATGTCCCTGAACCTGCTCTCCGCCGAGGAGACCGCCCCCGTTATCTGGCGGGGCCCGGTGATCGCCGGGGTGGTCACCCAGTTCTGGCAGGACGTGGTATGGGGCGATGTGGACTATATGTTCGTGGATATGCCCCCGGGCACCGGCGACGTACCCCTCACCGTGTTCCAGTCCCTGCCTGTGGACGGGGCGGTGGTGGTCACCTCCCCCCAGGACCTGGTGTCTATGATCGTGGCCAAGGCCGTGAACATGGCCAAGATGATGAGCGTGCCCGTGCTGGGCCTGGTGGAGAACTACAGCTATTTCCAGTGCCCCGATTGCGGCAAGCGCCATGCCATCTTCGGCGAGAGCCACCTGGACGAGGTGGCCCAGCAGCTGGAGGTGCCCATTCTGGCCCGCCTGCCCATGGACCCCACCGTGGCCGCCGCCTTCGACGCGGGGAAGATGGAGAGTCTGGAAACCAACTACCTGGCCGACGTGGCTGAAAAGCTGGACGTGTAAGCGTCCGCATACAGCAAAGGAGAGAGAACGACCATGCGGGACGGATTTATCAAGGTGGCCGCCGGTACCCCGGAGATCCGGGTGGCCGACTGCACCCATAACGCACAGCAGTGCCTGACGCTGATGCGCCAGGCGGCGGAGCAGGGGGTAAAGGTCCTGTGCCTGCCCGAGCTGTGCCTGACGGGCTATACCTGCGGCGACCTGTTTTTGCAGGAGAGCCTGCTGCGGGGGGCGGAGGACGCCCTGGCCCATATTCTCAGCGAAACCAAGGACCTGGACCTGGTGGTGGCGGTGGGCGTGCCCATGCGCTACCACGGCAAGCTGTTCAACTGCGCCGCCGTCCTGTGCCGGGGGGAGTTGCTGGGCCTGGTGCCCAAGCTGAACCTGCCCAACTACACCGAGTTCTATGAGGGGCGCTGGTTCACCTCCGGCCGGGCGCTGATGGGCAGCGACTTCTGCGTTCCCTTCGCTGGGCAGGAGAACGTGGAGTTCTCCCCCGGGCTGCTCTTCCGCTGTGCGGACCTGCCCCAGCTGTGCATCGGCGTGGAGATCTGCGAGGACCTGTGGGTGGCGGACACCCCCTCCACCCGCCTGGCCCAGGGGGGCGCGACCCTGATCCTGAACCCCTCCGCCAGCGACGAGACGGTGTGCAAGGACGACTATCGCCGCACCCTCCTCTCCGCCACCTCCGGGCGTTTAGTATGTGGCTATGTCTACGCCGACGCGGGCTGGGGGGAGTCCTCCACCGACCTCATCTACGCCGGGCACAGTCTCATCGCAGAGAACGGGACGATTTTGGCCCAGCGCCGGTTTGAGACGGGGCTCACCGTCACCGAGCTCGACCTGGAGAAGCTCTGCCACGAGCGCCAGCGTATGTCCACCTTCCCGGCGGATGCCCCCGACGTGTTCCCCCAGTATTTCCGGCTGAACGTGGAGGAGACCACCCTCACCCGGCCCGTGGCCAAAAACCCCTTCGTCCCCGCCGACCACGGGGACCGGGCCGCCCGGTGCCAGGAGATTTTGACCCTGTCCGCCCTGGGGCTGAAAAAGCGTCTAGCCCACACCGGGGCCAGAACGGCGGTGGTGGGGCTGTCCGGCGGACTGGACTCTACCCTGGCCCTGCTCATCACCGCCCGGGCCATGGCCATGCTGGACCGGCCCATGACGGACATTCTGGCCGTGACCATGCCCTGCTTCGGCACCACCAGCCGCACCAAGTCCAATGCCGAAATTCTGGCCGAGCGCATCGGCACCACCTTTGACACCGTGGACATCGGCGATGCGGTGAAGGTCCACTTCCGGGACATCGGCCAGTCCATGGACGACCTGTCCGTCACCTTTGAAAACGGCCAGGCCCGGGAGCGGACCCAGGTGCTGATGGACCTGGCCAACCGCACCGGCGGCATGGTCATCGGCACCGGCGACCTGAGCGAGCTGGCCCTGGGCTGGGCCACCTATAACGGGGACCACATGTCCATGTACGCCGTGAACGCCGGCATCCCCAAGACCCTGGTGCGCCACCTGGTGGCCTATGTGGCCGACGAGGCCGAGAGCCGGGACCCCAAGCTGTCCGCCGTCCTGCGGGACATTCTGGACACCCCCGTCTCCCCCGAGCTGCTGCCCCCCAAGGACGGGGAGATCGCCCAGCGCACCGAGGAGCTGGTGGGGCCCTACGAGCTCCACGACTTCTTCCTGTACTACGCCGTGCGCTGGGGCTTCACCCCCGGGAAAATTTATCGCCTGGCCAAGTACGCCCTGGGGGATACCTATGACAACAGGACCCTGCTGCGCTGGCTGGACAACTTCTACCGCCGCTTCTTCGCCCAGCAGTTCAAGCGCTCCTGCCTGCCCGACGGCCCGAAGGTGGGCTCCGTCACCCTCTCCCCCCGTGGGGACTGGAGAATGCCCAGCGACGCCTGCAACACCCTATGGCGCGCCCAGCTGGAACAGCTGAAGGCCCAGGAGGGCGTGTAAAAGCGTATAAAAACAGCAAGACCCCCGCCTGCCCGGTGAAACTCGGACAGGCGGGGGTCAGTTTTTATGTTACGCCATTTACACCATCAGCGACGCCACCATTTGGGCGAAGCCGGCGGGGTCTTCCAGGGGCAGGCCGGCCATAAGGAGGGCCTGGTCATAGAGCAGGGTGGAATACTTGCTCACGGTGTCTTTATCCCCGGCGTCCACGGCCTTCTTCAGGGCGGCGAAGGGGGCGGAGTCGGCGTTGAGCTCCAGCACCCGGTCGGCCTTCATGTGCTGGCCGCCCTCCACCTTGTTCATATACTTCTCCATCTCCAGGGAGACGGGGCCGTCGGCGGTGAGGCAGCAGGCGCCGGACTTGAGGATGGCGGAGATGCGGACCTCCTTCACCTTGTCGCCCAGAGCCTCCTTCACGGCCTCCAGCACGGGCTTTCCGGCCTCGGCCTTCTCCTCGGCGGCCTTCTTCTCCTCCTCGGTCTGGGGCAGGGCGTCCTCGTCGGCCACAGACTTGAACTGCTTGCCGTCCAGCTCGGCCATGGCCTTCATCACAAAGTCATCCACGTCCTCGGTGCAGTACAGGATCTCATAGCCCTTGTCCAGGATGCGCTCCACCTGGGGCAGCTTGGCGATCTTCTCCGGGTCCTCGCCGCAGGCGTAATAGACGAACTTCTGGTCCTCGGGCATCCGGTCTTGATAGGCGGCCAGAGTGGTGTAAGTGTTCTCCTTGGAGGACCAGAACAGCAGCAGGTCCTGGAGCAGGTCCTTCTTGGCGCCGTAGTCGGCCACCACACCATACTTCAGCTGGGTGCCAAAGGCATGCCAGAACTTCTCATACTTCTCTTTGTCATCCTTCTGCATCTTCAGCAGCTCGGACTTGATCTTTTTCTCCAGGGCGGTGGCGATGACCTTCAGCTGGCGGTCATGCTGCAAAATTTCACGGCTGATGTTCAGGGAGAAATCGGGGGAATCCACAACGCCCTTCACAAAGCGGAAGCAGTCGGGCAGCAGGTCGGCGCACTTGTCCATGATCATCACGCCGGAGGAGTAGAGCTGCAAGCCCTTCTGATACTCCCGGGTGTAGAAGTCATAGGGGGTCTGGGCGGGGATATACAGCATGGCCTTATAGGTCACGGCGCCCTCGGCGCTGGTGTGGATGACGGCCAGGGGGTCCTGCCAGTCGTTGAACTTCTCCTTGTAGAAGGCGTTATATTCCTCAGGGGTGACCTTGGACTTCTGCCGCTGCCACAGAGGAATTTGGGAGTTGATGGTCTTCCACTCCTTCACCGTCTCCCACTCGGGCTTATAGTCGTCCCCGGCGTCGGCGGGCTTGGGCTTCTGGCGGTAGTCCTCCACCTCCATGGTGATGGGGTAGCGGATATAGTCGGAGTATTTCTTGATGAGCTGCTGGAGCTTAGCGGTCTCCAGATACTGGTCATAGTTCTCCTCGTCGGCGTTGGCCTTCAGGTGCATGATGATGTCGGTGCCGGGCTGCTCCTTCTCGCAGGCGGTGATGGTGTAGCCGTCGGCCCCGTCGGACTGCCACATCCAGGCCTCGTCGCTGCCCCAGGCCTTGGTGATGACGGTGACGGCGTCGGCCACCATAAAGGCGGAGTAGAAGCCCACGCCGAACTGGCCGATGACGTCGATGTCCTCGGCGGCCTTGTCGTCGGCGGACAGGTCGGCCTTGAACTGGCCGGAGCCGCTGTGGGCGATGGTGCCCAGGTTGGCCTCCAGATCCTCCCGGCTCATGCCGATGCCGTTGTCAGACACGGTGAGGGTGCGCTTTTCCTTGTCGGGGACGATGGTGATCTTCAGGTCCGCCCGGCTGACGCCCATGGAATCGTCGGTGAGGGACTGATAGGCCAGCTTGTCCTCCGCGTCGCTGGCGTTGGAGATGAGCTCCCGCAGGAAGATCTCCTTGTGGGTATAGATCGAGTTGATCATCAGGTCCAGCAGCCGCTTGGACTCGGCCTTGAATTGCTTCTTTGCCATGGTAAATGCCTCCTATATCAAACAAAGCTGTTTTGAAAACAAATCTAGCACTCGATTTATATGAGTGCTAACGATATGATAGCGCGTTCCCGGCAAAAAAGCAAGGGAGTTCACAATTTTTTTACACTTTGCGCCCTGGAGTGTCAGCCTAAGATAGAAAAGCGGCATAAAAGATCCGCCCCAGAACGGTCAAAGTTCTGCGGCGGATCTCAAATGCTTTTTTGGTTTTGATTACTTGGTGGCCCAGGTGCCTGTGGCCTCGCAGGTGAGGTAGGCGTTGATGAAGCCGTCCAGGTCGCCGTCCATCACGGCGTTGATGTTGCTGGTCTCATAGGCAGTGCGGTTGTCCTTTACCAGCTGATAGGGCATGAAGACATAGGAGCGGATTTGGCTGCCCCACTCGATCTTCAGCTGCACGCCCTTCAGGTCGGAGATCTTCTCCGCCTTCTCCTGCATTTGCAGCTCCACCAGCTTGGCCCGCAGCATCTTCATACAGTTGTCCTTGTTCTGGAACTGGCTGCGCTCCTGCTGAGAGGCCACCACCACGCCGGTGGGCTTGTGGATCAGACGGACGGCGGAGGAGGTCTTGTTCACGTGCTGGCCGCCTGCGCCGCTGGCGCGATAGACCTGCATCTCGATGTCCTCGGGCCGGATCTCGATCTCCACGTCCTCGGGCAGGTCGGGCATGACCTCGACAGAAGCGAAAGAGGTCTGCCGCCGGGCGTTGGCGTCGAAGGGGGACACCCGCACCAGGCGGTGGACGCCGTGCTCCCCCCGGAGATAGCCATAGGCGTTCTCGCCCTCGATCATAATGGTGGCCGACTTGATGCCCGCCTCGTCGCCCTCCTGATAGTCCATGATCTGATAGGTAAAGCCGTGGCGCTCGGTCCAGCGGGTGTACATGCGGTAGAGCATCTGGGCCCAGTCCTGGGCCTCGGTGCCGCCGGCGCCGGGGTGGATGGTCAGGATGACGTTGGAGGAGTCATACTCCCCGGTGAGCAGGGTCTGGAGGCGGGCCTCCTCCATCTCGTGCTCCAGGGCCTGAAAGCTCTCCTCCAGCTCGGGCAGGAGGGACTCGTCCTCAAACTCGTTGCCCATCTCGCACATGGCCATCATGTCGTCCCACTGGCTCTGGCGCTTCTTCTGGCCGTCCACCTTGTCCTGCAGGTTCTTGATGCGCTGCTGGACCTTTTGGGCCTTGGCCAGGTTATCCCAAAAGCCGTCGGCGGCGGACTCGGCCTGGAGCATATCCAGCTCGCGCTCGGCGCTCTCCAGGTCCAGGGCCTGGCCCAGCTCCTCCAGGGCGGGGGCCAGGTTGTTCAGCTTGACTTTATACTCGTCGAATTGGAGCATAAGGGTCCTCACTCTCTCTTGTAAAACTCCCGGAAGTCCGGGGAACATGTTGATTTAAGCCAAACTATTATATATGAAGGGCCGGGAAAAGTAAAGAAAAACCTGGGCCGCCGACCACAAAGGGCGGACGAAAGGGCCGTCTTACCGATAAGACGGCCCCCTCAGCGGTCACTGACCCACCAGCCCTCGCCCCGGAAGATCAGATCGTCCAGGTCGTCCCGGGGGGCTGGCTGGGGCGGCAGCTGCAAAATGGGGGTGGAAATGGTCTCGCTCAAACGTCTCATAAATCGGTTCCTCCTGTCTCTGTTCCATTGGTAGTCACCCGGCAAAAGCCGGTACATATCAGTATATGGCGGGCAGGGGGTGAGAGTTGCCGATTTTTGTACACCCAGGCAGAAAATTTTGGAAAAAATTTCTCCCCGTTTCGCCGGGGAAAGCCGTCGAACACAATTTGAAAAATTCCTGTTGACAAACCCGAAGATATGTGTTAAACTATCCTAGCCTTAAAGGTTGAGACTGGAGTACACAGTTTGCCGGAGTGGCGGAATTGGCAGACGCCCGGGACTTAAAATCCCGTGGGAGCGATCCCGTGCCGGTTCGACCCCGGTCTCCGGCACCATATCGCGGGGTAGAGCAGTTGGTAGCTCGTCGGGCTCATAACCCGGAGGTCGCA
>URNZ01000007.1 GCA_900549405.1 uncultured Eubacteriales bacterium | reverse complement strand
GGGGCAAGGGCCGCTTCGCCCGCCGGTTCATCCCCAGAGTGGAGGAGACGGGCGTCAAAACCGAAAAACAGCAGCCGACCAAGGAATAACCGCCGGAGCGCGGGCCATACTAAAGCCATCCGATGTGAGGAGGTTTTCTTATGGAACGCAATACCTGCAACTGCAACAACAACATCCACTGCACCGTGGCCAGCTGTGCCCACCACAACCAGCCCAACAACTGCTGCTCCCTCCAGTCCATCCGCGTGGGCTGCTGCGACAGCTCCCCCACCCGCTGCGAGGGCACCGAGTGTGCCTCCTTCCAGCTGAAGTAAGGGACAAGAAAACAGTGCCGCGCAGACGAGAAAGCCCCGTCTGCGCGGCGATTTTTTGTTCTGTTTTTTTAGCCTTTTTTCTTGCCCGGCTTCTTGCTGGGCTTTGCCTTGGCCCAGCCGGCTTTCTTCACCGGTTTCTGAGCCGTGGGGCGGGAGACGGCGTGGCGGCCATCGGGCTTGCCCTGGGCGGGTCTGCCGCCCTGGGGACCCTTGGCGTATTTGCCGTTCTGGCCCGGTCTGGCATTCTGGTCCGGCTTTCCGGGCTTGCCATATCTGCCGCTCTGGCCGGATTTCTGGCCCGGACGGCGATCATTAGAATGCTGAGCATTCTGGCGCTGGTCCTGGCCGTGGCCATAGCGGTCTGCGCCGGGACCCTTGCCCGGACGGATAAGGCAGTGCTTGCCATAGCCGATCAGGTCCTCCCGGCCCGTCTTGTGGAGGGCCTCCAGCACCAGAGCCCGGTTTTGGGGCTTGCGCCACTGCATCAGCGCCCGCTGGAGAGCCTTGTCGTGGGGCGTTTTGGGGACGAACACCGGCTGCATGGTCCGGGGGTCGATGCCCGTGTACCACATGCAGGTGGCCAGAGTGCCCGGGGTGGGATAGAAGTCCTGCACCTGCTCTGGCATGTGGCCCTCCTTATTCAGCCACTCGGCCAGCTGCACCGCGTCCTCCAGGGTGCAGCCGGGGTGGGAGGAGATGAGATAGGGCACCAGATACTGGTCCTTGCCATAGCGGCGGTTGAGCTTATAATACTTATCCCGGAACTTCTCATACACCTCCACATGGGGCTTGCCCATGTAGTCCAGGGTGTGGTCCACGCAGTGCTCTGGGGCCACCTTCAGCTGGCCGGAGATGTGATACTGCACCAGGTCGGTGAAAAACTCTCCGCTGGGGTCCTTCATCAAAAAGTCGAACCGGATGCCCGAGCGGATGAAGACCTTTTTGATGCCGGGCAGGGCCCGGACCTTCCGCAGCAGCATCATATAGTCGGTGTGGTCCGCGTCCAGGTTGGGGCAGGCCTCCGGGGCCAGACAGGCGCGGTTTTTGCACATGCCGTGCTTCAGCTGCTTCTGGCAGCTGGGGCGGCGGAAGGTGGCGGCGGGGCCGCCCACGTCGTGGATATAGCCCTTAAAGCCCGGGTGCTGGATCAGCAGCTTGGCCTCCCGAATCACGCTCTCGTGGCTGCGGGAGGTGACGGTGCGCCCCTGGTGGAAGGCCAGGGAGCAGAAGTTGCAGGCCCCAAAGCAGCCACGGTTGTGGGTGATGGAGAAGCGGACCTCCTCGATGGCGGGCACGCCGCCCATGTCGTCGTACATGGGGTGGGGCTCCCGCACATAGGGCAGCTCGGCCACCCGGTCCAGCTCCTCGGTGGGCAGGGGATAGGCGGGGGGATTGACGATGAGGAACTGCCGCCCGTGCTTTTGGATGATGGCCTTGCCCACGGCGGCGTCGTGCTCCTGATACTCGATCATGTTGGCCTGGGCATAGGCCCGCTTGGAGGAGGACACCTCT
This sequence comes from uncultured Eubacteriales bacterium, assembly GCA_900549405.1. Lineage (GTDB taxonomy): Bacteria > Bacillota > Clostridia > Oscillospirales > Oscillospiraceae > Lawsonibacter. The sequence continues at coordinate 66,875 of URNZ01000007.1, read as the reverse complement.
TCAAAGGAGGGAACCTCCACCCGGGGATAGGCGCACACCCCGGGGTAGTCGGCGGCCACGCAGGTGCCCCGCACGTCGGTGATCTCGCTCACCGGGGTGCCGGAGTTCAGGCGGGCGGCGATGTCCAGGGTGGCCGTCTCCCCCATGCCATAGGTGAGGATGTCCGCCTGGGCGTCGAAGAGGATGGAGCGGCGGACCTTGTCCTCCCAATAGTCATAGTGGGCGAAGCGGCGCAGAGAGGCCTCCAGCCCGCCGATGATGATGGGGATGTCCCCGAAGGCCTCCCGCACCCGGTTGGAATAGACGATGGTGGCGTGGTCGGGGCGCAGCCCGGCCTTCCGCCCGGGGGAATAGGCATCGTCGTGGCGGCGCTTGCGGGCGGCGGTGTAGTGGGCCACCATAGAGTCGATGTTGCCTGCGGAGATAAGCACCCCCAGCCGGGGGCGGCCCAAGGACCGGAAGGCCTCCGGTCCCCGCCAGTCGGGCTGGGCCAGAATGGCCACCCGATAGCCCTCCGCCTCCAGCAGCCGCCCGATGATGGTGGGGCCGAAGGAGGGGTGGTCCACATAGGCGTCCCCAGTGATGAGCAGAAAGTCATAGTCCTCCCAGCCCCGGCGCTGCATGTCTGCCAGGCTGACGGGAAGGAACAGGTCGCGGTCAAACTCCATGATGTGCCTCTCTTTTTCCGGCGGACAGCTCATCTGTCATAGCCGATGTATTTTTCCATAATGTCCAGGGGGACCCGGCTGCCCTGCTCCTCGCCCACCTTCACAAAGCCATACTTCTGATAGAAGTGCTGGGCACGGTCATTGTAAGGGGCGCAGCGCAGGCGCAGCTTGTCCCGGCCCAGGGGGCGGAAGAAGGACACCGCCTGGCCGATGAGCTGCACGCCCAGATTCTGCTCCCGGCGGCTGGGGGCGATGTAGCAGAAGGGGATGTATCCGGCGTTCAGCTCCTGATAGCGCTGGGTGTCCAGCTGGAGCAGCCCGGCAAACTCGTCCCCGGACATGGCCACCGTCACCCCCCAGGGGGAGCGGGACAGGTGCTCTTTGGCGTCGTGCAGAAAGCCCTCCCCGTCAAAGGCCAACTCCGTGCCGTGGGTGGTGCGCCAGGCCTCCTCCCGGGCGGCCAGATAAATAGACTCTTTCTCAGTCTCCCAGTCCAGGGGGCGGTACCACAGGTTCACGTCCTGGACGGAGCGGTCCTTCCGCCACCAGTTCTGCCGGGCCATGGTGTGGATGCTCTCCGGCAGGTGAGAGGCATCCAGCTCCAGATCGGGGTCCAGGGTCAGGCGGCCCCCGTCATAGAACAGGCGGGTCACGGCGGTGTTCTCGCTGTGGCCCATCTTGTGCCAGTCCTGGGGGGCAACGCCCTTCACCATGGCCAGTAGCTGGCGGATGGCCGTGCCGTGGCAGAAGACGGCGATGGTCTTGTCGGGATAGCCCCCGGCGATGCGGCACAGGGCGTCGTGGACACGCTCTCCCACCTGGCCCAGGCTCTCCCCATTGGGGGCTTGCCAGGTGGGGTCGCTGCGGTTAAAGAGGGCGATGCGGTCTCCGTCGAAGTGATACACCTCGCCCCAGGGCTTGTCCTCCCAGTCCCCCATGTGGACCTCCCGCAGGCCGGGGTCAGTGTGCAGCTCCAGGCCCTTGGGGACATAGACCGCCCGTGCGGTGGTCATGGTACGATAGAGGTCGCTGGACCACACCGCATCGATGGGGATATCCTGAAAGCGGCGCTGGAGGGCGGCGATCTGGGCAAAGCCGTTGTCGGTGATGAGCGCGTCATACCAGCCGTGGATGCGGCGGTACAGATTCCCCTCGGCCTCGGCGTGACGGATGAGATAAATGGTGGTCATTGGCAAACAGTCCTTTGTTCCTGGAATGGAAATTAGCTCTTACCAGGGCTTTACCTGCCCGGTGAGTTCCTTCACGGCGGTCAGGCCCTGGCGCTGGGCGATCTGGCCCAGTTCGTCCCGGACCTTGATGGGGGCATAGGGGTCGGCGAACAGGGCGGTGCCCACGGCCACGGCGGTGGCTCCGGCCAGCATCAGCTGGGCCGCGTCCTCGCCCCGGCTCACGCCGCCCATGCCTAAGATGGGGATGTCCACCGCCTGGGCCACCTCCCACACCATGCGCACCGCCACAGGCAGCACGGCGGGACCGGACAGGCCGCCGGTGTTCATCTTCAGAATGGGCCGGTGGGTGTTCACGTCGATGCGCATCCCCCGCAGGGTGTTGATGAGGGACACGGCGTCTGCGCCGGCCTCCTCCACCGCCCGGGCGATGAGGGTGATATCGGTGACGTTGGGGGACAGCTTCACCATCACGGGCACCTTGCCCGCATGGGACTTGGCCATCTGGGTGACCTCGGCGGCCAGCTCAGGCCGGGTGCCGTAGGCCAGACCGCCCGCCTTTACGTTGGGGCAGGAGATGTTCACTTCGATCATGTCCACCCCGGCCCCGGCCAGCTTTTCACACATGATGCCATACTCCTCCGGGGTGTTGCCGGAGATGTTAGCGATCACTTTTACGTCAAAGTTGCGCAGGAAGGGCAGCTCGTGGGCGATGAAGGCGTCCACGCCGGGGTTTTGCAGGCCCACGGAGTTGAGAATGCCCATGGGGGTCTCGGCAATGCGGGGGGCAGGGTTGCCCTGGCGGGGGTTCAGGGTCAGGCCCTTGGCGCAGATGCCGCCCAGCTGGCCCAGGTCATAAAACTGGCCGTACTCCCGGCCAAAACCAAAGGTGCCCGAGGCCACCACCACCGGGTTCTTCATGGTCATCCCCGCCAGATTGACGGAGAGGTCGATCTTCTCGTTAGGCATTCCAGTCCACCTCCTTGGAATCGAACACAGGGCCGTCCTTGCACACGTGCTTGCGGCTGCCGTCGGCCATGTCGCAGGCGCACACCAGGCAGGCGCCCACGCCGCAGCCCATGCGCTCCTCCATAGACACCTGGCAGGGAATGCCGAACTCTTCGGCCACTTTCGCCACGTTCCGCAGCATGGGCTTGGGGCCGCAGGCCAGCACGCCGTCATAGCCCTTGTCCTGCTCCAGCTCCTGGCGGACCAGGGCGTCCACAAAGCCGTGGTGGCCCAGCGAGCCGTCGTCGGTGGCGATCAGCACCTTGGCGCACTCGTCCTTAAAGCAGTCCTGCAAAATGATCTTGTCCTTGGACCGCCCGCCCAGAATGGCGGTGGACCGGCCCTCAGTGGCCTGGGCGCAGCCCCGCATGGGTGGGATGCCGATGCCGCCGCCCACCAGCAGATAGCGGCCCTTGGGCTTGACGGAAAAGCCGTTGCCCAGCATCCCCATCACGTCCAGGGTGTCCCCCACCTTCCGCTGGGCCAGCCAGCGGGTGCCGTCCCCCCGGACCTCAAAGGCGATGGCGATGAAGTCATTGGGCACGTCCTCCTGGCAGGAGCAGACAGAGATGGGGCGGCGGAGCAGCAGCCCCTCGCCGCACTTCACGTGGACAAACTGCCCAGGTCCGGCATAGCTGGTGCGGACCATGTCCCCGGCCTCCAGCACCAGATAGATGGCGTCGCCCATCTCCTCCCGGGCGACAATGGTACATTTACGTTCAACTTTCATGGCAGGCATCACCTTTTTATCAGTTAGTAGTTAGGGCCCTCTCCGCCCAGTGTGCGCACTGGGCACCTCCCCCAAAGGGGGAGGCAAGAGGCGGAGGACCGATGGCGCATCCTTGGCTCCCCCTTTGGGGGAGCTGGCACGGCGCAGCCGTGACTGAGAGGGTCATCCCCTCACTTCTCCCACGGCGGCTTTTTCTCCCTCCGCCGGGCGGGGCGGGCGTTTTGGCGGGCCAACTCCGCGGCGCAGACGGGGCAGGGCTCGCCCTCCTCGTGTCGGGTCCCGCAGACGGGGCAGAGGACGGTGGGCACAGTCGGTTCTTCTTTCTTCTCAGGCTTCTTGGGCCGCAGGGCATGGCGGACGGTCCCGGCGGTGAACAGCTCCACCTTGCCGCACCGGGGACAGGCGAAAACGTCCACGCTGTACGACTCATCGGGCAGGCCCTCCCGTCCCAGCCGGACGTTTTCCCGCTCACACTCCAGCTTTCCCCCGCAGCCGGGGGTGGAGCAGGGGCGGCTGAGGGCGGCGTAGGCCCGCAGCGTGTCGACCTCCTCCAGATAGGGCGAGGCCAGCATCTGTGCCCGCTTCTCCTCCAGCGCCGGGCCGGAGAGGGCGTAAATTTGCTTCATACACTGGGCGCAAAGGGTCTGCTTCGTCTGGAACAGGGAACAGGAATAGCGCTCCAGCAGTCCCAGGCTCTCTCCGCAGAGAACACATACGTTGCCCATAAGGACCTCCCTTTCTCACTTCTCCCACGGCGGCTTCTTTCCGCCGCCCCGGGGCGGTTCGCTCTGGGCTGGGCGGCGGTTCAGGGCGCAGTTGGGGCAGTTGATGAGGGGGCTGTGCTTGGCTCCGCACGCGGGGCAGACCACCTGCTCCTCCGGGGCCTTTGGGATGCTCCCCATCTCCGGCGGCTCGGGAAGGAAGAACTCCGCCCGGCCGCAGTCGGCACAGCGCAGAATATCCACCGTCAGCCAGCTGGCGAACAGTCCGTCCCGGGCCACGGTGCCGAACAGGCTCTCCTCCCCCAGGTGGAACTTCTTGCGGCCATAGCGCTCCATCACACCGCCGCAGCGCAGACAGCGCTTATCCGTCTTCAGGGCCTCCCGGGCCCGGGCCTGGGCCTGACGCGTTTGCTCCAGTCTGTCTAGATAGGCCTGGATGACCTCCGGCTCCTCCGCCCGGCCCGTGTCCAGCGCCCGGTGGGCCCGTTCCTCCTGGTCCAGGTCCTGCAGTTCGGCCCAGCAGGCCGTGCAGACCCGCTGGAGGGCGTTGCCGCACAGGAGGGTCTTTTCGTCGAAAAACGAGAGGGTCTTTCCGCAGAAAACACAGCGTTTCGCCATTGGGACCTCCTTTGTTCAGTTGGGAGTGATGAGGGATGAGTTAGGAGTTACTCCACCGTCACGAACTGGGCGATGTCGTCCCGCATGGCGATGGCGGCGCTGCGGGCGGCCTGGGCGAAGTCGTGGCCGTCGCCGCCGGTCTTCTTCCAGGCGCACATGATGCCCCGGGAGGAGTTGACGATGGCCCCGTGGCCCTGCTGGTCAAAGGCATATTTCACGTCGGCGGCGGTGCCCCCCTGGGCCCCATAGCCGGGGACCAGGAAGAAGGTGTGGGGCAGATCAGCCCGCAGCTGGCGGATCTGCTCGGGATAGGTGGCCCCGGTGACGGCGCCGGCCATGGTGAAGCCATACTTGCCCTCCGTCCCGGCGGCGATGGACTCGTTCAGCGCGCCCATCACCTGGTACACGGTGCGCCCGTCGTCGGTCTTCACGTCCTGAAGCTCCCCGGAGCCGGGGTTAGAGGTCTTTACCAGGACGAAGGCGCACTTGTCCTCGGCCTTGGCGGCCTCCAGGAAGGGTTTAATAGAGTCAGAGCCCATATAGCCGTTCAGGGTGACACAGTCGGCGTCGAAGGACTTAAACTGCTGCCCCTCGATGCTGGCCCCGGACAGCCAGCCCTCGGCATAGGCGGTGGCGGTGGAGCCGATGTCCCCCCGCTTGATGTCGGCAATGACGAACAGGCCTTTGCTCTTGGCATAGCGGATGGTGCGCTCCAGCATCTCCATGCCCTGCCAGCCCAGATTCTCGTAATAGGCGGCCTGGGGCTTCACGGCGGGGACGATGTCGCACAGGGCGTCCATCAGCCCCACATTGAACTGATAGATGGCCTCGCAGGCCCCCTTCAGGCCCACGCCATACTGGGCATAGGCGGCCTGGCGGATGTGCTCGGGCACATACTCGATGCGGGCATCCAGTCCGGCCACGGTGGGGTTCTTCATGGCGCGGATCTTCTCTTGCAGAACGTCAAAAGACATGAAAAACAGTCCTCTCTGTTATAAATTTATCTTTTATATCGAAAAGTTTTGAGTTTATCGGGCCAAGCTCACTCGTCCTGATAAACGATCTGGCCGTCCACGATGGTATACTTCACCCGGCCCTTCACCGTCTTTCCGGCGAAGGGGGTGTTCCGGCCCTTGGAGGCGAACTGCTCCGGGTCGATGGTCCACTCCTGGTCGGGGTCGAAGATGGTCAGGTCGGCGGCCACCCCCATGGACATGCGGCCCTTGGGCAGGTGCAGGATGTCGGCGGGGTTGGTGGACATGCGGCGGATGATGTCGGGCAGTTCCATCTTGCCCGAGTGATAGAGGCCGGTGAGGGTGAGAGCCAGGGAGGTCTCCAGCCCCACCATGCCGCTGGGGGCGCGGGTGAGGGGGCGGGCCTTCTCCTCGGCGGAGTGGGGGGCGTGGTCGGTGGCGATGACGTCGATTGTGCCGTCCTTCAGTCCGGCGATGATGCCCTTCACGTCCTGGGCGGTGCGCAGGGGAGGATTGACCCGGGCCATGGAACCCTGGGTGAGGATCTCGTCCTCGGTGAGCCAGAAATACTGGGGGCAGGTCTCGCAGGTCAGGTGGACGCCCTTCTTCTTCATCTTGCGGATGATGTCCACGCTGCGGGCGGTAGACACGTGGCAGATGTGGACGTGGGCCCCAGTCTCCTCGGCCAGCATGGCGTCCCGCATGACCATCAGCTCCTCGGCGATGGCGGGGCGGCCCTCCAGCCACAGCTGGCGGGACACACTGCCCTCGTTCACCGCCCGGCCCTCTACCATAGAGGTGTCCTCGCAGTGGCACAGCACGGGCATATCCAGGCGGCGGGCCCGGATGAGCACGTCCCGCATCAGGTTGGCGTTGTCCACGTTGCAGCCGTCGTCAGACAGGGCGATGGCCCCCGCCTTTTTCAGGGCCTCGGCGTCGGTGGGCTCCTCCCCACGCAGGCCCATGGACACCGCGCCGATGGGATAGACGTGGACGCCGGAGCCGAATCTGGCCCGGTTCAGGATGTATTCGATCTGCTCGGGGCTGTCCACCACCGGGTCGGTGTTGGCCATACAGGCCACCGAGGTCACGCCGCCGTGGGCGGCAGCGGCGGTGCCGGTCAAAATATCCTCTTTATAGGTGAGACCCGGGTCCCGCAGGTGGACGTGCATGTCCACCAATCCGGGGCAGACCACCAGTCCGCTGGCGGGGATGACCAGGTCGGCGTCCGTCTCCAGCCCCCGGTCCAGCAGGGCGATCTTGCCGTCCTCGATGAGCAGGTCCTGCAGCAGGACCGTTCCCGTGACCGGGTGGACCACCCGGCCATGTTGGATCAGTATTTTCATGGTTTTCGTTCCTCCGAAATGTGTCAGAAAGTCAAAAAACGTGAGTGCTGTTGCTTGTTTGCGCTGTTGTCTGTGTGGAACGCCGGGACCGACAGAAAAATGCCCGGGAATACCCACACTATAACAAGATAAATTATAGCGGAAACAGCAGGATTTAGCAACGGATTTTTCCGCCCTTTGGGAGAGAATAATCATCAGCGGCGCTTTCAGCTGCGACGCGCCGCGGGAAGGGAGGAAAGAACATGAACGAGCACTGCTGCGGAGCCGGAAAATTTATCGCCGGCATGACCTTGGGGGTGGCGGCGGGGACGGCCCTGGGCATGACCATGGCCCCCTCTCACCGCCAGCTCAAGCGCGCCGCCCGCATGGCCGCCAAGCGGGTGAACCAGGCGGTGGACAATCTGGCCGACGCCATGGACCTGTAAGCGAAAAAACTTGCAGAACAGCTCAAAACCACCGGCTTGACCGGTGGTTTTGAACTAAAAAAATGATTCAGATCAGGATGCCCTCGCAGTGGTCGATCTCGTGCTGGATGATCTCCGCCGTCCAGCCGGTGAAGGTCTTCAGCCGGGTCTGGAGCTTTTCGTTCTGCCACTGGACCTTGATGGTCTGAAAGCGCTTTGTCTTCCGCGTGCCGGTCAGGGACAGACAGCCCTCCTCCGCCTCATAGGGCCCGGACTGCTTGACGATGACAGGGTTGAGCATGACCGTGTAAGTCCCCTCATTGTCAAAGGCGATGATGCGCTTGTTTATGCCGATCATGTTGGCCGCCATGCCCACGCAGCCCGCCTTGTGGGCGATCAGAGTGTCCAGCAGATCCCGGGCCGTGTCCAGGTCGTCCAACGTGGCGGGCTGGGCCTTCTGGGCCAGAAAGCCCTCGTCCTTGCAGATATCACGAACCATCTTGTGTCCTCCTCAGGTGGTCTTTTTCGTCATTGTAGCAGTTTGGCCGTGGATGCGCAAGGGGCACAGCGCCATATTGCCTTTTGCCGGTGGGGCCGATATAATGGACGTATCGTCAAAGTTTGCTTTAGGAGGACGAAACTCATGATCTTTCTCTGCTACCCCAAGTGCACCACCTGCCAAAAGGCCAAAAAGTGGCTGGATGACCACCAGATCGCCTATGACCTCCGGGACATCAAGCTGGACAACCCTACTGCCGAGGAGCTGACCGCATGGCATGAGCGCAGCGGCCTCCCCCTGAAGAAATTTTTCAACACCAGCGGCCTGCTCTATAAGTCCATGGCCCTGAAGGACAAGCTGCCCGGCATGAGCGAGGAGGAGATGATAAAGCTCCTGGCCACAGACGGCATGCTGGTCAAGCGCCCCCTGCTGGTTGGCGAGGACTTTGTCCTGGTTGGATTTAAGGAAGGGCAGTGGGGGGAGAGGTTGGAACGCGACCATGAGAAATATATACTTACGTAAACCGAGCAAAGAACGCTGACATCTCTTCCAGTTTTACTGCTGCGGGGTTATGACCAGGGCAGCTTCCAGTAAAAGCTATTCTGACACACACTCTTTGCCCTCCCCGCATAGATTACCCTGTAGGAGGTGAAAAACTTGGACCTGCGGAACAAGACCATCACCGTGGGGGAGCTGTTGGATGACCCCCGTTCTAAGGCGGTGTTTCAGCGGCGGTTTGGCAAGCTGCTGCGCCATCCCATGGCCGGGGCCGCCCGGGTGCTGACCCTGAAGCAGCTGAGCGAGATGGCGGCGGTATATCTGCCCCAAAAGACCATTCAGGACACGCTGAAGGAGCTGGAACAGCTTTAACTCACATAACGCCGCCCCCTTTTCGCCATACTATGGGCAAAAGGGGGCGGTATTCTCATGTCCAACCTATCCCGAGAAAAGTTTCGCTGGCTGCTGGCGGGGGGACTGGCGGGGCTGGTGAACGGCTTTTTCGGCGGCGGGGGCGGCAGCGTGCTGGTCCCCCTGCTCACCCAGCTGTGTAAACTGGACCAGCGGCGGGCCTTCGCCACGTCGGTGGCGGTGATCCTGCCCCTGTGCGTGCTCTCCGCCGCCATCTATCTGGCCCGGGGGCGGCTGGACGTGATGGCCGCCCTGCCCTATCTGCTGGGCGGGACCCTGGGAGGCTGGCTGGGGGGCCGGTGGTTCCAAAAGACCCGGGTAGACTGGCTGCGGCGGCTGTTCGGGGCGCTGCTCATCTGGGGCGGCGTGCGGTGTCTGCTGTGATGGCCTGGCTTATTCCCCTGGCGGTGGGCACGGCCACGGGGGTGCTGTCCGGCTTTGGCGTGGGGGGTGGGACCCTGCTGCTGGTCTATCTCACCGCTGTGGCCGGGGCGGACCAGCACCTGGCCCAGGGGATCAACCTGCTCTACTTCCTCCCCGCCGCCCTGCTGGCCCTGCCCGCTCACAGGAAAAACGGCTATCTGGACACAAAGGCCCTGCCCTGGCTCATCGGCTCCGGTCTCATCTGCGCCGCCCTGGCCGCCTGGCTGTCCGCCGGACTGGAGGTGACCCTCCTGCGCAAGCTCTTCGGAGCGTTTCTGATTGTCATCGGCCTCCACGAGATCTTTTCAAAAGTTAGGAAGGATGAGTGATGAGTTAAGTCCCACCTCCTAACTCCTAATTCCTAACTCCTAACTCTCTACCGCTTGCGCTTTTCCCGCAAACGGCGTATGATGGGGCCAAAGGCGCGTGGGCGCAGGGAGGTTTTTATCATGTGGTTTGAGCAAGCTGTGGTCTATCAAATTTACCCGCTGGGTCTGTGCGGGGCCCCGGCAGAAAACGACGGGCGTCTGGAGCACCGCATTCTCCGTCTGGTGGACTGGGCGGAGCACATCCGCTCTCTTGGTGCGGACACGGTGCTGCTGAACCCGGTGTTCGACAGTGACCGCCACGGCTATGACACCCGGGACTACTTTCACTTAGACCCCCGGCTGGGCACGGACGACGACCTGGCCCAGGTGTGCCGGGCCTTCCACCGGGCGGGGCTGCGGGTGCTGCTGGACGGGGTGTTCAACCACGTGGGCCGGGGCTTTTGGGCCTTTCGGGACGTGCAGGAGAAGAAGTGGGACAGCCCCTATCAAGACTGGTTCCGCCTGGACTTCGGCGGCAATACCAATTACAACGACGGCTTTTGGTACGAGGGCTGGGAGGGCCACAACGAGCTGGTGAAGCTGAACCTCTTCAACCCCGCCGTGGTGGAGCACCAGTTCCAGGCCATCCGCTCCTGGGTGGAGCGCTTTGACATCGACGGTCTGCGGCTGGACGTGGCCTATTGCCTGCCCCCGGAGTATTTAAAGCAGCTGCGCGGCTTCACTCAGAGCCTAAAGCCCGACTTCGTTTTGATGGGCGAGACCCTCCACGGGGACTATAACCGTTGGATGGGCCCGGAGCTGTGCCACAGCGTGACCAACTACGAGTGCTATAAGGGCCTGTGGTCCAGCTTCAACTCCCTGAATCTGTTCGAGATCGCCCACTCCTTAAACCGCCAGTTTGGCCCGGAGCAGTGGACCCTGTACAAGGGCGCCCACCTGCTGTCCTTCCTGGACAACCACGACGTGACCCGCATCGCCAGCCAGCTGAACGACCCGGACCACCTGCGCCCAACCTATGCCCTGATGTTCGGTATGCCCGGGGTCCCGGCGGTGTACTATGGCAGCGAGTGGGGCATCCGGGGGGAGAAAAAGGACGGGGACGCCGCCCTGCGCCCCGCTTTGGAGCGCCCCGAGTGGAACGACCTCACCGATTTCCTCGCCAAATTGGCCCACGCCAAACGAAACAGCCCCGCCCTGTGCTATGGCGGCTATCGGAATGTGCTGCTCACCAACCGGCAGCTGATTTTCGAGCGGGCCTGCCCGGAGGAGCGGGTGCTGGTGGCCATCAACGCCGACCACCAGCCCTTCCACGCCCACTTCGACGCCGGATGCGGCCAGGCGGTGGATTTGATCTCCGGCCAGAGCCACGACTTCGGCGGCGGCAGCCAGCTGCCCCCCTGCTCCGCCTTCTTCTGGAAAATGGAACGATAACAAAACCAGCCGCCGGAGGCATTTAGCTATGCTCCGGCGGCTGATTTTGTATTTATCTTGAGTTTGATCCCTATTCGTAAAACTTATGACACCCGATGGTGCCGTAATAGGCGCGGCTGGTGGATATCCAGGTCCCGGCGGACAGGGCGGGAGCGTAGAAATACAGGCTGTCCCCCACGGGGGCGGCCCCCTCCAGGCAGAGCTTGGCGGCCAGCACCGCCGAGTCGGTGGGCTGGTCATAGATGGTCCCGTTGGACACCGGCTCGAACTGCACGCCGTATTTCCGGTCAAAGACCACCTCCTTCACCGTGTTGGGGAACTGGCCGCTGGCCACCCGGTTCAGCACCACGTTGCCCACGGCGATCTGCCCCAGCAGGGGCTCCCCCCGGCTCTCGGCGGAGATGACGCGGGAGAGCCAATATAGGTCCGTCTGGTCATAGTCGGCCTGGGGCGGCACGGCCCCGTCTAACTTCAGTCGGGCGGCGGCATTTTCCCCGTCCCAAGTAAGTTCCGCCCCGGCGGCGTTTGCCAGCACGGACAGGGGCAGGATCGTCACGCCATCCTCCACCCGCACTCCGCCGGGGACATACAGGGCCCGGCCATTGGCGGTGACGTAGAGCGCTCCGGGGGCGGCCTCCAGTTCCAGTCCAGTCCCGGCCAGCCGGGCCTTCTCCCCCGTCCAGGTCAGGGATCTTCCAGTGCGGGCGGAAAAAGCCCGCAGGGTCACATAGCTGGTCCCCTCCTCCACCCAGGCGTCCTTTGCGTTCAGGGTCTGTCCGTCCGCTTCGATCTGGGCGGCCCGGGCGGGTATGGTCAAAGCCAGCGCGGCTAAAAGAGCGGCGGCGCGGCGCTTCCATCGTCGGTCCATCATTGGTTCCTCCTTGTTTTTGTAACCAAATTGTAACCTTTTTCACCCCACCGCGCAACAAGTAAATGTTGGAATAGGCCAGCGCTTTTGTTTTTTCATAGACTTTTTGCCTGCGCCATGGTAAAATACCAAAAGTGACCGCTGCTTGATTTTCCTGCGCGTCACCGATCATCACCCTGGGAGGGGAAACGATTTGAAAACTGAGATTCTTGGGGTCCGATTCGACGACCTGACCCAGCAGGAGGCGGCCCAGCAGGGGCGGCAGTTGCTGGAGGAGGACAAGTTCCACTATGTTGTCACCCCCAACCCCGAATTTTTGCTGGCCGCAGAGAAGGACCCGGAGTTCCGCCGGGTCCTAAACGCCGCCGACCTGGTCCTGCCCGACGGCATCGGCGTGGTCTACTCCGCCAAAATTTTAGGCACGCCCCTGAAGGAGCGGGTCCCCGGCATCGAGTTTGCCGAGGCCATGCTCTCCGCCCTGAACGAGATGGGCGGGCGGCTCTATCTGCTGGGGGCCAAGCCCGGCGTGGCGGAGGAGGCAGGCCGCCGCATCTGCGCCCGCTATCCCGCTCTGGTCCTGTGCGGCACCCACGACGGATATTTCAAGGACGAGCAGGCCATCCTGCCCCAGATCGCCGCCGCCAAGCCCGACCTGCTGTTCGTCTGCCTGGGCGCGCCCAAGCAGGAGAAATGGATGGCCCGCTGGGGCCAGCACACCGGGGCCAAGCTGGCCATCGGCCTGGGCGGCTGCCTAGATGTGTTCGCCGGGAACGTGGAGCGGGCCCCGGAGCGGTGGCAGAAGCTGGGGCTGGAGTGGGCCTATCGTCTGAAAAAAGAGCCAAAACGCATTGGCCGCATGGCCAAGCTGCCCCTGGTCCTGGTGAAGGCCGCCGGCCAGCGCATCCGCCCCGACAAAAAGGGGGACGCATAAGCATGAACGGCAAGCTTATCGTATTCGAGGGCACCGACGGCTCGGGCAAGTCCACCCAGTTCCAAAAGCTGTGTGACCGGCTGGACGGCATGGGGCGGGGCTATCGGCGGCTGGTGTTCCCCCAGTATGACCAGCCCTCCTCCGCCCTCATCCGCATGTACCTGGGCGGGGAGTTCGGCACCCACCCCCAGGACGTGAGCCCCTACGCCGCCTCCGCCTTCTACGCCGTGGACCGCTATGCCTCCTGGCGAAAAGTATGGGGGGAGGACTATCAGAACGGCGGGCTGATCCTGGCAGACCGCTACACCACCTCCAACGCCGTCCACCAGGGGGCCAAGTGTGCCCCGGAAGAGCGGCAGGCCTTTTTCCGCTGGCTGGACGAGTTCGAGCACGACAAGCTGGGTCTGCCCCGGGCGGATTTAGTGGTCTATCTGGACATGCCCACGGAGAAGGCGGTGGAGCTGCTCCGCTCCCGTGAGGCGTCTACAAACACCAAGGCGGACATCCACGAGCTGGACACCGCCTATCTGGCCGCCTGCCGCGCCTGTGCCCTCCAGGCGGCGGAGCAGCTGGGCTGGCACATGGTCCACTGTCTGGACGACGCAGGCCGCCTGCGCTCTATTGAGGACATTCACAGCGAGATCTGGGCGCTGGTCGAAAAAGAGCTGTAAATCATGTAGGGGGCGGATGTCCTCATCCGCCCAAACGATGGCAGGATGTTTGTCGCGGGCCGACACAGAGGTCGGCCCCTACATTCTGTTACGATGGCTCTCGTAGGGGCGGACCTCTGTGTCCGCCCGTCGATGACCACCAAGGTAACGTGGGCCGATGAGGACATCGGCCCCTACGTAAAACGGATTTGAACATAAGGAGGTCATTCTATGGTCTATATCCTGCTCGCCCCCGGTTTTGAGGAGATGGAGGCCCTGGTGCCCGCCGACCTGCTGCGCCGGGCGGGGCTGGAGGTGGCTCTGACCACCGTGGGGCCCACCATGGTCCCCGGCGCCCACCACATCACCGTCCAGTCTGACCTGGCCGTGGACCAGGTGCAGCTGAAGGCCGGGGACATGGTGGTTCTGCCCGGCGGCGGCGCCGGCGTGGAGAATCTGGCCGCCTGCCCCGGGGTGGAGACCCTGGTGCGTCAGGCCGCGGCGGACGAGCTGGTCTGGGTGGCCGCCATCTGCGCCGCCCCCACCCTGCTGGCCCATTGGGGCCTGTTGAACGGCAAAAAGGCGGTGTGCTACCCCGGGCTGGAGAACCGGCTCACCGGGGCCATCCCCCAGCAGGGAGTCAGCCTGGTGCAGGACGGCAAGGTCATCACCGCCCAGGGCCCCGGCTCCGCCTTTGATTTTGGATTCTATTTAATTAAGACCCTGGCCGGAGGGGCCAGGGAACAGGAGGTTCATCATGGCACTTACTATCGCTGAAGAAAAGAAGCAGCTGCGCGGCAGCGTCCGCAAGACTCTGGCGACCATCCCCCAGGAGGAACTCACCCGCAGCGACGACGCCCTGTTCGCCCGGTTCCTGGCTCTGCCCCAGGTGCAGCAGGCCAAGACCATCTTTGCCTTTTGGGGCATCCCCGGCAAGGAGCCGGAGACCGCCCGCATGATCCAGACCCTGGTGTCCCAGGGCAAGCGGGTGGGCCTGCCCCGGATGCTGCCCGGCCACCTGATGGAGATTCGTCAGTACATGCCTGACCGGCCCATGGTGTCCGTCTCCTTCGGCATCTCCGAGCCCGACCTGTCCTGCCCCATCCTGACCCAGGACGAGATCGACCTGATCCTGGTCCCCGCCGTGTGCTATGACAAGGCGGGCTATCGCCTGGGCTTTGGCGGCGGCTATTATGACCGCTGGCTGGAGCACTTCAACGGCTTCCGGGTGGGCATGTGCCGCAACGCGGTGCTCCAGGACAAGGTGCCCACCGAGCCCCACGACAGCCGGGTGGACCTGCTGCTCACCGAGACGGAGAGCATCGTCTGCGGCTGAGCCTGCAAGCAAACTTGATTTGAGGAGGACCCTATGGCACAGGAAAGAAGAAGCTCCCGCACCCCGGCAGACCGCTCCGGCGACGGCCAGAGTTCCCGCCGGAGCAATGACCGGCGGCGGCGCTCCCGCAGCTTTGCCGCCAGCTCCGGTATGCTGTATGCGGTGGCCGTCATCGGCGTGTCCATTCTGCTGGCCTGCGTGTGCTGGATCGCCGCCAACGACGTGCTGGCCCTGAACAAGCCGGAAAAAGAGGTCACCATCACCGTGGACAAAGAGGACAGCTTTAACCAGGTGGCAGACCGGCTGAAAAAAGAGGAGCTCATCGAGTATAAGGGCCTGTTCAAGCTGTTCGCCTCCGTCACCGGGGGCAAGGCCAAGGTCTCTCCCGGGACCTATACCCTGAACACCGACATGGACTATCGCGCCCTGCTCTCCGGCATGAGCGTGAACTCCTCCACCAAGGCGGAGATCACCATCACCATCCCCGAGGGCTATACCGTCACCCAGATCTTCCAGCTGCTGGAGGACAACAATGTGGCCACGGTGGAGGAACTGACCCAAGCCGCCGCCGAGCACGACTACGCCTTCTCCTTCCTCCAGGGCATCCCCCTGGGCGACGCCGAGCGGCTGGAGGGCTTCCTCTACCCGGACACCTATCAGTTCAACACCCCCCACAACGCGGTGTATGCCATCAACAAGATGCTGGTAAACTTCGACGAGAAGTACACCGACGACCTGCGGCAGAAGGTGACCGACAGCGGCTATTCCATCCGGGAGATCCTCACCATCGCCTCTCTGGTGGAGCGGGAGACCGACGGCACGGACCGGGGCACCATCGCCTCCGTCATCTATAACCGCCTGAACAACCCCAGCGCCGGGACCATGGGCTATTTACAGATCGACGCCACCCTGGCCTTCCTCAACGGCGGCAAGGTCCCCACCGAGGCGGACAAGGCCATCGACTCCCCCTATAACACCTATCTCTACAAGGGTCTGCCCCCCGCCCCCATCGCAAACCCAGGTCTTGACTCCATCAAGGCGGCGCTGGAGCCGGAGAAGACCAACTACTTCTACTACGCCCTGGGCGACGACAACACCCACAGCTTCTTCAGGACCCTGGACGAGCAGCAGCGCTTCCTGCGCACCCAGACCCGGTATAACTGATTTTTGTCCCCGCCCTCCTCTCGGGGGGCGGGGATGCTTCCATCATCAAACAGGAGAGAGACACACATGAGCGAGAAAAAGATCGAGCTGCTTGCCCCCGCCGGGGACATGGAGCGGCTGGAGATGGCGGTGGCCTATGGGGCCGACGCCGTCTATCTGGCGGGGACCACCTTCGGGATGCGCTCCTTCGCCGGGAACTTCACCCCGGAGGAGCTGAAGCGGGCGGTGGCCCTGTGCCACAAAAAGGGCGTGCGGGTCCACGTCACCTGCAACACCATGCCCCGCAACGACGAGGTGGCCCGCCTGCCCGAGTGGCTGACCTATCTGGACCAGGTGGGGGTGGACGCCGTCATCCTGGCCGACGTGGGCGTGATGGCCCTGGCGGGGAAATATGCCCCCCATGTCCAGCGGCACATCTCCACCCAGGCCAGCATCGTCAACTATGAGACGGCCCGTGCCTGGCACGACCTGGGGGCCGACCGGGTGATTTTAGCCCGGGAGCTGTCACTGGACGAGATCCGGGAGATCCGGGCCAAGACGCCCCCGGAGCTGGAGCTGGAGGCCTTTGCCCACGGGGCCATGTGCGTGAGCTATTCCGGGCGGTGCCTGCTGTCCAACTATATGACGGGCCGTGACTCCAACCGGGGGGCCTGCGCCCAGCCCTGCCGGTATAAATACGCCCTGATGGAGGAGAAGCGCCCCGGGGAGTATTTCCCCGTGTCCGAGGACGAGAAGGGCACCTATATCATGAACTCCCGGGACATGTGTACCATCGACCACGTGGCCGAGCTGATAGACGCGGGGCTGGACTCGTTGAAGCTGGAGGGCCGGGCCAAGTCGGCCTATTATGCCGCCATCGTCACCGGGGCCTATCGCCACGCCATCGACGCCGCCCTGGCCGGGCAGCCCCTGGACCCGGTGTGGCGGGACGAGGTGGAGCACATCAGCCACCGGCACTACTCCACCGGCTTCTATTTCGGCCAGCCGGGGCAGTTCACCGAAGATTCCCGCTATATCCGGGACTGGCAGATCGTGGCCAAGGTCCGCTCCTGCACCCCCGATGGCCGGGCGGTGCTCACATTGAACAACAAGTTCTCTGTGGGTGACCAGCTGGAGCTGGTGGGCCCCGGCCTGCGGCCCTGTCCCGTCACCGTGAAGGCCCTGTGGGACGAGGACGGCCAGAGCCTGGACCAGGTGCGTAAGCCCCAGATGGTCTTTCAGCTGGACCTGCCCTGCCAGGCCCCGCCCCTGTCCCTGCTCCGCCGCCAGGCCGACCTGACGCCCTGAGCCTGTAAGGAGGATGTGCCCTATGAACACCCCCATCCGGGGCCGCTTTGCCCCCAGCCCCAGCGGGCGGATGCACCTGGGCAACCTGTGGTCCTGTCTGCTGGCCTGGCTGGCCGCCCGCAGCGCCGGGGGCGGCATGGTCCTCCGCCTGGAGGACCTGGACCCTGACCGCTGCCGCCCGGAGTTCTGCGACCAGGTCATGCGGGACTTAGAGTGGCTGGGCCTGGACTGGGACGGCCAGCCCATCTATCAGAGCCGGCGCACCGAGGCCTATGCCGCCGCCTTTCGCGCCCTGGAGGACCAGGGGCTGGTCTATCCCTGCTTCTGCACCCGGGCCCAGCGGCTGGCCGCCTCCGCCCCCCACCGGTCTGACGGGGTGGTGCTGTACTCGGGCCGCTGCCGCCATCTCACCCCGGCAGAGCGGGAGACGCTCTCTGCCCAGCGCGCCCCCGCCTGGCGCGTTCAGGTGCCGGAGGAGACGGTCTCCTTCCGGGACCAGATTCAGGGGGACTATGCCCAAAACCTGGCGGCGGAGTGCGGGGACTTTATCCTCCGCCGCTCCGACGGGGTATACGCCTATCAGCTGGCGGTGGTGGTAGACGACGCCTTTCAGGGCGTCACCCAAGTGGTGCGGGGCAGCGACCTGCTGGACTCCGCCCCCCGGCAGCTGTGGCTGCAAAGCAAGCTGGGCCTGCCCCACCCGGAGTATGGCCATGTGCCCCTGCTGCTCTCACCCGATGGCCGCCGTCTGGCCAAGCGGGACCGGGACCTGGAGCTGTCTCAGCTGAAGGAGCGCTTCACCGCCCCGCAGCTGGTGGGCCGCCTGGCCCTGGCCGCCGGACTGCTCCCGGAGTACGCCCCCGTTACCCCTCAGGAGCTGCTGCCCCATTTCGCCTGGGACAAGCTGCCTCGACAGGATTTTGTCTTTGAGCTATAAAAAAATCGTCGTATCCGAACTTGGATACGACGATTTTTTGTGATGCAAATCAGATCCCGTGGGCCCGGTTATAGACCGCGCACAGCTGGTTGCAGTTTTTGATGATGATATAGTTGGCCACCCAGGAGCCCAGGCCGCACAGCAGGGAGCCGATGACCATCCACAGCAGGACGGTGGTGCCGTTCTCCTGAAAGCTCATGCCATACCGGGGGGCGTTTTTGGCCAGCCGGTTGCCCAGGCAGTAATACCAATAGAAGGAGTAGATGCCGCAGGTGACCAGACTGAGCAGGATGAGGCCCATCAAGCCCCGGGTGTGCTCCCCGTCCCCGTCGCACACGGTGTTCACGTCCTGGATCATAGAATACAAAAACACCAGGCCATAGATGCCGCAGGTGATGATGGTCAGGATCACATAGAGGACAAAGTCCCGGTTCTCCGTCACCGGGCGCTTCCAGGCGGCCCCGGCGCCGTAGTCGGCGGAGGCGGACTGATACTGGGGCCGGGCGCCCTCCTGGCCGGAGGTATTCTGGTTTCCGCCGGTGAAGCGCAGCTCTTTCATGGCGTCGGACAGGTCATAGCCCAGCTGGCGCAGCTGGTCGGCGCTCTTGCCCACCAGGGCCTGCTGGCCGTCTAAGTACATCAGCACCCACAGGCCGCCCACGGTGACGACCAGGCCCAGCACCGACGTGACGAAGCCGCCCCAGCTCCAATACCAGCCATAGAACAGCCCGTCGATGAGCACCATCAGCAGCACCCGCACCGCCATCACGGCCACCGTGGCCAGGGCCAGACAGCTCACGCCGAAGAAATAGGCCTCCCGGTTTTTCCGGGTGCTCTTCAGGGCCATGGCCAGCAGCAGCAGACAGATGCACACATAGGCCCCGGACTGGACCAGGGGCAGCAGCACCCGGGTGAGGATCATGGCCCCATAGAAATAGCCGTTTAAGAAATTGCCCACCGCGCCGAAGAAGCGGACGATGGCCCGAAAGCCATAGACCGCGGCGCACAGGATGGCGAAGATGGTCAGCAGGGCGTTCCCATCCGTAGGTGTGCTGCCGGAGGGCTGGGGGGCGTCATAGTGATAGCTCCCGGACTGGGTCCCCTGGGGGCCGGACTGTGCAGCAGCCCCCTCGTCGGGCTGGGGCGGGACCTGATCCGGCCCCTCCTCCTGCTGTCTGGCCCCGCAATAGCTGCAGAACCGCTGGTCATCGCCGATCTCTCGGCCGCAATGCTTACAATACATATTGTTTCTCTCCTTTTCTCTCTGTTTTTTCTTTCTATGCTCCAAACACAACACGAAACAAAAAACCTGTCTGGGGGGCGAAGGTGACGATGCTGTCCCCCGGGTTGGCCATACGCAGGGCGTACACCGCCAGGAACAGGACCGCCCCGGCCCACACCGCTCCCCGCAGCACCCGCCGGGGGATCTGCCGCCGGAACAGAAACAGTCCCGCCGCCAGAACGGGCGCCCAGAACAGGGGGTGATAGCCCCAGGCCGCCGAAATGTCCCCCCGCAGCAGGGCCAGCCAGGCCCGGGACATGCCGCACCCGGCGCAGGAGATCCCGGTGAAAAATCGGATGGGGCAGGTGACGCCCAGGGCCTCCATCCCCCCGTAGAGCAGGACAACGGCCAACACTGCCCCCAGCCAGTGCGGGAGAGCGCCCTTGTTCTCTCTCACGGCTCTCTCCCCCTTTGATCGCTTTGGGTCATTATACCAGTTGGCGGCAGAAGTTGCAATTATGTTAAAGAATAATTAAGGTTTGGCCAGACGATCAGCCAGCCAGACGGCCAGTTCCTCCATCACCTGCTCCCGCTCCGGCTCGTTTAGCATCTCGTGCCGCCCGCCGGGGTAAAGCCGCACCGTCACATCCCGGCAGCCGCAGCGGCGAAGCAGGGCCGCTACCCGGCGCACCCCCGCCCCCATGTCCCCCACCGGGTCACGGTCCCCGGAAAAGAGATAGATGGGCATATCTCCGTCCATGCGCCGGACGTTCTCCTCCCGGCCGATCCAGGCGATGCCCCCCAGCATATCCCGGAACATGGACACGGTGGGGCGAAAGTTACATAAGGGGTCCTGCTTCCGTCCCGCCGCCATCTCAGAGTCCCGGGTGGTCCAGTCCCCCTGACCCGGAGCGGGGTGGACCCGGGCGTTATAGGCCCCCAGGGACAGGGCATAGACCAGGGGGCTGACATAGTCCGGCCCCCGCCACCGGCACAGCAGGCCGGACAGCCACCGGCCAAAGGCCACCAGGGCCACCCGCTCCTGCCCCGTACCTGACAGCACGGCGGCGTCCGCCATCCCGGGCCAGCGGATGAGGCAGGTCCGGGCCAGAAAGGACCCCATGGAGTGCCCCAGCAGCACATAGGGCAAGTTGGGCCACCGCTCCCCCTCCAGCCGCCGCAGGGCGTATACGTCCCGGGCCACCAGATCCCAGCCGCCCTCCGGGGCGAAGAAGCCGTATTTTCCGTCCGTCACCGTGGCCCCGTGGCCCAGGTGGTCCTCGCCGCACACCACATAGCCCCGCCGGGTGAAAAACTCCGCCACGTGGGCATAGCGGCCCATGTGCTCGGCAATGCCGTGGACAATCTGGATCACCCCCCGGGGCTCCCCCTCCGGCAGCCACTCCACCGACTGGATGGTCTGCCGCCCATCGGCGGAGGGATAGGTCAAGGTCCTGCGTTGAGACATAGAATCGCCTCCTTTTTCATCTAGTGTAACGGACCCTCCCCCCGCCGTCAACCCAGGCGGTCCGGGTCCAGGCGCTCCAGGGTCTGGCGGAGGGTGCGGCAGTGGCGGCGGAACTGGAGGGACAGCTCCTCCAGCAGCTCGGCCTGGGTACCCTCTGCTCGTTTCATTTGAGCACTGCACAGCCCCTCCAGTTCCTCCTCCCGCTGATACTGCCGCCGCAGGGCGGGGGCCAGGGACAGGATCTCCGGCTCCTGGTTTTGGGACAGCTTGGGCGGAATGTAGGCCCGCCCCGTCTCCAGGTAATAGGCGGCACTGAACCGGCGCAGGGCCGTCCGGTCCTCGGCGGCCAGGGTCCCCATGCTCTGGCTGTACCGCCCCGCCCGGCGGGCCAGGCTCTGGGCGCTCTCTGCCGCGGCCCGGGTCCGGTCTATCAGTTGTTCTAAATCGGCCCCCGGTTCCCGCTCCGGGGTCGGTTTCTCCTCCGGCGGATCTTGGGGCCTTTCCTGTTTTTCCGGTCTTTCCCGTTCTAGGGCGATGGGGCTGCCCTCCCCGTCGGGCATCACCCTGGCCCACACCCGGCGAAAGGTCTCCGGGTCGGGATGCTGCTCCAGCACCCAGCCGCTCTCCTGCTGCGCCATACGCGCTCCCCCCTCTGTTCAGAATGGCTCTTGCAGCACATTCTATGCCAGTTTTGAGTTAGGAGTTAGGAGAGATGAGTTTCCCCTAACTCCTAACTCCTAACTCCTAACTCCTAACTCCTAACTCCTATCTCATCACTCCTAACTCTGTCCAACTTGCTATTTTTCTTTCCCCATGATAAACTAAGCACCTGACCATCCAGACTCTTCTGCCCGGCCCTTTCTGTGGGCCGGACGCTATTTTCATACAGAACGGAACGTGACATCATGCTTGACCACGAACAGGAGATTCGATTTGCCGCCGCCCGCCGCCAGGCCATCGCCCGGGACTTTTACCGGCTGAACAATCAGCAGCAGGAGGCGGTGCTCACCACCCAGGGGCCGCTGCTGCTGCTGGCCGGGGCGGGCAGCGGAAAGACCACCGTGCTCATTAACCGCATCGCCAACCTGATGCGCTATGGCCGGGGCTCTGACAGCCCGGAGGTCCCCCAGTGGGTCACCCCCGACGACCTGGCCTTTCTGGAGGGCTGCGCCCAGGGGACGGAGTTGTCCCCGGAGGACCGGGACCGGCGGGAGCGGCTGTGCTGCCTAGACCCCGCCCAGCCCTGGACCATCCTGGCCATCACCTTTACCAACAAGGCCGCCGGGGAGCTGAAGGACCGCCTGACCCGGATGCTGGGCCCCGCCGGGGAGGACGTGTGGGCCTCCACCTTCCACTCCGCCTGTGTGCGTATTTTGCGCCGGGACATCGAGAAGCTGGGCTTTGCCTCCTCCTTCACCATCTACGACTCCGACGACTCCCTGCGGGTCATCAAGGAGTCCATGAAGCACCTGAACATGGACGACAAGCAGTTCCCGCCCCGGTCCGTGCTGGGCTACATCTCCAGGGCCAAGGATGCCATGCTGCTGGCCGACGAGTATCTGGCCCAGTGCAAGGCCAGCGGGGACTTTCGCCTGACCAAGATCGCCAACATCTACATGGAGTATCAGCGCCGCCTGTGGGAGGCCAACGCCCTGGACTTTGACGACATCATCCTCCACACCGTCCGTCTGCTCCAGCAGTTTCAGGACGTGCGGGAGTTCTATCAGAAAAAGTTCCGCTATGTGCTCATTGACGAGTATCAGGACACCAACCATCTGCAATATCTGCTGGCCTCCCTGCTGGCGGGGGGGTATCAGAATTTCTGCGTGGTGGGCGACGATGACCAGTCCATCTATCGCTTCCGGGGGGCCACCATCGAGAATATCCTGTCCTTCGAGCAGCAGTATCAGGGCTGCCGGGTCATCCGTCTGGAGGAGAACTACCGCTCCACCCGGCACATTCTGGAGGCGTCTAACGCCGTCATCCGCAACAACCAGGGCCGCAAGGGCAAGGAGCTGTGGACCAAGGCCGGGGACGGGGACAAGCTGACCCTTTACACCGCCATGAACGAGAACGACGAGGCCCAGTACGTGGCCGCCCGCATTCTGGAGGACTACAGCCAAGGCCGCCGGTGGAAGGACCACGCCATTCTCTATCGCATGAACGCCCAGTCCAACCAGATGGAGAACGCCTGCAAGAAAAACGGCATCCCCTATCGCATCATCGGCGGCACCCGGTTTTTTGACCGGGCGGAGGTGAAGGACATGGTGGCCTATCTGGCGGTGCTGAACAACCCGGAGGACGACCTGCGCCTGACCCGCATCATCAACAACCCGCCCCGTGGCATCGGAGCAAAGACCATCGAGACCGCCCAGGCCATCGCCCGGCGGGAGGAGACCTCCCTCTACGCCGTCATCGACAACGCCCGCCTGTACCCGGAGCTGGAGCGCTCGGCGGGCAAGCTGGCCGCCTTCACCAATCTCATGGGGGAGCTGGCCGCCCTGGCCGGGGAGCTGCCCCTGGACCAGTTCTACGAGGAGCTGATGATCCGCACCGGCTATGCCGTCATGCTGGAGACCAGGAACACCGTGGAGGACCGGGGGCGGCTGGAGAACATCCGGGAGCTGCTCACCTCCATCCGGGGCTATCTGGACGGGGCAGGGGACGAGCCCTCCCTGGCGGGATTTTTGGACGAGATCGCCCTGTACACCGATCTGGACCGCCAGGACGAGGAGGACTGCGTGGTGATGATGACCATGCACTCGGCCAAGGGGCTGGAGTTCCCCGTGGTCTTTCTGGTGGGGGCCGAGGAGGGCATCTTCCCCGGCATCCGGGCCATCGGCGAGACGGACGAGATGGAGGAGGAGCGCCGCCTGTGCTATGTGGCCATGACCCGGGCCAAAGAGAAGCTCTATCTCACCTGCGCCCAGCAGCGGATGCTGTTTGGCCGCACCAGCAACAACCGCCCCTCCCGCTTTGTGGAGGAGATCCCCCAGGAGCTGCTGGAACGCACCGGGCGGGCCAACCGCTGGGACAGCGACAGCTGGGGCGGCGGCATCCCCAGCCGGGACTCGGGCTACGGCGGCTATGACCGCCCCGCCCCCGCCGGACAGAGCGCCCAGGGCCGCAGCGCCGGCTATGGCGGCGGCTTTGTCCGGGCCATGAACGGCAGCGGACAAAAGCCCGCCGGCCGCCCCGCTCCCGCCCCTGCCCCCGCCGCCTCCTTCAAAAAAGGCGATACCGTGCGCCACAAGGCCTTTGGCAAGGGCGTGATCCTGTCTATCCAGAAGATGGGCGGCGACGCCCTGCTGGAGATCGCCTTCGACCAGGTGGGCACCAAGCGCCTGATGATGAAATCCGCCGCGGCGCATATGGAGAAGAAGTAAATATTTAAGAACGGATTGCCACGTCGGGGCTTTGCCCCTCCTCGCAATGACAGGAAACAGGTCTGCTCGCCTCTCTTTCGGCGCGGAGACCGACGCCCACGTCATTGCGAGGAGCGCAAGCGACGCGGCAATCCGTTTTTCTCCTGCCCCTGGGGATGTTTTTTTGAAAAAACACGAAAAGCCTGCAACATTTTCCTGCTCTCGTTCGTCTATTTCAGTGAAGCGCAAAACTGTCCCGGCGGTTACAGTGGCATCTTAAGAATATCTTAAACTTTTGTAATCGCTTTGTAGTTGTGCGGGACAGCGGAGGGCGAATATAATGAAGCTGGGGACGAGCACCGCCCCCGCGAATGAAACGACGACCCCGCCCTGCACGCTTTGTATGCGCAGGACTGTTGAAGGAGGATATTTACTATGGCAGAGATGACCACCGTCCAGCCCCAGGCCCCGGCTCCCGCTCCGGCTCCGGCCCAGGGCAAGCCCCCGCTGAAAAAGAAGGGGGCGCAGAAGAAGAAAATGGCCAAGCGGCTGATCGCCCTGGCCGTGGCCGCAGCGGTATGTCTGGGCGGCGGCTTTGCCCTGCACCGCTTTTTGAATTCCGGCAGCGGCGACCTGGGGGAAATTTACGCCCAGCCCGCCTCCATCGGCAGCATCCAGAGCACCGTGTCCGGCAGCGGCACCGCCAAGGCCAAGGAGTCGGCGGCCATCACCCTGACCCAGAGCGGCACCGTGCAGGAGGTGCTGGTGGCCGGCGGCGACACGGTGACGGCGGGGCAGCCCCTGTACACCATCTACAGCCAGGCCGCCGAGGACGAGGTCAATAACGCCCGGAAGACCCTCACCGACCTGCAAAAGGACATGGCCGACCTGCAAAAGGACGTGTCCAACCTCACCGTCCGGGCCCCCTTCTCCGGCAAGCTGATGGACGTGAAGGATTTTCAGACCGACCAGGACGTGTCCAAGGGCACCCCCGTGGCCACCATCGTCAACGACAAGAAGCTGAAGCTGACCCTGTATTTCAGCTATGCCTATGAAAACAGCATCAAAAAGGGCCAGGCCGTCACCGTGTCTGTCCCCGCTGTGATGGGCGACTTCAATGGCTATGTGGACGAAATTCATAAGGTGAGCTACATCTCCCCCGAGGGGGCCGTCCACTTCGAGGCGGTCATCGCCTTTGACAACCCCGGCACTTTGACCGCCGGGATGGACGCCGCCGCCGTGCTCACCGCCTCTGACGGCAGCAAAATTTACCCCTATCAGAATGGCAAGACCGAGTATTACGAGAGCCGCACCATCGAGTGCAAGGCCAACGGCCCCGTCACCTCCATCGGCAACCTGCGCAACTATGCCAACGTGTCCGCCGGGGAGGCCATCCTCACCCTTGGCTCCTCCACCCTGGACAG
This sequence comes from uncultured Eubacteriales bacterium, assembly GCA_900549405.1. Taxonomy (GTDB): domain Bacteria; phylum Bacillota; class Clostridia; order Oscillospirales; family Oscillospiraceae; genus Lawsonibacter. The sequence goes on along the minus strand of URNZ01000007.1, from coordinate 40,975 downwards.
CGACATCCGGGCCAAGCAGGAGCAGCTGGACGAGGCCCAGAAGAAGCTGGACGAGGCGACGAAAGCCCTGGCCAACTTCCACGCCACCGCCCCCATCGACGGCACCGTCACCTCCTGCAGTCTGGTGGAGGGGGAGGAAGTGAAAAGCGGCGATACCGTCATCATCATCTCCAACAACACGACGATGCTGGTGACCATTACGGTGGATGACCGGAACATCTCTTACATCAAGCCGGGCAGCTATGTGGACCTGACGTGGAACGACGCCACTTATCAGGGCCTGGTCAGCTCCATCGACATGGGCAAGGCGGAGAGCGGCCAGGGCATGACCAACTACCCCGTGGTGCTCACGGTGGACAACCCGGACGGCAGCCTGATCGAAGGGGCCTATCTGCAATACTCCTTCGTCACCAGCCAGTCGGACGACTGTATCCTGGTGCCCACCAGCGCGGTGAAATACGTCAGCGACCTGGAGGGCAACCGCCAGTCGGTGGTCTTTGTCCAGCGGGATGAGCGCCCCGATGACGTGCCCGAGCTGGACCTGCCCGATCCCATGCCCGGCGAGACCCGGGAGTATCCCAGCGAGAAGGAGGGCTATTACCCCGTCATCGTGTCCACCGGCCTGTCCGACGCCCAGAATGTGGAGATCACCTCCGGCTTGGAAGACGGTGACATGGTCTTTGTGAACTACACCGTCACCGATTCCGGCAGCAGCTGGTAAAGGGGGCGCGCCATGCTCATTGACATCAAAGATATTTATAAAATCTACAACGAGGGCCAGGAGAGCGAGGTCCGGGCCCTGGACGGGGTATCTCTGGACATTGACCGTGGGGAATTCGTGGCCATTGTGGGCCAGTCCGGCTCCGGCAAGTCCACGCTGATGAACGTGCTGGGCTGTCTGGATATCCCCACCTATGGGGAGTATCACTTAAACGGGGTGGATGTGACCTCCCTGTCTGACAAGCAGCTGGCCCACATCCGCAACAAAGAGATCGGCTTTATCTTTCAGGGCTATAACCTGATTCAGGAGCTGGACGCTTTGGAAAACGTGACACTGCCCCTCATTTATCAGGGGGTGTCCGTCTGGGACCGGGAGGACATCGCCATGGAGGCCCTGGCCCGGGTGGGCATGGATGACCGGGCCCACCACCGGCCCAGCCAGATGTCCGGCGGCCAGCAGCAGCGGGTGGCCATCGCCCGGGCCATCGCCACCCATCCCCCCATCATCATGGCCGACGAGCCAACCGGCGCACTGGACTCTAAGACCGGGCGGCACGTGCTGGAGATCCTGCGGGAGCTCTACCGGGAGGGCACGACCATCCTGCTCATCACCCACGACGACGGCATCGCCGCCACCGCCCGCCGGGTGGTGCGGCTGTCCGACGGCAAAATTATCGCCGATCACCCCCAGGAGGTGGATTGGGCATGAACATCTGGCAGGCATTCACCATGGCCTTAAAGTCCATCGCCATGAAAAAGACCCGCTCCTTCCTGACCATGCTGGGCATCATCATCGGCGTGGCCAGCGTGGTCATCATGGTCTCGGTGGTCCAGGGGCAGAACAAGAAAAACATGGAGTATTTCGAGAAGATGGGCAACAACAAGATCACCGTCTCCGCCTACTCCTATTACGACAGCAACAACGAGACCTCCCAAAAGCTGTATGACTACTGCCTGTCCCTGAGCAATCTGGTGGACGGCATCACCCCCGACGTGGAGCTGGGCAACAAGGCCACCGTGCAGTACGGGGCCAAGACCCTGACGGTCAACGACTACAGCAACGGCAACTACGACTGGGAGAAGGCCATGCACATCAAACTTGGCTCGGATCAATACGGGGTGTGCAACAACTATACCCTGGCCGGGGGCCGGGAGATGTCCTTCCTGGACATTGAAAAGACCAACGCCGTGTGCGTGCTGGGGGCCGGGGCCAAGACCGCCCTGTTCGACTACACCGACCCGGTGGGTGAGACCATCAACATCAACGGCCAGCCCTTTCTGGTGGTGGGCTATTACCAGCCCATGTCGTTGGACGGCTGGCCGGAGATGGACAACATCATCGTCCTGCCCTACACCTTCAACCGCACCATGAACCAGAACAGCACCATCAGCAGCTATGTGGTCAAGGCCAAAAGCGCCTCCGCCACCACCGAGGCCATGACTCTGCTGGACGCCTATCTGGCCGGACTGTTCCCCAAGGACGAGATGGGCAACAGCACCCAGGGCGACTATTATGTCCAGAGCGACAACAGCTATGCCCAGGACATCAAGAGCCAGAACACCATGCAGGCCCTGGTGCTGGGGGCCATCGCCGGTATCTCGCTGCTGGTGGGCGGCATCGGCATCATGAACATCATGCTGGTCACCGTGACCGAGCGCACCCGGGAGATCGGTATCCGCAAGGCCATCGGTGCCGAGCGCAAGAGCATCATCACCCAGTTTTTGATCGAGGCGGCGGTGATCTGCTCCATCGGCGGCCTCATCGGCATCGGCATCGGCTGCGTGGGCACTCTGGTGGCCGGAAAGCTGCTGCTGAACGAGACGGCCATGCTGCCCAGCCCCTTCATCACCATGGGAGCCTTCCTGTTCTCGGTGGTGCTGGGCGTGATCTTCGGCATGTATCCCGCCATCAAGGCCTCCGGTCTGCAGCCGGTGGTGGCCCTGCGGGCGGAGTGAGCCAGCGAAACGTGAAAAGCGAAGACCAAAAGGAGTGAATATAAGACTATGAGACAAAAGCGCGTACTTTCTCTTGCCCTGGCGGCGGCGCTGGCCCTGTCCCTGTCCGTCCCCGCCGGGGCGGCGGGCGGCTCGTCCTTTTCCGACGTGTCTGACCGGACCACCGCCGTCAACGCCGACGTGCTGCGGCTGATGGGCGTGGTGGACGGGGTGGGCGGCAACCGCTTCAACCCCGGCGCCAACCTGACCCGGGCGGAGTTTTGCACCATGGTGGTGAAATTTTTGCAGAAGGGGGACCAGGTGGCTATGAACGCCACCCGGACCATCTTCTCCGACGTGACCAGCCGCCACTGGGCCCTGGGCTATGTGAACCTGGCCTCCAGCCTGACGGTGGGCGGCAGCAGCAGCTCCGGCTCCTCTGACGGCGGCGGCGACAGCGCCCCCGCTGCGGCCCTGATCTCCGGCGTGGGCAACGGGCGCTTTGACCCAGACGCCAAGATCAGCCTGGCCCAGGCGGCCACCATCCTCATCCGGGTGCTGGGCTATAACACCCAGCAGGTGGGGGCGGTATGGCCGGAGAGCTATATGAACCTGGCCGCCTCCATCGGTCTGACCGACGGCATCAGCGCCGGGGCCTACAGCCCCATCACCCGCGCCCAGGCCGCCCAGCTGTTTGTCAACGCCCTGACCTGTAAGACCGGCGAGGGCAGCGACTACTATAAGAGCCTGGGCAGCGCCAAGAGCGACGTGGTCCTGCTGGCCGTGAACGTGGAGTCGGAGGACGGCAGCGTGGCAAAGGGGGCCATCCGCACCTCTGACGGGACCTATCTGCCCAAGGCGGACAACGTGACCCCCACCGGCCTTCAGGGCCGCCGGGGCACCCTGGTCACCAACGACAAGCAGGAGATCGTCACCTTCGTCCCCGACGACAGCATCTCCACCACCGTCACCCTGTCCGCCGACGCCCAGGCGGCCTATCTGAAGGGCACCGACGGCAAGCAGTACACCATCTCCGGCAGCACCCCCGTCTACACCGCCAGCAAGAGCGACGGGGAGAGCTATTCCAGCGCCCACACCTCCCTGTATGCCGGCAGTCAGGTCACCCTGTTCTCCCAGCGGGGCAAGATCGTCTCCGTCTATGTCAGCGGCGGCGCGGTCTCCTCCGACGGGGACGCGGTAGTTGTCATGGGCCCCGCCAGTGCGGCCACTTTCCACAAATTGACCGGCGGTGTGGAAAACTTCTCGATCCAGAAAAACCGCCAGACCATCGGCCTGTCCGGCATCAAGCCCTATGACGTGGTGACCTATGACGACCTGTCCAACACCCTCATCGTCTCTGACCTGCGCCTGACCTGCGTGCTGGAAAACGCCAGCCCCAACTTCAAGGCCCCGGAAAAAATCACCGCTTTGGGCCACGAGTTTGAAGTGCTGGAGTCGGCGTGGGACAACACAGAGAGCTTCAGCACCGGCAGCCAGGTCGTCCTGCTGCTCACCGCCGACGGCAAGGTGGCCGGAATGGCCAAGCCCAGCGGCGACGTGGGCTCCACCGCCATCGGCACCGTGACGGCCAGCTCCGCCGAGGTGTTCCTGCCCAGCGGCGGCACCCTCAGCCTGAAGGGCACCGTGTCCAGCGGCGACAGACTGGCCGGACAGCTGGTGTCCATCACCTCGGGCACCAAGGGCCAGATCGGGGCCAGCAAGCTGCCCACCCGCCGGGCCAGCAGCGCCTTCTTGGTCAGCGCCATGAAGCTGGACGGCTATACCGTCACCCCCGGCGTGAAAATCTATGAGCAGACCAACAGCGGCGCTATGAGCCGCATCACCCTGGGCAGTCTGAACGGGGCGGACGTGCCCGCCTCCTCCATCGCCACCTACCATCTGAACTCCTCCAATATGGTGGACTACATCGTACTCAAGGACGTCACCGGCGATGCTTATATCTACGGCATCATGGTGTCCAAGACCAACATCACCGAGGAGGAGGTGCTGGTGGTGGACAAGAACGGCAATCCCGTGGTGGACGAGAACGGAAACTGGAAATACACCACTAAGAAGACCGACCATAAAACCTGGACCCTGGTCAGCCGCCAGTCCACCCAGTTCAGCACCGAGACGGACTACTCCGGCAAGAACGGGGACTTTGTAGGCGTTTCCGTCGGCCAGAATCTTAGCGGCGGGACCATGATCCGGGACGTGAAGGAACTTACCGAGATCAGAAACGTCACCCCCAAGGACTTCTTCGAGAAGGACGGCAGCTACTACGTCACCATCAGCGGCAAGACCTACGCCGTATCGGAAAATGTGGAGTGCTGCAAAAAGGTGGGCGGCAGCCGCTATACCCAGGACGACTGGTTCCAGCAGGACACCGGCACGGAGCGCCTGAACGCCTGCCGGGTGTCTCACCAGAACATGACCATCTACATTGACCCCGTGGGTCAGCAGGTGCGCATTGTGGTGGGTAACTGAATAAACGCCCAGGGAGGGCCGACGGATGTCGGCCCTCCCTGGCTTTTTGTTCTCAGCGGTATCCGGTGGCGTCCCGGACGGTGTTTTCCACGCCGTTTTTGGCCTCTTTGGCGGCGTTTGTTACGTCCCCTGCGGCCTTCTCTCCGGCGTTTTTCACGTCCCGCCCCATATCTTTGGCGGCCTTTTCCGTGTCGCCCAGCATGTCCCGCACGTCCTGGGTGAAGTCCCGCTCCGCCCTGCCCGCCTGGTCCCGGATCTTTCCGGTGCGGGCGGCGGAGTAGTGCCCGTCCTCCAGATAGTCATAGGCGCTGCGGGCGCTGCGCTGGTCCGGGCCGCTGTTGCCTGTGCCGGTGCGGCTGGCTGTGGGGTCGCCGCTGTTGGCGGCGGTGCCGCAGGCCGTCAGGCTCAGCGACAGGACCAGGGCGGCCACTGCCGCCGCGTATCCCCGTCTGCTCACTGTGCATTCCCCCCGCTTGTTGCTGCGGAAGTTCCATCCGGGGCTTATTGTGCGCTGTTTTTGGCGGAACGATGCTGGAATTTTTTGCGCGGCGCGTGGAAAAACCGGTGCAGCAGCCCCGCCGCGTTCGCCCCCAGACTTTTTTTCTCCGGCTGGGGCTGGGGCGGCGTGTGGGGGGACTGCTCCATGAAATAGTTCTGGCAGTCGAAGGGCACCGCCCCGTGCCGCCGGGCATAGGTCCCGTCGGGCAGCAGGTCGCTGGCCTTCACGTTGTCCCGCAGCTGGCTGTCCAGCATCCACCGCAGCTGCTGCTTCAGCTGGGGGTCGTGGACGGGGCAGGCGATCTCCACCCGGCGGTCTAAGTTTCGGGTCATCAGGTCGGCGGAGGACAGATACACCGCCCCCTCCTCCCCCCGGCCAAAGACATAGACCCGGGCGTGCTCTAAATAGCGGCCCACCACGCTGGTGATGTGGATGTTGTCCGTGTACCCCGGCACCCCGGGCAGGATGCAGCAGATGCCCCGGATGATGAGCCGCACCTCCGCCCCCGCCTGGGAGGCCTTGCACAGCCGGTCGATGACCGCCCGGTGGGTGACGGAGTTGGCCTTGATGCAGATGTAGCCCTCGCTGCCCAGGGCGGCCTGGCCGTCGATCTGGCGGCACAGCTCCTCCCGGATGCCGAAGGGGGACACCCGCAGCTGGCGGTATTTCCCCTCCAGGTCGTTGACCAGCATGTTGCGGAAGAAGGCCGCCGCGTCCTCCCCGATGGCCTGGTCGGCGGTCATCAGGCACAGGTCGGTGTACATGGCGTTGGTCTTTTCGTTATAGTTGCCCGTGCCGATCTGGGTGAGATAGCCCGTCTTGCCCCGGCTGCGGGTGGTGATGAGACAGACCTTGCTGTGGCACTTAAAGCCCTCCATGCCATAGATGACCTGGCAGCCCGCCTCCTCCAGCTGTTTGGCCCAGGCTAAGTTATGGGCCTCGTCAAACCGGGCCCGCAACTCCATCAGCACCAGCACGTCCTTCCCGTTCTCCGCCGCCCGGCACAAGATCCGGGCCACCTTGGACGGGGAGGCCAGGCGATAGATGGTGATCTTGACGGACAGCACCTCCGGGTCCTCCGCTGCCTGGCTCAGCAGCAGCAGAAAGGGCTCCACTGAGTCATAGGGATAGAAGAGCAGCTTGTCCTGCTGCTCTACCTGGGCCCGGATGGGCTTCTGCCGGTCCAGGTCCTCCGGCCAGCGGCCCTCGTAAGGGGGATAGAGCAGGGAGACCGACACCTCCCGGGGCAAAGTGCCAATCAGCTTGAACACATAGCCCATGTTCAGGGGACAGGGGTCGGCAAAGACCTGGCGGTCCTCCACCCCGGCCAGCTGGGCCAGCTTTTTGGCAAAGTCGGGGGACACCCGCCGGTCCAGCTCCAGGCGCACGGCGGACAGGTGGTCCCGCTTTTTCAGCAGCTTGGACATGTGCCGCCGAAAGTCCTCCTCGTCATCCTCGAACTTCTCGTCGTCAAAGCTGATGTCCGCGTTCCGGGTGACGCACATGAGGCAGCTCTCCCGCACCAGCTGCTCTCCGAACAGGGTGCCCGCCCAGCGCAGCAGAATGTTCTCCCCCCGGACAAAGCGCCGCCCGTCCGCCAGCATCACATAGGGGTCCAGCCTGTCGGGCATGGGCACGATGCCGATGGACTGCCGCCCCTTCTTGTCCTGGAGGAGCAGGGCGGCATACAGCCGCTTGCCCACTAAGTGGGGCACGGGGTGGTGGGGGCCAATGACGATGGGAGAGAGCACCGGGGTCATCTCCGTTTTGAAATAGCGCCAGACGCGCTTCAGCTCCTCCGCCGTCAGCGCCTCCGGCTCCATGTCCCGGATGCCCCAGCGGCCCAGCTCCTCCATCACCCCGGCGTAGATCCGCTTTTTCCGCTCCAGCAGGCCGGGCACGGCCCGATAGATGGCCCGCAGCTGGTCCCGGGCGGTCATGCCCGTCTTGCTGTCCCGCTCCTCGGGGGACATGCGGGCGATGTCGAACAGACTGCCCACCCGGACCATGAAGAACTCGTCTAAATTGCTGGTGAAGATGGACACGAATTTCAGCCGCTCTAAGGGCGGCACGGCGGGGTCCGCCGCCTCCTCCAGCACCCGCTGGTCAAAGCGCAGCCAGCTCAGTTCCCGGTTCTGCGTGTAGGGGCAGCGGGTGTTTGCAGCATTTGACATAAATATCCCTCCCGAACGCCGTAGCGGCTGACCACCAGCTCGTCGGCGTGAAAAGCCTTGATGATATGGACCAGGACCATCAGCCCCGGCACCAGGGTGTGGATGCGGTCCGGGGCCGTCTTTAAGATCAGCCCGGCGGCCTCCCACTCCCCCTGGGTCAGCAGGTTGACCAGCTCCTCCAGCTGCGCCCGGGTGACAGTGCGGCAGTCCCCGTCCAGGTCAAACCGCTGCCGGGCCAGCTTTAACACCGCCCGGGCCGTGCCCCCCACGCCTACTAACGGGGAGCGCTTCTCCTTGGGGTCGAGGCCCTTCTCGTCCATCTCCCGGCGCAGGGTATGGCGGATGCGCTCCAGAGAGCCGGGGCCGGGGAGAATTTTCTTCACACAGGTGCGGTAAAGGCTGAGGGAGCCCACGGCGAAGCTGGCCGAGTCCACCACCTGGCCGCCCTGAAAGGCGACCACCTCGGTGCTGGCCCCGCCCACGTCCACAAAGACGCCGCTTTTCAGGTGCAGCTCCTCCATGGCCCCGGCGTAGCCCAGCCGGGCCTCCTGCTGGCCGCTGAGCACCGTCACGGGAAAGCCGGTGGCCTGCTGCAATTCCCGCACCGCCTGGTCCGTGTTGGTCACGTTGCGCAAAGACGCGGTGGCGATCACCGCCACACGATGGATGTCCAGTAGCTCCAGCGTCCGCTTGAACTCCAGCAGGGCGCTTTTGGCCCGGGCCACGCCCTCGCCGCTCAGGGCGCCCCGCTCCACATAGCCCGCCAGCCCCGCCATGATCTTCTCCCGGAATAAAATGTTAAAATTCCGCCCCTCCACGGCGTAAAGGGTCAGGCGGATGGAGTTTGAACCGATGTCGATGACAGCCTGTTTCATGCCATTCTCCTTACTTTCCCGAAAATTCGCCCCGTTTCCCTCGTGGCGCTGTCCTATCAGTATAGTGTGCCCGCCGCCGGGCCGCTATCCCGCCCGTGTTAAATGCCTGTATCATTTTTGTAAAGTCAGCAAAGTTTTGTGCTGATTTTGCGCTTTCCGGCGAAAAGTTCCCGCCTCTTTGGCAAAAAAACTCTTCCCCTCCCCTTGCATTTGCACGCCCGTTATGGTATAGTCTTATTGTAATTAAGGTAGTATTGGTAAGAGTGGGGTCAAGGCTCCGCTCTTTTTGATTGACTAAATGGGCCGAAGCACCTGTTTTTCGGCCCGGTGGGAGGAGTATTCCATGGCAAAAGTGACCGACGTTGTGGCCCAGCTGGCCGCCCCTGTGGTGGAGCAGGCGGGCTGCTCCCTTTGGGACGTGGAGTATGTGAAGGAGGCCGGGGAGTGGTTCCTGCGGGTGTATATCGACAAGGAGGGCGGCGTGTCTATCGACGACTGCGAAGCCGTGTCCCGTCCCCTGTCCGACCTGCTGGACGAGGCCGACCCCATCGAGGGCAGCTATACCTTCGAGGTGTCCTCCGCCGGGGCGGACCGGGTGCTGAAAAAGCCCGAGCACTTCGCCCAGGAACAGGGGCAGGAGGTAGAGGTCAAGCTCTATCGCCCCCGGGACGGCCAAAAGGACTTTGTGGGCATGCTCCAGTCCTGGCGGGACGGGGACGTGACCCTGGACGTGGGCGGCGAGCCCATCACCTTTGAGAAAAAAGAGATCGCGCTGGTACGGCTGTACCCCCGCTTCTGATTCGTTTAGGAGGAACACACTGTGGCTAAGAGAACGACAAAACCCGCAAACAGCAACGAACTGGACGGCAAGGAGTTTTTTGCCGCCATCGCCCAGATCGAGCAGGAGAAGGGCATCAAGCCCGGCTATATGATGGAGAAGATCACCCAGGCGCTGCTGTCCGCCTATCGCCGGGACCACGAGGGCGTGGGCGATAACCTGGTCATCGACGCCGACCCCGACACCTGCACCGTCCGCCTGTTTCTGAAGAAGGACATCGTGGAGGAGGTAGACAACCCCGCCACCGAGATCAGCCTGGAGGAGGCCCGCCTGGTCCTGCCCCAGGCCCAGCTGGGCGACGTGGTCCGCATGGAGATCAAGCCCAAGAACTTTGGCCGCGTGGCCGCTCAGACCGCCCGCCAGGTCATCGTCCAGGGCATCCGCGAGGCCGAGCAGGGCATGATCTATGACGAGTTCTGCAATAAGGAGCACGAGCTGCTCACCGGCATCGTCACCCGCATCGACCCCCGCAACGGCTCCGTCACCCTGCGCATCCACTCCGGCTCTGAGTTCACCGACGCCTATCTGGGTGCCAACGAGCAGGTGAAGGGCGAGCACTATGTGGAGGGCCAGCGCCTGAAAGTCTATGTGGTGGAGGTCCGCCACGCCACCAAGGGGCCCCAGGTCCTCATCTCCCGCACCCACCCCGGCCTGGTCAAGCGCCTGTTCGAGATGGAGGTGCCCGAAATTTACGACGGCACTGTGGAGATCAAGTCCGTGGCCCGGGAGGCTGGCTCCCGCACCAAGCTGGCCGTGTGGTCCGCCGACCCCAACGTGGACCCCATCGGCGCCTGCGTGGGCCCCAAGGGCCAGCGGGTGAACACCATCGTGGAGGAGCTGAAGGGCGAGAAGATGGACATCATCCGCTTCTCCGAGGACCCGGCCCAGTACATCGCCGCCGCCCTGTCCCCCGCCGACGTGGTCAGCGTGGAGGAGCTGCCCGACGGCAAGAGCTGCCGCGTGGTGGTCCCCGACGACCAGCTGTCCCTGGCCATCGGCAAGGAGGGCCAGAACGCCCGTCTGGCCGCCAAGCTCACCGGCTATAAGATCGACATCAAGCCCGCCTCCGCCCCCGCCGAGGACCCTGCCGAGGCCGAGGCCCTGTTCACCGAGCCCGCCTCCGCCGAGGAGACCGTCGAGGGCGAGCCCGCCAAGACCGAGGAGTAATTTGCCTGCCCGGGCGGCCAGTGGCCGCCCCTACCATATGAAAAGGGGTTGTGACGTTTGCCCAAAAAGATTCCCATGCGCCAGTGTGTCGGCTGCCGGGAGATGAAACCGAAAAAAGAGCTCATCCGGGTGGTGCGCTCCCCCGAGGGGGCCGTAAGCCTGGACTTTAAGGGCAAGCTGCCCGGACGGGGGGCCTATGTGTGCCCCGACCCGGCCTGTCTGGCCCGGGCCCACAAGTCCAAGGCCCTGGAGCGCGCCTTCTCCGCCGCCCTGCCCCCCGAGGTGTGGCAGGCCCTGGAGGAGCAGATGAAGGAGGTGCCCGCTGATGGCTAACGATCCCATTCTCCACCTGCTGGGCCTGGCCAAAAAGGCCGGACGGCTGGAGATCGGCGAGGAGCCCGTGGGGGCCCTGTGCCGCGCCCGCCACGCCCGGCTCATTCTGCTGGCCAGCGACGCCGCCCCCAACACCCGCCGCCGCTGCGCCCACTTCGGCGAGATCGGCAACGTGCTGTGGCTGGAAGTGCCCGCCACCAAGGCGGAGCTGGGCTTCTGCCTGGGCCGCACCTCCTGCGCCATGCTGGCTTTGAGCGACGCGGGCTTTGCCGCCTCCATTGTGGAAAAGCTCTCCGCCCGCGACCCGGAGCACTATGGCCCCGCCGCCCAGCAGCTGCGGACCAAGGCCGACCGGATGCTCCAGCGCCAGCGGGAAAAACGTCAGCACGAGAAAAACCTGCGGGAGGGCAAGCGCAAGCCCTGGGCTCCGCCCCCCCAGCCCAAGCAGGAGCAGCCCGCCAAAGATTCCAAGACCCAGGGCGGCCCGGACCGGAAGAAGTCCCGGCCCCCCCGTCATACGAAGCCGCACCGCCCCGGGGATACGGCTTCCCACACCAAGGCCGGTTTTGATCGGCCCAGCCGTTCCAACAAGCCCGGCCCCGGTGGCCGGCGTCTGACCGGAAAGTTCCGGCACGATTCCTAAGAAACGAGGTGGCTTCCCCCTATGATGATAAAATACCCCATCCACAAGGTGGCCAAGGACTTTAAGAAGGGCAGCAAAGAGCTCCCCTCCAAAGAGGTCATGGACATCCTGACCCAGTATGGTCATCCCCCCAAGAACCACATGCAGCCCCTGACCGACCAGGAGCTGTCCATCGTGTTCGAGTATCTGACCCAGCACAACCAGATCGACTCCATCGAGTCGGTGTACGCCGACGTCTATCACGACGCCAAGCCCGCCCCCAAGCAGGCCGCTCCCGCTGGCAAGCAGCCCCAGCAGGCCAAGGCCGCCCCTGCCCAGCAGCACGGCCAGAATCAGGGCAATCACAATAACGCCCAGGCCCAGACCCACAACAAGGGCCAGCAGCAGACCCCCGCCGCCAAGCAGACCCAGACCGTCACCCAGCCCACCTCCCGCATCCCCGCCAAGAAGGTGGTGGACACCCGGGGCGGCGGCAGCGTGAATCTGGATAAGTATGACGAGCGCCTGGAGTCCTTCACCAGCGAGAAGACCCAGGACCGGGGCGGCAAGCAGAAGTTCCAGGGCCGCAACGCCCAGCGCCAGCGGGGCGGCAAGCAGGCCGGCAGCTTCGGTAACAAGCGCCGCCAGGAGGAGCAGGACCGCCTGCGCCGTCTCCAGCTGGAGATCGCCAAAAAGGCCCCCGTCAAGGTCATGATCCCCGACGAGATCAGTGTGGGCGAGCTGGCCAGCCGCATGAAGAAGACCGGTGCGGAAGTGGTCAAGTGCCTCATCAAAAACGGCGTGATGGCCTCCCTCAGCGACGTGATCGACTATGACACCGCCGCCATCATCGCCGAGGAGATGGGCTGTAAAGTTGAGAAAGAGGTCGTCGTCACCATCGAGGAGAAGCTGATCGACACTACCGAGGACAAGGAGGAGGACCTGCTCCCCCGCGCCCCCGTGGTGGTCGTCATGGGCCACGTGGACCACGGCAAGACCTCTCTGCTGGACTATATCCGCCACGCCAACGTGGTCTCCGGCGAGGCCGGCGGCATCACCCAGCACATCGGCGCTTACCAGGTGAACGTGAAGGGCAGCCCCGTCACCTTCCTGGATACCCCCGGCCACGAGGCCTTTACCGCCATGCGCGCCCGCGGCGCTATGATCACCGACGTGGCCATCCTGGTGGTGGCCGCCGACGACGGCATCATGCCCCAGACCGTGGAGTCCATCAACCACGCCAAGGCCGCCGAGATCCCCATCATCGTGGCCATCAACAAGATGGATAAGCCCACCGCCAACCCCGACCGCATCATGCAGCAGCTCACCGAGTATGAGCTGGTGCCCGAGGAGTGGGGCGGCGACACCATCATCTGCCCCATCTCCGCCAAGACCGGCCAGGGCATCGACAACCTGCTGGACATGGTGGTCCTCACCGCCGAGATGCGGGAGCTGAAGGCCAACCCCAACCGCGCCGCCCACGGCGCCGTCATCGAGGCCCGGCTGGACAAGGGCCGCGGCCCCGTGGCCACCCTGCTGGTCCAGAACGGCACCCTGCACCAGGGCGACGTGATCATCGCCGGCACTGCCGTGGGCCGTGTCCGCGCCATGACCGACGCCCGGGGCAAGAAGCTCAACGACGCCGGTCCCTCCGTCCCCGTGGAGATCATCGGCATGAGCGAGGTGCCCGGCGCAGGCGACGAGTTCCACGCCGTGGCCGACGAGCGCATGGCCCGCGAGCTGGCCGAGCAGCGCAAGCAGGAACAGAAGGCAGCCGTGGCCAGCCCCGTTGGCAAGGTCTCTCTGGAGGATCTGTTCAGCCAGATCCAGGCCGGTGAGATGAAGAACCTGAACATCATCGTCAAGGCCGACGTCCAGGGCTCTGCCGAGGCCGTGAAGGCCAGCCTGGAGAAGCTGTCCAACGAGGAGGTCCGGGTGCGGGTCATCCACTGCGCCGTGGGTGCCATCAGCGAGAGCGACGTGATGCTGGCCTCCACCTCCGGCGCTATCATCGTGGGCTTCAATGTCCGCCCCGACGCCAACGCCAAGGAGTCTGCCGCCCGCATGAACGTGGATATGCGCATGTACCGGGTCATCTATGACGCCATCAACGAGGTGGAGACGGCCATGAAGGGCATGCTCACCCCCAAGTTCAAAGAGGTGGACCTGGGCCGGGCCGAGGTGCGCAGCGTGTTCAAGATCACCGGCGTGGGCATGGTGGCCGGCTGCTATGTGCTGGACGGCAAGATGCAGCGGGGCGCGCAGATGCGTCTGCTGCGGGACAACATCGTCATTTACGACGGCGCCATCGCCTCCCTCCAGCGCTTCAAGGACTCCGTCAAGGAGGTCGCCGCCGGTTACGAGTGCGGCATCACCTTCGAGAAGTTCCAGGACATCAAGGAGGGCGACATCATCGAGGCCTTCCTCATGGAGCAGATCGAAGTGTAAGCAAATTTCTGAAACCAACCATTTTGTGGGGGCGGGCGTTTTCGCCCGCCCCCATTTGCATATCTCCGAGAACCTAAAGGAGGAATTCTGTTATGGCAAGCAATCGGATCGGACGCATCAACGAGGAGATCCAGCGGGAGCTGGCCTCCCTCATCCCCAACGTGAAGGACCCCCGGGTGTCCGGGCTCATCTCCGTCACCGCCGTGGACACCACCCCCGACCTGCGGTACGCCAAGATCTATATCAGCGTGCTGGACAAGAGCGACTGCGCCCAGGTGCTCAAGGGTCTGAAGTCCGCCTCCGGCTATCTCCGCCGGGAGCTGGGCCACGCCCTTCAGCTGCGCTATACCCCGGAGCTCACCTTCGTCCGGGACGACTCCATCGACCAGGGCGCCCACATCCTGGACATGCTGCGCAACCCCAACGTGGTCAAGCCCGCCAACCCCGCCAACGAGCACATCCATCTGGACGAGGAGTGAATGCCATGAGCGCTTCTATCACCATTCAGGCTGCCGCCGACTTTCTCCGCGATCACGACGGCTATCTCATTCTGACCCACCTCCGCCCCGACGGGGACACGGTGGGCTGCGCCGCCGCCCTGTGCCGGGCCCTGCGCCAGCTGGGCAAGCGGGCCTTCGTCCTGCCCAATCCCCAGGCCTCCTCCCTGTTCACCCCCTATTTTGAGGGGCTGCTGGCCGAAGACGGCTTTGCCCCGGACACGGTGGTGTCGGTGGACATCGCCGCCCGGGGGCTGTTCCCCGACAACGCCCAGAAATATCTTCCCCGAGTGGACCTGGCCATTGACCACCACCCCTCCCAGGAGTTCTTCGCCCAGCGCACCTGTCTGGACGCGGGCCGGGCCGCCTGTGGCGAGCTGATGTATGACATCCTCCGCCTGCTGGGCCCCGTCACCGGCGACATCGCCACGGCCCTGTATGTGGCCGTGTCCACCGACTGCGGCTGCTTTGTCTATGGCAACACCACCGCCGCCACCCACCGGGTGGCCGCCGACCTCATCGACTGCGGCATTCCCCTCTCCCAGCTGAACAAGCGGCACTTCCGCACCAAGAGCATCCGCCGCCTGCGGCTGGAGAGCGCCATCATCGCCGGGATGCAGCTCTATGACCAGAGGACCATCGCCGTGGCGGCCCTCACCCTGGACATGATGGCCGCCGTGGGGGCCGACGAGCGGGACGCGGAGGACATCGCCTCTCTGGTGGGCCAGCTGGAGGGGGTCAAGACCAGCGTGACCATCCGGGAGCTGGCCCCCGGCAAGTGCAAGATCTCTCTGCGCACCGACCCCCAGGACCTGAACGCCAGCACCGTCTGCGCCCTGATGGGTGGCGGGGGCCACGCCGCCGCCTCCGGGGCCACCCTGGACCTGCCCGTGGAGGAGACCCGGGCCGCCGTGCTGGACGCCATCCACCAGGTGAAGGCTGCGGCCCGCACCTGAGAGAACCTGACAGAAAAGGAGAGGACCTTTCCCATGCCAAGCGGGATCATCGTCATTGACAAGCCCTCTGACTGGACCAGCATGGACGTGTGCGCCAAGCTGCGGGGCCGGTTTCACGAAAAGCGGGTGGGCCACGGGGGGACACTGGACCCCATGGCCACCGGGGTGCTGCCCGTCTTTTTGGGCCGGGCCACCCGGGCCGTCACCTTCGCCAGTGAATCCGAAAAGGAATATCAGTTCGGTTTAAAACTGGGCGTTGTCACCAATACCCAGGACGTCACCGGGGAGATCGTCCGGCAGACCCCCTTCACCGGCACGGCGGAGGACCTGCTGGCCGTTCTGCCAACGTTCCGGGGGGACATCCAGCAGGTGCCCCCCATGTACTCCGCCATCAAGATCAACGGACAGAAGCTCTATGACCTGGCCCGGAAGGGCCGGGAGGTGGAGCGCGCCCCCCGCCCGGTGACCATCCACGCCCTGGAGCTGGAGGACCAGCTGGGCCCGGACGAGTTCCTGCTGCGGGTGCGCTGCTCCAAGGGGACCTATGTGCGCACCCTGTGCCACGACATCGGTGCCGCCGTGGGCTGCGGCGGCTGCATGAGCAGTCTGCGCCGGACCATGGCCGCCGGGTTCACCCTGGCCGACAGCGTCACCCTGGACGCCGTCCTCCAGGCCGACGACCCCGCCGCCCTGCTGCTGCCGGTGGACGCCTATTTCTCCGGCTATCCCGACCTGGTGGCGGACCCGGAGCAGGAGAAGCGCATCCGCAACGGCGCGGCCCTGCCTATGCCCGGGCTGCCCGACGGGCGCTATCGGGTCTATGGTCAGGACGGGACCTTCCTGGCCCTGAGTCAGGGGGAGAACGGCGTGCTGACCACGGTGAAGAGCTTTTACGAGGTTTGAATTCTCTACCTCTTGCAATATAAAGGAGCGAAATTACTTTGAGTACACCAAAACGTGTCATTGCCCTGGGCTTTTTCGACGGGGTACACAAGGGCCACGGGGCTCTGCTCCGCACGGTGGCCCAGGTGGCCGACCGGCTGGGGGCCAAGCCCTGTGCCTTTACCTTTGACCGCAGCCCCACCGCCGCCATCACCGGCCAGGCCGTCCCCCTGCTCAGCTCGGTGGAGGACCGGGTGTGGCTGATGCGCCGGTACTATGGCATCGAAGAGGTCATCGTGGCCCCCTTCGATGGGATGCAGAAGATGGACTGGCAGGACTTTGTGTCGGAATATCTGCAAAAGGAGCTGGGGGCCGTCCACGTGGTGGCCGGGCACGACTTCCACTTTGGCTATATGGGCAAGGGCAACCCCCAGCGCCTCCAGGAGAAGTGCCGGGAGCTGGGCATGGGCTGCGACATCATCCAAAAGGTAGAGCAGGACGGTATCACCATCTCCTCCACCTATATCCGCACCCTCATCGCTCAGGGGGAGGTGGAACGGGCGGACCAGTTCCTGGGCCATCCCCACACCCTGACCAACCGGGTGGCCCACGGGAAGAAGATCGGCACCACCACCCTGGGCTTTCCCACGGTGAACCTGCTCATCCCCCAGGGGGTCATCGTCCCCGCCTTCGGCGTGTACGCCACCCGGGTGTGGTTCGACGGACAGTGCCGCTGCGCCGTGACCAACGTGGGGGTGCGCCCCACGGTGGAGGACAACGACGGCCACGTCACTGTGGAGGGCTTTATCCTGGACTTTGACGGCGACCTGTATGGCCACGAGATCCGCATGGAGTTTTATAAATACCTCCGGCCCGAGCAGTGCTTCCCCTCTATGGACGCCCTGGCCGCAGAGATCCGCCGCAACGCCCAGCAGACCCGGGACTATTTCCGCCAGCTGACCTGATCCCGCCCCTTCCCGCCCGCCGCTCCGCCAGCCGGGGCCTGAGTTTCCAGGAGGACGAGATATCATGACCACCCACCTTCACCCCCACCAGCATGACCGCTATCGCCGGATGCCCCGCTATTTCTGGCTGTTTGCCGCCCTTCAGCTGCTGGCCGCCTTTTTGCTGGACAGCCCCGGCAACATCCTGCGGGGGCTACGCACCATCGTGTACACCGAGGACGCCCTCATCACCGACTACATCGCCGTGGCCGGGCCGGGGGCCGCCCTGTGCAACGCCGCCCTGGTCACCGCCATCACCCTGTGCCTGCTCTATTTCTCCAACGAGACCTTTAACGGCACCACCCAGCTGGAGGTGGGGCTGATGTCTGGCTTTGCCCTGTTCGGCAAGAATTTTGTGAACATCTGGCCCATTCTGGCCGGGTCCTTTCTCTATGCCCGCTTTCGCCGGGAGCCGTTGGGCACCTATATCCACATCGGCCTGCTGACCACCGCCCTGTCCCCTCTGGTCAGCTATATTGCCCTGGACAACGGCTGGGGGAACGTATATTCCGCCGTGGCGGTGGGGGTGCTCATCGGCTTTATCATGCCCCCCCTGTCCAGCTATACCTATCGCATCCAAAACGGCATGAATTTGTACAACGCCGGGTTCGCCTGCGGCCTGGTGGCCATGATCCTGGTGCCCCTGATGAGCTCCCTGGGGGCTGACCCCACCGTCCACTATAACTGGGCCACGGGGTATAACCGGCTGTTTGCCGGGATGCTGTCCGGCCTGTGCCTGGTGCTGATCCTGTGCGGGCTGTTCTGCTGCCGCAAGCCGGTGTGGGCCGCCTGGGCGGGCTATCGCCGTCTGCTGCTCACCAGCGGACGCTCCCCCAGCGACTTTCTGCGCATGTTCGGCCCCGCCCCGGTGCTCATCAACACGGGGGTGAACGGCCTGATCGGCATGGCCTTTGTCCTGGGCGGCGGCGGAGACTTGAACGGCCCCACCATCGGCGGCATTCTCACCATCATGGGTTTTTCCGCCTTTGGCAAGCACGCGGCCAACATCATCCCGGTGATGGCCGGGGTGTTCCTGGGGGGAATGGTGATGCACTGGTCCCTCAGCGACCCGTCGGTGCAGCTGGCCTGTCTGTTCTGCACCACCCTGGCCCCCATCTCCGGCTATTTCGGCTGGCCCTATGGCCTGCTGGCCGGGTTTCTCCACTCCTCCGTGGTGCTGTACACCAGCTCCCCGGTGGCGGGGATGAATCTGTATAACAACGGCTTCTCCGGCGGACTGGTCGCCATCGTCCTCTATCCCCTGATCATCGACGTGGCCCAGCGGCGGAAGGCTGTGCTCCAGGACCAGGACTATTTTCAGCCCATGGTCCACGACGAGCCCATCGTCCCCCCTGCGCCCCATACCCTCTCCGAGGAGGAGAGCCGCTAAAGATACGAAAAACCGCCGGATGCAGTGTTTCAAACGCTGCATCCGGCGGTTTTTTTATTGTCTTTTCTTTCTCAGTCCCGGGCCATGTAGTCCCGGACCTCCTCCGGGGTGGGCATGACGCATAGGGCCCCCTTCCGGGTAGTGACCAGAGAGGCGGCGGCGTTGGCAAAGGTGAGCATCTCATGCAGCCGGTCCTCGTTCAGGCCGTCCAGGCCATATTTCAGCACAAAGTGCAGGGCGCAGCCGCCGAAGGTGTCCCCCGCGCCGGTGGTCTCGATGGTCTTTTCCGTGAGTTTGGGGGGCGCGAACACCGTCTGTCCCCGGAAGAAGGCCTTGCTGCCCCCGGGGCCCATGGTGGCCAGCACCAGGGGTATGGGGTGGCGCTGGAGGAGTTTTCCCACTCCCACGTCGATGTCCGTCTCCCCGGTCATGAATTCGATCTCGTTGTCCGAGATCTTCAGCACGTCGCACTGGGACAGGCCGAAGTCGATCTCCTCCCGTGCCCGGTCCAGGCTGTCCCACAGGGGCGGGCGCAGATTGGGGTCGAAGGAGATGAGACAGCCGTGGGCCTTGGCATAGGCCAGGGCGGCCCGGGTGGCGCTGCGGGCCGGCTCCCCGGTGGAGGAGAGGGTGCCGAAGTGGAACACCCGGGAAGCGGCGATCTTGTCAAAGTCCACCTCGTCCTCCCCCAGCATCAGGTCGGCCCCGGGCTTGCGATAGAAGGAGAAGTCCCGCTCCCCCCCCGGCTGGGTGTGGACAAAGGCCAGAGTGGTGGGGATATTCTCGTCCACCCGCAGACCGGACACGTCCACCCCCACGCCGGACACCCGCTGGCGGAGCATGTCCCCAAAGGCATCTCGGCCCACCTTGCCCAAAAAGGCGGTCCTATGGCCCAGCCGGGCCAGCATGGCCAGCAGATTGCAGGGGGCCCCGCCGGGGTTGGCCTCCAGCAGGGGGTTCCCCTGGGGGCTCAGGCCGCTCTCGGTAAAGTCGATGAGCAGCTCCCCCAGGGCGGTCACGTCGATGGTTCGTTCCATGTTCACTCCTCCTTATTCCGGTCAGTCCAGTCCGGGCAGCCGGTCCAGCACCTGGATACCCAGGACGGCCAGCTTCTCTCTAGCCCCGGCGATGTCCGCCACCTGGCCGATCACTTCCGGCTGGTGGGCGTCCAGGGCGATGATGGCCTTGCAGCCATATTGGGCGGCGATGGCCCAGAACTCGTCGCTGGTATAGCCCCAGCCCTTGGACTCCCCCCGCAGCCGGTGCCCCGCCAGGTTATATTCCAGGGGCAGGTCCAGTTCCCGGGCACGGCGGCATAAGATCTCGCTCATGTTCCGGGCGTGGGCGTCAAACTTGGGATAGCTCTTTAAAGGCAGGTCCGGGTGGCACAGGCAGGCGAACAGCCCGCTCTCCATCCCCGCCAGGGCCACGTCGGTATATTGTTCCAGCTCCTCCGGCGTGGTGGCCGCGGCGAACTGGGGCCACCCCTCCTCGTTGGGGGGATAGTGGACCCCCAGGATGAGATACTCCAGCCCCAGCGCCTCCTGCTGCTCTTTCAGCCAGGGGAGGTAGTCGGGGAAATACTCGCACTCCGCCCCCAGGTGGATGGACAGCCGCCCGGCGTACTCCTCCTTCAGCTTTAAAATGGAGGCGGCGTACTCGGGCATCTGGCTGGCGTCCATGCGGACGGGGCTGACAAAGCCGTCAGAAAAGGGCCAGGCCACGTGGTCGGTAAAGCCCAGCACCTGATAGCCGCAGTCCACGGCCTGCTGCACATAGTCCCGGTCCGTCCCCTGGGCGTGCTTGCAACGGGATGTGTGGGTGTGGTAGTTGGTAATGGGAAAGGCCATAGGGAAAACCTTCTTTCTTTACTCCTTTACTCCAAAAGCGGCTCGATGTTTTGCAGCAGCTGGTCGATGTAATAGATGGCCGCCCCCAGCACGGCGGCGTTGGGGCCATAGCGGCTCTGGGTCAGGCAGATGGGCAGCTCGGGGAAGGCGGTCTGCCGGTGGGCGTATTCGGTGAGCCGCTCCAGGTCCTCCCCGGTCAAAAACTGCTGCAAATAGCCGCCGATGACGAACTTGCAGTCCACCAGCATCCGCATGTTGTCCATGGCCAGGGCCAGATTTTTCAGATAGGTATCCCACACCTGGCGGCACTGCCCGTCCCCCGCCCGCAGGCGCTGGAAGAACAGCTCCACGGGAAAGCCCGTGGCCCGGCGCAGGCTGTTGGCCGAGCAATAGGCCTCCACGCAGCCCTTTTTGCCGCAGTAGCAGGGCTCTCCCCCGGGAAAGAGGGTCATGTGCTCGATGATGCCGCTGCCCTGCTGGACCTTGCCGTCCACCACCAGGGCGCCGCCCATGTTCCGGTTCAGCACCAGATAGATGGCGTCACGGATCTCCTGGTTGTGCCAGAACTCCGCCGCGGCGCCCACCTCGGTGTCGTGGAGCAGGCGGCAGGGATAGGGGATATACCGCTGGAACATCTCCCGGGTGACCCCGTTGTTGTTCAGGATGGCGCCATACACCACCCGCTCGCCGTCGGCGGACACCAGGCCCTGGATGGCGATGCCCACCCCCAGCACCCGCTCCTTGCCATAGGGCAGATGGGCCATCAGCCCCCGCACCAGGCGGCCCACCTGCTGGTAATAGCCGTCGCTGTTCTCATAGGGCAGGGGGTGGGTCTCCTCCCGCAGCACCTCTCCCAGCAGGTCCACGGCGCACAGCTGCACGCTCCCCTCCAGAATGGCCACGCCCACGGC
Organism: uncultured Eubacteriales bacterium; assembly: GCA_900549405.1. GTDB lineage: Bacteria > Bacillota > Clostridia > Oscillospirales > Oscillospiraceae > Lawsonibacter. The sequence goes on along the minus strand of URNZ01000007.1, from coordinate 19,387 downwards.
CACCCGGGCGTCCTGCACAAAGCGCAGCACGTGGGCCTTTCTGCCGCCGGTGGACTCGTAAAACCCGTCCCGGCGGACCACCCCCGCCCCCTCCAGCAGCTTTAAATTCTGAGACACGGTGGGCATGCTCAGCCCCAGGGCCTGGGCAATGGTCTGCTTAGAGGTACGCTGGTTCTGATATAAATAGTCAAAGACCTTTTTGCAGTTTTGCTTTTTGATCTCAGTGGTGGTCAGACTCTCGTTCCCGCTCATAGGGTGTCCTCCAACTTTTGCAAATGTAGTTTCCTTATAACTATAGCATAGCCGAGCAAAATTTGTAAATAAAAATTTCATCGGGGCGCGTCCGTACCCCTTTTTCTCGCTCCGACATAAACAGTTACTGTCCATATTCTATTTTGTGTCTCCCGCCGCCCCCTCCGTCCGCCGGTCCTTCGTGAATATTGCACAACTAACTTCAAAAAATCTTATGCTGTTTGCATGGTTGTCAACTATCTTGAAATGTGCTATCCTAGTTACAAACTTAAGTAAAGTTTCTTTTTATAAGTATCAGACCCCTTTGTTCTTCCCTCAGCCGGTTTTCCCGTCTGCGGCGTTGCGTCGTTTTGAAAGGAGACGATTCCATGAATGGAAGCTATTTTTTAGGAAACCAGTCCTTTGAGGTCCGGCCTCTGCCGGATCAGGAGCCCGGCCCCGGCTGCGTCCGGGTGCGGGTGGCCGCCTGCGGCGTGTGCGGCACCGACGTCCATATCTACCACGGCGGCAAGGGCTCTGCCGACGTAAAGCACCCCGTGGTGCTGGGGCACGAGTTCTCCGGCGTGGTGGAGGCCCTGGGTCCCGGGGTGGACACCCTGGCCCTGGGGGACCACGTCACCGTGGACCCCAACATGTACTGCGGCAAGTGCCACTACTGCCGCATCGGCAAAAAGCAGCTGTGTACCGGGCTTCAAGCCTATGGCGTGAACCTGAACGGCGGCTTTGCCGAGACCTGCGTGGTCAAGCAGGAGCAGTGCTATCGCCTGTTCCCCTCCGTCCCCCTGAAGTATGGGGCCATGACCGAGCCTTTGGCCTGCGCCGTCCATGGCATTGACCGGGCCAACATCCGCCACGGGGACACGGTGTGCGTCCTGGGCGGCGGCGCGGTGGGCCTGATGATGGTCCAGCTGGCCCGCATGGCCGGGGCCAGCCAGGTGCTGCTCAGCGAGCCGGTGGCCATGCGCCGGGAGATTGGCCTGCAAGTGGGCGCGGACGCGGCCATCGACCCGGTGAACGAGGACCTGGCCGCCCGGGTGCGGGAGATCACCGGTCTGCCCGGGGTGGACGTGGTCATCGAGTGCGTGGGCAACGCCATCGCCATGAAGCAGGCCTTTCAGATCTGCAAGCGGGGCACCACCATCCTCCTCTTCGCCGTTCACCCCGTGGACGAGCTGGACCAGTTCAGCCCCTTTGACATCTATAATAAGGAGCTGAATATCGTGGGTTCCCTCATCAACCCGGACACCCACGACCGGGCCGTCTCCCTCATCAACCACGGCCGCATCCAGCTGGAGCCTCTGCTGACCCACTTCTTCCCCATGGACCAGCTGGAGCAGGCCATCCTGACCCAGATGGGCAGCGAGTCTATCAAGGTGCTGGTAGAGCCCAACGGCCATGTCTAAGTCGATGGTTCTCTCCGGCCCCATGTCCGCCCTCCGGTCCCGCTTCGGGGACCGGGAGGCCATCCGCCGCATGGCCAAGGCCGGGTTTGACGCGGTGGACTATACCTTTAATGAAATGGTCTCTGACGACTGCGTGTGGAACACCCCCCGGTGGGAGGAGTACGGCAAGGAGCTGCTGACCCTGGCCCGGGACCAGGGCGTGTTCTTCAACCAGGCCCACGCCCCCTTCCTGTTCGACTGGGATCATGAGTGGCTCACCCCCGCCTTTGAGACCAACATCCTGCCGAAAATTCACCAGTCCTTCCGCTGCGCCGCCCTGCTGGGCATCCCCCGCATCGTGGTCCACCCCATCCACCACATCCGCTATCGGGGCAACCAGGCCATGCTGTGGGACTGGAACCAGGAGTATTACCACCGCATTTTAGAGCTTGGAAAAGAGTGCGGCGTGCAGATCGCCCTGGAGAACATGTGGCAGACCGACCCCCTGCGGGGCTGCGGGGACAGCGACGTGTTCTCTACCCCGACGGAGTTCCGGGACTTTCTGGACTCCCTCCGGGACCCCTGGGCCTGCGCCTGTGTGGACGTGGGCCACGCGGGGCTGGCCGGGGAGGACCCGGCGGAGCTGCTGCGCACCCTGGGGGGCGGCAGGGTGAAGGCCGTCCACATCCACGACAACGGCCACAGGGCCGACGACCACACCCTGCCCTATCTGGGCAAGCTGGACTGGAACGCCATCACCTCCGCCCTGGGGGAGATCGGCTATGCGGGGGACTTCACCTTTGAGGTGACCAACTATCTCACCCCCTTTGACGACGCCCTGGCCGACCAGGCCCTGGCATTTCAGGTGACGGTGGGCCGCCACCTCATCCAAAAGGTGCAGGCCGCCCGCCGGGGGAAGGAGGGGCAGTGACATGACCGGCCTTTCCATAGCATTGGAGCTGGAGTGTTTTGTGCGCATCCTCATGGCCAGCCTGTGCGGCTGCATGATCGGCTATGAGCGCACCCGCCGCCTGAAGGAGGCCGGGGTGCGCACCCACTGCGTGGTGGCCTGCGGGGCGGCCCTGATGATGGTGGTGTCCAAATATGGCTTTGCCGACATCATCCAAAACGGGGTCTATCTCTATGGCTCCGACGGGGTGGACGCCTCCCGCATCGCCTCTCAGGTGGTCACGGGGGTGGGCTTTCTGGGGGCCGGGGTCATCTTCCGCACCGGCACCTCCGTCAAGGGTCTGACCACCGCCGCTGGCATCTGGGCCACCTCCGCCGTTGGCCTGGCCTTTGGGGCGGGGCTGTATCTCATCGGCTGGCTGACCACCGTCTTCATCGTGGCCATCCAGTTTTTGATGCACAAGCTCCACATCGGGGCGGACGCCTATACCAACCAGGACATCACCCTGCAATTTCACGACTGCCCCCAGGTGAAGGAGCAGCTGTTCAGTATGCTTCAGGAGCGGGGGGCTCTTATCTATGGCTGCTCCACCAAGCGGCTGGACAGCGGAGACATGAGCTATCACCTGTGCATCCGCATCCGCCGCCCCATCCAGGCCGCGGAGTTCCAGGCCATGATGGACTCCTACCCCCAGATCACCGCGTTTTCTGTTTGATTTTAGAATACCAGCTGTACGTTTTCCTTCCTTTCGTACAGTTGGTATTCTTTTTGTGTCGTTTTTATACAGAGACTCCCGTATTCCCGTCGTTTAATGTTGGATTTAAGAAAATATTCGTGTCATTTAATGTGAAATTTCATTTTAAATTCGTTGATTTTTACACGAATACTTGTTATACTATACTCAGCACCTTCAAGGAGGTCTGAGTATGTATCGAAAAATCGTTGGTTTTTTGGAAGCGTGGAAAGATAGTGAACATCGCAAGCCCCTGATCCTACAGGGCGCAAGGCAGGTCGGAAAGACCTATTCCATTCTGGAGTTTGGGCGCACCCACTATGAAAACGTGGCCTACTTCAACTTCGAGACCAATCCAAAGCTGAACGAGACCTTTGCGGAAAACATCAGCCCCGACTATCTGATCCCGATCTTGTCCCACATCGCAGGCCAGACCATCGTAAAGGAAAAGACACTGATCGTATTCGACGAGGTGCAGCTCTGCGAACGGGCGCTGACCTCCCTCAAATACTTCTGTGAGGACGCCCCTGACTATCACATCATCGTCGCGGGCAGCCTGCTTGGCGTTGCGGTCAACCGGGCGAAGTTCTCTTTTCCTGTGGGAAAGGTGGATATGAAAACGCTGTATCCCATGGATATGGAGGAATTCATGCTGGCCCTGGGCGAGAACGAGCTGGTCGCGCAGATCAAAGAGTGCTTTCGCACCAATGCACCGCTGCCCTCTGCCCTGCACGACGCCGCAATGCAGCTTTACCGGCAGTATCTTGTGGTGGGCGGTATGCCGGAGTGCGTGATGCAGTTTGTGGAGACGAAGGACCATATCCTTGTCCGCCATACGCAGGACACGATCCTTGCCAGCTATCTCAACGACATGAGCAAGTATAACAGCCTGAACGAGATCAAGAAAACCAGACTTGCCTATGACAACATCACCGTTCAGCTCTCCAGGAAGAATACCCGTTTCCAATATAAGCTCATCAAAAAGGGCGGACGGGCCGCTGAATTTGAAAATGCCATCGAATGGCTCTGCCTGTCTGGTATCGTGTCACAGGTCTATAAAGTGGAGCAAATCAAAAAGCCCCTGGAAAACTACCGCGACATCGATTCGTTCAAAATTTATGTGTCCGACCTGGGGCTGCTGTGCGCCAAGAAAGATCTGGCCGCCAATGACGTTCTCTATATGGTGGAGGAGATCAACGACTTTAAGGGCGGCATGGCGGAGAACTATGTCAATGTGCAGCTCACCATCAACGGCTACCGCACCTATTATTGGGAGTCTGAGCGCGGCGCTGAGATCGATTTTATCATTCAGCGCGACGGCCAGCTCATCCCCATCGAGGTCAAATCTGCCGACAACACCAAAGCCAAGAGCTTGAATATCTATATGAAGGCCTATCAGCCCGCCTACGCCATCAAGCTCTCTGCAAAGAACTTCGACTTTGAGGACAACAAGAAGATCGTTCCGCTCTATGCCGCATTTTGCATCTGAAATCGATGACTCCCCGCACTCCCGCTTGACCTTTGTCCCCGTTTATACTATAATGTGGGAACAGTTTCTTCCATCGGTTTCCGGTGTTCCGCCCCGGGTCCTGTCCGGCGGCGCGGTGCTGCGATTTTTGCCCTGCCCAAATCTCCCTTTGGGCAGGGCTTTTTCCCGGAAGCCATCTTAAGAAAGGACGCGCTTATGAAAATCATCATTACGGGCAGCGGCAAGGTGGGCTTTACCCTGGCCGAGCAGCTGGTGCGGGAATCTCACGACGTAACTATTGTAGATTTAAAGGAGGCCGCCCTGCGCCGGGCTGCCGACATGCTGGACATTATGGCGGTACAGGGCAACGGCGTGTCCGCCAATGTTCTGCGGGAGGCCGGAGCGGACAGCGCCGACCTGGTGGTGGCCACCACCAATTCCGACGAGGTGAACATGGTCTGCTCCCTGGTAGCCAAAAATCTGGGGGCAAAATATACCATCGCCCGCATCCGCAACCCGGAGTATAACAGCACCCTGGCCGAGCTGCGCAAGGACCTGAAGATCGACATGGTGATCAACCCCGAGCGGGCCACCGCCCTGGAGATCTCCCGCCTGCTCCGCTTTCCCTCCGCCGCCAATATCGAGTCCTTCTGCCGCGGCCGGGTGGAGCTGATGGGCTTTCGCCTTCAGGAGGGGGACTTTCTGGTGGGCTCCTCCCTGCGTACCCTGTCCAGCGGGGTCAAGCGGCTGTCCCTGCTGTTCTGTGCCGTAGAGCGGGAGGGCACTGTGCTCATCCCCAACGGCTCCTTTGTGCCCCGGGTGGGGGACAAGCTCTATCTGGTGGGCCAGCCGGACAGCCTGGACCAGTTCTTCCGCCTGCTGGGCCGCTATGCCCCCAAAATCCGCCGGGTGTTCCTGGTGGGGGGCGGCAAGATCTCCAACTATCTCATGTCCCTGCTGGAGAACACGGGCATCCAGGTAAAGGTGGTGGAGCGCCGGGAGGACCGGTGTCGGGCTCTCCAGCTCCAGCACCCCAAGGCCACCGTCCTCTGCGGCGACGGCACCGACCAGGAGCTGCTGGAGTCGGAGAATCTGTCCGCCTGCGATGCCTTTGTGGCCCTTACCGACCAGGACGAGGACAACATCATCATCTCCCTCTATGCCAGGCAGATGGGCCTGTCCAAGATCATCGCCAAGTGCAACCGGCTCAACTATGCGGGCATCGTCCACTCCGTGGGGCTGGAGAGCGTTTTGTCCCCCAAGTTCATCACCGCCTCCCACATGCTGCGGCTGGTGCGTGGGCTGACCAACTCCCAGGGCAGCGTGATGAACGCCCTCTACCGCATCGCCGACGGCGGGGCGGAGGCCATGGAGTTCACCGTCAGCCCCAACACCCGGAACCTGGGCGTGGCCCTGAAGGACCTGCGGCTCAAGCCCAACATCCTCATCGCCGTGCTGGTGCGAGATCAGGAGATCATCATTCCCGAGGGCTCCACCTTCCTGCAGGCGGGGGACCGGGTCATCGTCATCTCTAAGGACAGCGGCATCCGGGATTTAAACGACATCTATCGGGACGAGGTCCCCGTGGGGGGCGCGCAATGAACGTAAAGCTGGTTTTCAAGGTCCTTGGCCATATCCTGCGCATTGAGTCCGTCTTTCTGCTTCTGCCGGCAATGGTGGCCCTGGTCTATGGGGAGAGTCCCCTGCCCTTTCTCGTCACCGCCCTGCTCCTGCTGGGGGTGGGCCAGGGGCTGTGCCGGTTAAAGACCAAGGCCCGCTTCTTTGCCCGGGAGGGCTTTGTGGCCGTGGGCCTGATCTGGTTTGCCACCTGCCTGTTCGGGGCCCTGCCCTTCTGGCTCAGCGGCAGCTTCCCCTCCTTTGTGGACTGCGTGTTTGAATCGGCCTCCGGTTTCACCACCACCGGGGCCTCCATCCTCACAGACATCGAGTCTATGCCCAGGGGTGTGCTGTTCTGGCGCTCCTTCACCCACTGGCTGGGGGGCATGGGCGTGCTGGTCCTTGCCACCGCCGTGCTGCCCTCCATGGGCATCCGCTCCCACTATCTCACCCAGGCAGAGACCCCCGGCCCCGTCTTTTCCAAGCTGGTGCCCAAGCAGTCCACCACCTCTAAAATCCTCTACAGCATCTACTTCGGCCTTACCGTGGTGGAGACGGTGCTGCTGAAGATCGCCGGGATGCCCTGGTACGATGCGGTCATCCACGCCCTGTCCTCCGCCGGCACCGGCGGCTTCTCCAACCGGAACGCCAGCGTGGGGGCCTATGGCAGCGTAGCCATCGACCTCATTATTACCGTGTTCATTCTGCTGTTCTCGGTGAACTTCGCCGTGTACTTTTTGCTGCTCACCCGCAAGTTCCGGGATATCTTGGCCAGCGACGAGCTGCGCTTTTTCCTGACGGTGGTGGCCGGGTCCACCCTGCTCATTGCCTGGAACATCCGGGGGCTGTACTCCTCCTTTGCCCAAGCTCTGCGCTATGCCGTGTTCCAGGTGGCCTCCATCATCTCCACCACCGGCTTTGCCACGGCGGACTTTACCCTGTGGCCCCAGCTGTCCCATCTCATCCTGATCCTGATCATGTTCTGCGGGGCCTGCGCCGGGTCCACCGGCGGCGGCATGAAGTGCTCCCGTATTCTGATCCTGGGCCGCTCTCTCCGGCGGGAGATCCACCGCATTGTCCATCCCCGCTCGGTGGAGGTGGTCACCCTGGATGGCAAGGTGGTGGAGGAGGAGACCATCCACTCGGTCCTCACCTTTATAGGGAGCTATTTTCTGGTCATTCTGGCCGGGGCCCTGATCATCTCCCTGGACAACTTCTCTTTCTCCGTCTCTTTTTCCGCCGCCCTCACCTGTGTGAGCAACGTGGGACCCGGGCTGGAGCTCATCGGCCCGGCGGGGAACTTCTCCATTTTCTCCCCCCTGTCCAAGCTGGTCATGTCCCTGTGCATGATCGTGGGACGGCTGGAGATCCTGCCCGTGCTGGTCTTGTTCAGCCGTAGCACCTGGCGGAAGGGGTGAAGTTTCCGCTTATCCGGTCCCTGTTCCATTTAAGAGAACACTTACAAAAATTTAAAAAGTATTAGTGTGCAAGTAGTTTAAAATGTTCACTTGCAATTTGCGTGCTATATGGTAAAATAACAACATAACATAGCGCTAGGGTCCTAGCGGCTTTTTTTAACCCTTCCCTAGCGCAGGCAAGAATCGAAAGAAGTAAGTAAAAGAGGAGAGTGCAAGTTTTGGACAATTATTTCTGGATCGGACTTGTCGGTGCGGTGGCAGCATTGCTGTTTGCCATCCTGCAGCGGCAGAAAGTCCTGGCCTTCTCCGAAGGCAACGACACCATGAAGAAGATCGCTTCCGCCATCCGTCAGGGCGCTAACGCCTATCTGCGTCACCAGTACACCACCGTGGCTAAGGTGTTCGTGGTGGTGTTCGTCATCCTGCTGGCTCTGGCCTATTTTGGGATGCTGGACAACTGGTTCATCCCCTTCGCCTTCCTGACCGGCGGCATCTACTCCGCCCTGGCCGGCTTTGTGGGTATGCGCATCGCCACCGCCGCCAATTCCCGCACCGCGCAGGCTGCCAGCGAGAGCCTGAACAAGGGCCTGAACGTGGCCTTCTCCTCCGGCTCCGTCATGGGCTTCACTGTGGTGGGCCTGGGCCTGCTGGACATCTCCGTCTGGTTCCACATCCTGAAGTATGTGGCTCACTTCGACGCCGCCAAGATCGCCCAGACCATGGTCATGTTCGGCATGGGCGCCTCCTTCATGGCTCTGTTTGCCCGTGTGGGCGGCGGCATCTTCACCAAGGCCGCCGACGTGGGCGCTGACCTGGTGGGTAAGGTCGAGGCCGGTATCCCCGAGGACGACCCCCGCAACCCCGCCACCATCGCCGACAACGTGGGCGACAACGTGGGCGACGTGGCCGGCATGGGCGCTGACCTGTACGAGTCCTATGTTGGCTCCATCCTGGCCACCTTCGCTCTGGGCGTGGCCGCCTATCCCGACAACAGCTGGTCCGCCATGCTGCTGCCCATCTCCCTGGCCGTTGTGGGCATCCTGTGCTCCATCGCCTGCTCCTTCCTCATCCGCACCAAAGAGGGCGCTTCTCAGCGCGAGCTGCTGGGCACCCTGCGTAAGGGTACTTACGGCGCCGCCATCCTGGCCGCCATCCTGGCCGCTCCTCTGACCCACTTCACCGTGGGCAACTGGGGCGTGTACGTCGCTATCCTGTGCGGCCTGATCGGCGGCTGCGCCATCGGCTACTTCACCGAGTATTACACCTCTGACACCTACAAGCCCACCCAGGTCCTGGCTGACGCCACCGAGACCGGCGCCGCCACCACCATCATCGGCGGTCTGTCCCTGGGCATGATGTCCACCATCGCCCCCATCCTGATCGTGGGCGCTGCCGTTATTATCTCCTTCCTGGCTGCCGGCGGCTCTCTGGCCACCGCTTCCGAGAATTATGCTGACCTGTTCTCCAAGGGCCTGTACGGCATCGGCATCGCCGCCGTGGGCATGCTGTCCACCCTGGGCATCACCCTGGCCACCGACGCCTATGGCCCCGTGGCCGACAACGCCGGCGGCATTGCCGAGATGTCCGGCCTGGGCGAGGAGGTCCGTGAGCGCACCGACGCCCTGGACTCCCTGGGCAACACCACCGCTGCCACCGGCAAGGGCTTCGCCATCGGCTCCGCCGCTCTGACCGCTCTGGCTCTGCTGGTCAGCTATGTGGACATCGTCAAGTCTAAGATGGACCACGCCCCTGACCTGTCCCTGACCAACCCCGCCGTTCTGGTGGGTCTGTTCGTGGGCGCTATGCTCACCTTCGTCTTCGCCGCCTTCACCATGAGCGCCGTGCAGCGCGCCGCCCAGTCCATCGTGGTCGAGGTCCGCCGCCAGTTCCGGGAGATCACCGGCATCATGGAGGGCAAGACCGATCCCGACTACGCCAGCTGCGTGGGTCTGTGCACCAAGGGCGCTCTGAAGGAGATGGTCAAGCCCTCTCTGCTGGCCATCATCGTGCCCATCGTCACCGGCCTGATCCTGTCCGTTGAGGGCGTTGTGGGTCTGCTGGGCGGCGTGTCCGTCACCGGCTTCGCCATGGCCGTGTTCATGTCCAACGCCGGCGGCGCGTGGGACAATGCCAAGAAGTACATCGAGGCCGGCCACCACGGCGGCAAGGGCAGCGACAACCACAAGGCCGCCGTTATCGGCGACACCGTGGGCGACCCCTTCAAGGACACCTCCGGCCCCTCTCTGAACATCCTGATCAAGTTGGTCTCCACCGTTTCCATCGTGTTCTCCGGCCTGATCGTGAACTTCCACCTGCTGTAATTCTGCTGCAAACGAAACGCTCTGTCATTGCTAACGCGCCCGCCCCGTCTGAAAACCAGACGGGGCGGGCGTTCTTTTGTCTTCTCTGCCGTTGTTTCTGATCGTTTTACTGGATGTGCTCCTCCACGCAGTTGTCCACCACGGGAAAGCCCATGCCGCTGCGTACCCCCGTGGGGTAGTCGGCCATGCTCATCCCGTCAAACCGGGCGCACAGCCGCCCATGGGGGCTCAGCCGCAGGTCGTTTAATAGACCGGGGCTGGACTTGTGGTCGGAGCGTTTTTTGTTCTTGTGGGTCATCTTGTTCACCTCCCGGTTTTAAGATGCCCGGGCTGGGTACTTTGTACCCAGGACCCTTCATTATATTATACCGCCAGGCTGATCTTGATGGCGCGGTCTACCTGCTCCTGGGTCTTGTCATCGATGCTGGCCAGCCAGCTGTGCAGGCGGGCTTTGTCGATGACGCGCATTTGTTCGGCCAGGACGATGGACTCGTGCTCCAAGCAGCCTATATAAACGTGGGTAGGCATGGGCTTTTTCGTGCGGCGGTCAGTGGTGATGGGCAGGACGATGGTGGTGGTGGAGAAGCGGTTGCCCACGTCGTTCTGCACGATGAGGACGGGGTGCATCCCCCGCAGCTCCGCGCCGCAGCTCTCCGCGGGCAGGTCGGCGTAGTAGATCTCGCCCCGCAGGACCTTCTTCAGCTTCTTCTCGGTGGTCTGATTGGTCTTCATTATGTATTCCTCCTATGTTTTTTCTCGTTCCCGCCCCCAGCGGGGGCGGGGAAATATGCGCTCTCTTGTGTTTCTTTAAAACTGCCCGCTGAACATGCGGCGAGCCTTGAATTGCAGGCGGCGGATGTCCTTTTCCAGGCCGGACAGATTGCCCAGGCGGAAGAGCAGCTCCCCTTTGACGTCCTTCTCCCGGATCTGGCCGACGTAGTCGCGGCGGCTGTCTGCGCTGTTGGGGCGGTTGTCCCCCAGGACGAAGACGCAGCCCTCCTCCACCGTGATGGGACCCTCCTCGTCGCCGGTGTAGTAGCTGTCGGCGACGATGTAAGGCTCGTCCAGGGGCTGGCCGTTGCGGTAAACCACGCCGTTGGGCCCGTCGATCTGAATGACGTCCCCCTCCAGGCCGATGACCCGCTTGATCAGCAGCTCCCCCTGCCGGTCCTTGCAGGCCACGATGTCGCCATAGTCCGTGTGGCGGCCCACCCGCTGGAGCACCACCAGGTCCCGGTTTTGCAGGGTGGGTTCCATGGATCGTCCACTGACAATGGAGATGCAGAAGAACACCCGCGTCAGCGCCACGGTGAAGCCTGCGGCAATCATCACGCACATGACCATGTCAAACATCTCTCCCAGCCACTCCTTCCACGCTCTCCGCCGCATGATGTCATCCAGGGCGTCGCTCCAGAAATCGCTCTCGTTTTCTTCGTTTTCGTTCTTGTCTTTCCTGTCGTCCATGTAAATTTCCTCCTGACTTGATCTGTTGGCCGGGTCATTTCCCGCCCTCTACTACACATCGGCAGGATGGCGTCGGATTTTAGGGATGAGCCAAATTTTTTTGAAAAAATTTTTGGGGGCCTGTTTTGGCCTTGTGCGTTCTCTGCTGGGGATGGTACAATGAAACTATAAAAATAGCGGCAGAAAGGGGATGCGCGGTCATGGACGTGGAACTGAAATATGGCTTTCAACCGGCGGATTTTCAGCCCGCAAATCTGGAACTGGCCCGCCGAATGCTGGAGGAGCACCATCAGGCCCTGCGGGCGCTGATGAAACAGCCAGACAGCAGAGCCAAGGACCTCCGGGCCCGGCATCTGCTGTCTGTGATTGATGCTTTGGATTGGTATGTGACAAATTACGACGCCATCCGCCGTCAGTTCAACAGCGGCAAGATCGCCACCCTGTTCACCTCCCACCGGGGCGACGGGCCCTGACCCCTTGCAGGGCCGGGCAGCACGTGCTATAATCATCCCATCGGCTGGCTGATCTTTGTGCAGTTTTGCCGATGCAGTCTATGCCCCTTACGGGGACGGAAACTTTTTTCCGTACTTATCGTACAGATATAGCACAAGATGCAGTCTATGCCCCTTACGGGGACGGTAACTTGTCCAGTAGGAGGTTGTAGAACATCTGCGCGGACGCAGCTCATACCCCTCACGGGGACGAAAACTCGATGCCGTAGTGGTTGACGCAGTGGTTGCAGGATGCAATCTATACCCCTTACGGGGACGGAAACGTCAAGCTGCGCTTGATATCCACGAAGGTGATGGACGCAGCCTATGCCCCTTACGGGGACGGCCCTCTCAGTCACGGCTCCGCCGTGACAGCTCCCCCACGGGGGGAGACAAGTGGCGCGCGCTCTTAACTCATCACTCATCACTCCTAACTCCTAACTCATCACGAAAAAAGCACGCTGTCCGTACAAAACGCGGACAGCGTGCTTTTTTGTCGTGTTGAATTTTAAGGTTGGGCGCTGTGGATCACGCCGCCCATGCCCAGGGCGGTCTTGATGCCCACGCCGGAATAGCCGGAGAAGAGCAGCAGGGCGTCGGCCAGCTGGCGGTGGAAGCCGGACAGGCGGTTTTCCACCACCGTCCGGCCCACAAAACCGGGGATGGCGCTGCCCTTCAGGCGATAGCTCTGGTCCCTGAGCTGAAAGCCGCGCCACCGCAGCCCCGCCGCCAGGGTCTCCACCCCCAGGCCGTCCTCGTCCTCGATGGGGCAGTCCAAAAAGCTGCCGTTCCACTTCTGCACCAGGCTCTGCATCAGGAGCCGTGTCGTCGGCAGATTCACATACTGCCCCCGGCTCTTAAAGGCGGTGGGGGTCTGAAAGCGCAGGGCGTGGCGGCCCTCCTGCCGGGCGGCCCGGGCGAACAGCTCGTCCACGTCGTGGACCCAGTCTGACCGGATGGCGGTGACGCGCAGCTCCACCCGGTCCCGCTCCAGATACAGGGATGGGACGCCCTCCAGCAGGGGGGACAAGATCTCCTCGCTGATCTCCCCCAGCAGGCTCACCGTCCAGTGCAGGGCGCCGGTCTTCTCCGCCCAGACGAACTGGCTCAGGGGGGTGACGGCGTTCTGGTGCAGCGCCGCGCCAAAGCCCTCCGGCGTCTGGGAGAGCAGGGCGGCATACAGGCGATAGCCCCACTCCGGGCCGATGGCACAGGGCCGGTCCGGCTCCAGGATCAACTGATAGCGGGTCAGCATTGCAGCATCCTCTTTAAAAAGGCCCGATAGGCCGTCCGCTGCTGGGAGATGGCGGACAGGCCCGCCCTGCGCCCCTCCTCCCGGGCCAGATAGCTGCGGTACACGTCCTGGGGCAGGGGCTGCTCCACGGGCTTGTCCGGGCGGCCCTCCACCAGCTGGCCATAGGGCCTGGTCTCGCTGCTGGCCAGGCGGGGGACGGTCCGGCAGACCCGGTCCAGGAAAAAGTCCAGGAAGGGCAGCTTGGCGGCCTGGAACAGGTCGGCCTCGTGGGCGAAGAACACCTGGCCGCCGCTGGAGCGGACATAGTCGGTCACGCCGTCGGTGAAGAACATGCGGTAATAGTTGATCTTATCCGGGTTGTTGGCCTTGCCCTGGAGCTTGTTGGGCAGGTCCAGCATCAGGGACAGGCACTCATAGGCCCGCTCGTCCAGGAAGAGCTCCTCCAGGGCCTCCTCCGCCCTGGGGTCCCGGACCTCGCGGGTCATGTCATCATCTGCGTCCTTCCCCCCGGTGTCGTCCAGGGAGAAAGCCCCCTCCGTGACCGTCTCCCCGTCCCGCTTCACCCGCCGCAGGCCCAGGTCCTCCCGGACCCCGTCCCGCACCCGCAGCTTCAGGCGGCTGAGCAAAAATTTGGAGAAGGGGGACAGGGCGGGGTCAAAGCGCTGGAAGTCCTGCTCCCAAAAGTCCCCCAGGCCCTCCATCATGGACTCGCTGAGCAGATCGCACGACAGGCCCAGAAACTCCTCCAGCAGCTTCTGCTTTATGGCCGCGTGCTCCTCCCCGGCTGGGGTGGCGTACCACTCCTCCGCCAGCCGGTCCACCTGGTCCCAGGCATACTGCTTTTTCATGGGTCCGTCCTCCCTTACAAGGCCAGCACGCTGTCGATGACCGCCTTGGGGTCTTCCACGCCCCGGTCGGCCAGCATCCGCACGATCTCGTCCAGCTGCACCAGGGCCGTCATGTCATACACCCGGCCCGTCCAGGTGCTCCTGTCCCGCTCCGGGCGCTGGATCTGGCCATAGACGATGCAGGAGATGGTGGTCTGCTTCTTCACCCGATAGGCATACTGCACCGCCATCATCAGGGCGGTGGACATGGGCTTGGTGCCATAGGTCATGCAGGAGAACAGCTCGTCCCCGTCGGCGGCATAGTTCAGCAGCTTCTGGAACGTGGCCGTGTGGGTGGCCACCCGGTCATCCTCCGGCACCGTGACCACCTGCACCCCGGGGCAGACAAGCCCCTTGCGCCGACACAGCTCCTCCACCTCGCGGCGGAACAGCTCCAGGTTCCGGTGCCCCGCCGCCAGGTCGGTGACCACGGCGATCACGGCGATCTCCTCCCCCGGCTGGGTATAGCCCTCCATGGCCGTCATGATGGGAAAGCGGGTCTTGTGGTCCAGCTGGAGCTTGGGGTTGCCCACCGCCTGATAGCAATAGGCCGAGCGCTCGTCGTCCAGGTCCTGCTGGAGCGAAATAATGGTGTAAAACTTCTTCATGGGGGTTCCTCCTTCTGGCTGCGGGATATTTCTTACTGTGCATTATAGCATCGTTTTCCCGTCTCTGCTATGTTCATCGGCATTCCCCCGGCAAATTTCAGGGCAATCGCGCTATTTTTTGCGCTGTTTTTCCCCGGCAAAAAATTATTTTCGATTTTTTCAAAAAAGGCTTGACGAATGAAAAAAAGCTGGTATAATAATCGATGTTGCCGCAAGGCCGACCACAATTAAACACTTTTTCTCAAGTGTGAACACGGAGTAGTATCGAAGTGGTCATAACGAGCACGATTGGAAATCGTGTAGCCTTCACGGGCTCGAGGGTTCGAATCCCTCCTACTCCGCCAGAAAAAAACACCACCCACTGGGTGGTGTTTTTTTGTTGCTCTAACCCTTCACCACAAACGTGGGGTTCCCCTCCGCCATGGGGGCTATGGCGCCCTGGGGGAAGGCCAGCTCGATCCCCTCCCCGGTGAGGCAGGCGTCCCGCCAGGGGAGGTTTTTCTGTACTTTTTCCCGCCAGTCCCCGTCTGGGACCCAGGCCCCGGCGCTCTGGCGCTGCTCCCCCTGGGCGATGATCTGGTCGGCCAGGCGCTTTTTCCGGCCTCGGCGTTTCCCCAGCCACTCCTCCGGGGGACAGGGCGCGCCCTCCCGCACCTTCCACACATCCCCCCACTGCACCCGGTTCACTTTGCCGTCCCCCCGGCTCTCCCAGCCGGTCAGGCGGAGGCTGAGCACCCCGTCCCGCCACAGGACCTCCTCCCCCCGCAGCTCGCCCTGCCAGGGGGTGAAGGGCTGGGCGGCGGCCCGGCGCTGGGCCAGCTGAATGCAGGCCTTCCAATAGACCTCCCGCCGCCACCGCCTGCGCCAGTCCTCCGCCAGACGGGCATAGTACCGGCTGATCCACCGTCCCCCCAGTCCCGCTCCCTCCAGCTGCGGCCAGATCAGGCGGAAGGTGAGCACATTTTCCCCCTCCAGCGTCAAGGTCTCCTCCGCCTCCCGCCAGACAAGCCGGGGTTCCTCCCGGTCCTTTCTCCATTTTTTGGCCATTTTCCCGCCCTCCCAGGTGTTTTTCTTGTGTCATCCTATGTTAAATTATTTTTTCTGTGCAAAATTCGCATTTTCTGTTTACTTTCATATTTTACCGTATTAAAATAGAACCATCACCACATAGGTCGTGGATAGAAAGGAGCTTCCTTATGTCTAAATTTCTGGATAAGCCCGCCAGCGATACCCTCTACCGTGCCATCATCCTGTTGCAGACCGAGGAGGAATGCCGCAACTTCCTCCAGGACCTGTGTACGGTGTCGGAGCTGAAGGCCATGGAGCAGCGCATGGAGGTCGCCATGCTGCTGGACGACGGGCTGATCTACAGCGATATTCTGGAGCGCACCGGCGCCTCCAGCGCCACCATCAGCCGGGTCAACCGCTGCCTGCATTACGGCGCGGAGGGCTACCATACCGTCATCCCCCGGCTGAAGGGGGAGAAGGAAGAGGAATCGTGAGCAGCTATGAATTTCTGGCCGGCTGCTATGACGAGCTGACCTATGACGTGGCCTATGCCGCCTGGGCCGACTACATCGAGCGCCACTTCCGCCGGGGCATCCCGGGCAAGACCATCTTAGATCTGGCCTGCGGCACCGGCTCCCTCACCCGGGAGCTGGCCCTGCGGGGCTATGAGATGATCGGGGTGGACCTGTCCCCGGAGATGCTCGCTGAGGCGGCGGAGAAGAACCGGGACCTGGGGGAGAACGTCATCCCTCCCATTTTCCTGTGTCAGCCCATGGAGAAGCTGGACCTGTACGGCACCATCGATGCCTGCGTCTGCTGCCTGGACAGCGTGAACTATGTCACCGACCCCAAAAAGCTGAAGCAGGCCTTTCAGCGGGTCCACACCTTCCTCCTGCCCGGGGGGCTGTTTCTCTTCGACGTGAACACGGTGGAGAAGCTCTCCGCCCTGGACGGCCAGGTCTTTCTGGACGAGACGGAGGACACCTATTGCGTGTGGCGGGCGGAGTATTCCAAGCGCAGCCGCATCTGCTCCTATTTCATGGATCTGTTCCGCCTGGACGAGGAGTCCGGCCAGTGGGAACGGGGAGAGGAGCTTCACCGGGAGCGGGCCTATACCGTGGAGGAGCTGACCGGCTTCCTCCGCCAGGCCGGGTTCCTGGGCATCAAAGTTTATGGCGACAAAAAAATGCGCGCCCCCAGACCGGGGGAGCAGCGCGTCTTCTTTGTGGCAAGAAAGGACAAAAGGTCAAAGATCAATGGCAGATGAAATCGTAAGAGCAATGACGGCGGACGGCTATGTCAAGGCCGTGGCTGTCACGGGCCGGGACCTGGTGGAGCGGGCCCGGAATATCCACACCCTGCTGCCCATGGCCACCGCCGCCCTGGGCCGGACCCTGCTGGGGGCCTCTATGCTGGGGGACATGCTGAAGGAACAGAAGGGCTCCCTCACCCTCCAGATCAAGGGCGGCGGCCCCCTGGGCACGGTGCTGGCCGTGTCCGACTACGAGGGCAACGTGCGGGGCTATGTGCAGAATCCCCACGTGGAGCTGATGGAAAAGCACCAGGGCAAGCTGGACGTGGGGGCCGCCGTGGGCAGCACGGGCACTCTCACCGTCATCAAAGACATCGGCCTGAAGGAGCCCTATGTGGGCTCCATCGGCCTGTTCTCCGGGGAGATCGCCGACGACCTGGCCATGTACTTTGTGGAGAGCGAACAGATCCCCACCGCCTGCGCCCTGGGGGTGCTGGTGGGCACGGACCAGAGCGTCACCTCCGCCGGGGGCTATATCATCCAGCTCCTGCCCGGGGCCAGCGACGACATCATCGACAAGATCGAGGCGGGGGTCCACCGGGTGGGCTCCGTCAGCCACGCCCTGGAGGGCGGACTGGACGGCGAAGGCCTGCTGCGGGCCGTCCTCAGCGACTTCGATCTGGAAATTCTGGAGAAGCACCCGGTGGAGTACCGGTGCTACTGCTCCCGTGACCGGGTCACCCGGGCCCTCATCAGCATGGGCCGGGAGGAGCTGTCCTCCCTCATCCAGGACCAGGGCCAGGCCGACCTCACCTGCCAGTTCTGCGATAAAATTTATCACTACTCCAAGGAGCAGCTGGAAGAGCTGCTGGCGGAGATGTAAAAAACACAAAAAACCAGCCGAAGAACCGCACTTGCACGCTTCTCCGGCTGGTTTTCTGTTTTGATGTAAGTCTTAGGTCAGTCCCCCGCGCCGGTGGTGGTGGCCTCCAGCACGCGGTAGCGCTCCATGTCGAACACCTTGGTCATGGCCAGGGCCTCCTCCATGTCCAGGTCCACCACCTTGCCCTCCTGGGTGCCGATGATGCGGTTGCCCCGGCCCTCGGCCAGGCTCTGCACCGCCTCATAGCCCATGCGGCTGGCGGTCTCCCGGTCCCGGGCGGAGGGGGAGCCGCCCCGCTGGATGTGGCCCAGCACGGTGACCCGGGGGTCAATGCCCAGCTCCTCGTG
Source organism: uncultured Eubacteriales bacterium (assembly GCA_900549405.1). GTDB lineage: Bacteria > Bacillota > Clostridia > Oscillospirales > Oscillospiraceae > Lawsonibacter. Next base: position 1,091 of record URNZ01000007.1, on the reverse strand, counting down.
GATGCGCTTGCCGATGTCCACGGCGCTGCCCGCGCCCTCGGCCACCACCACCATATAGTGGGTGGTGCCGGACAGGCGGGCCTGACGTATCTTCTCCACCACGTCCCGGTCAAAGTCCACGGGCCGCTCGGGGATGAGCACCGCCGTGGCACCCACGGAGATGCCCACATACAGGGCCAGATAACCGGCGTGGCGGCCCATGACCTCCACCACCGAGCAGCGCTCGTGGGACTGCATGGTGTCCCGCAGCTTATCCACACACTCGATGGCCGTGTTGCAGGCGGTGTCAAAGCCGATGGTATAGTTGGAGCAGCCGATGTCGTTGTCGATGGTGGCGGGGACGCCCACCACCTGAAGGGTCTCCCCCTGCTCGGCCAGCTGGCGGGACAGGGCCAGGGCCCCCCGGAAGGTGCCGTCGCCGCCGATGGCCACGATGCCCTCCAGCCCCAGCAGCTTGCAGGTGGCGATGGCCTTCTCCCGGCCCTCCGGCGTCATAAACTCCTCGCTGCGGGCGGTATACAGCATGGTGCCGCCCTTGTCGATAATATGGCTGACGCTGTTGCTGTCCATGCGGATAAAGTCGTGGTTGATGAGACCGTTCCAGCCCCGGCGGATGCCGATGCACTCAATGCCCCGGTTCACCGCCGTGCGCACCACTGCCCGCACCGCCGCGTTCATGCCGGGGGCGTCGCCGCCGCTGGTCAATACGCCGATCCGTTTCACCTGGTTGCCCATGTTCAAAGGCCCTCCTTTTATGCGCTATGCAATAGGTATGCTTAGGAATCAAATACTTGCTTTCATCTTTCGCCCTCCGGCGGGAAAGGCCCCGCCCAAGGTCAGGCTAATTATGTCACTGGGCAAAAAAATTGTCAAGCGCAAAGCCATGGGGCCCAAGGCTTTCCAGCCTTTGGCCGGGCCCTGGCGAAAATTTTTTCAAAAACTTTTGGATTTTCTGTTGACAAATGGCCCAGGGTTTAGTATACTAACGAAGCCGTCGCAAGAGCGGGGCGCTTCAAGGGAGCATAGCTCAGCTGGTAGAGCACATGCCTTACAAGCATGGGGTCACAGGTTCGAGCCCTGTTGTTCCCACC
>URNZ01000006.1 GCA_900549405.1 uncultured Eubacteriales bacterium | reverse complement strand
ATCACCGGGCGCACCCCCGCCATGTGACACCGGGCCACGGCGGCGCGGGCCTCTGGCCGGGGCGGGTCCATCAGACCAAACAGCCCCAAAAAGGTCAGCTGCTCCTCCGCCCCCTCCAGATTCTCCCCGGGGGAGCGCTCCAGCTTCCGGCTGGCCACGGCGATGACCCGCAGGGCACGGCCGGCCATGCTGTCGTTCACCTCCAGCACCCGCCGCCGCTCCGTCTCCCCCATGGGGCCGGTGGGTCCGGCGCTGCACCGGGGCAGCACCACGTCGGGCGCGCCCTTCACATACAGCACCCAGCCACCCCCCGGACCGGGGTAGAGGACGGACATCCGCTTACGCTCCGAATCGAAGGGGGCCTCCCCCGCCCGGGGGCGGCGGCTCTCCAGCTGCCGCTGGTCCACCCCCTCCCGGGCGGCGGCCTCTACCAGGGCGGTCTCGGTGGGGTCCCCCTCCGCCGTGGGCGTGCCCCCGCTCCAGGTCAGTTTGGCGTCGGAGCACAGGGCCCCCGCCGTCAGGGCCTCCCGCCGCGCTCCCCCCTGGGGCACCCACAGTTCTTTTGCCGTCATACGGTTCTGGGTCAGGGTCCCCGTTTTGTCCGAGCAGATCACCGACGCGCAGCCCAAGGTCTCCACCGCAGGCAGGCGCTTGACGATAGCCCCCCGCCCCGCCATGCGCTGCACCCCCATGGCCAGCACAATGGTGACGATGGCGGGCAGCCCCTCGGGGATGGCGGCCACGGCCAGGCTCACCGCCGTGAGGAACATACCCAGCAGGTCCTTCCCCTGGAGCAGCCCCAGGCCGAACATCACCCCGCACACCGCCAGGCACAGAAACGACAGGGTCTTGGAGATCTCGGCCATCTTCTTCTGAAGGGGCGTCTGGCTCTCCCCCTCCTCCAGCAGCAGCCCGGCAATGCGGCCCATCTGGGTGTCCATGCCCACCGCCACCACCATGGCCCTGCCGTGGCCCGCCGTGACCATGGTCCCGGACAGGAGCATATTGGTCCGGTCCCCCAGGGGGGTGTCCTCGTCCAGACCCTCCCGGGGGGACTTCTCCACCGGGGCGGACTCCCCCGTCATGGCCGACTCGTCCGCCCGCAGGCGGGTGCTCTCCAATAATCGGGCGTCCGCCGGGACCTGGTCCCCCGCCTGGAGCAAGATCACATCCCCCACCGCCAGGGCCGCGGCGGGCAGGCGGCGCTCCTTCCCGTTTCTCAGCGCCAGGGCCATGGGGGCGGACATGTCCCGCAGCTGCTCCAATGCCTGGTGGGCGTGGTCCTCCTGGGTGATGGACAGCACCGCGTTCACCGCCACGATGATGAGGATGATGGCCCCGTCCAGCCACTCCCGGCCCCCGCTGGCCGCCAGGGACAGCCCCGCCGCCGCCAGCAGCACCAATATCATGGGGTCCTGAAACTGCCCCAGCAGCCGCAGCAGCAGGGGCGGCCGCCGGGGCGGGTCCAGTTGATTTGGCCCGTCCCGCTCCAGCCGCCGGGCGGCCTCCCCGTCAGAGAGGCCCTCCGGCCCGCTGCCCAGCTTCTCCATCACCTGCCGCGCCGTCATGCTGTGCCACCGCTCCATGTCTCCACGCTCCTTCCCTTATGTGGCACAAAGTATACCCCCGGGCCTGTCCTGTTTTTTGCAGAATCGTGACAGGAAAATATTTTTCCACATTTGGTGGGCGGAATGTGGAAAGTTTTTAAGCCTTCCCCCAGGGGAAGGCAAAAAGAGCGCGCCCCGCTCGGGGCGCGCTCTTGCACATGTCGAATTTTACCGCTCTCAGGACCCGCTGCTGGCCGAGCCTGCGGCGCTGGTGCTGGCGCTGCTGGCGGAGGAGCTGCTGTCCTCGGCGTTTTTGGCATCCAGAACGGCCTGGATCTCGTTCTTGGCCCCCAGGGTCAGGGACTGGGCCTTCTCCCAGAAGGCCTCGGGGTCGATCTGGTCATAGACCTCGTTGGTCTTCACGCCATACTCGTCCAGCCACTGGTTGCTCTGCTGCTCCATCTTGTCGCCGATGAGCTGGCTGCGGAACTGGTCCAGGTCCAGGGGCAGGCGCAGGATGATGTGATAGCCATAGTCGCTCTCCACCACGTCGCTGATCTCGCCCTCCTTCAGGGCCAGGGCGGCCTGCTCAAACTCGGGGACCATGGCCCCCTTGCTGGTGGTATAGCCGTCGGGGTTGGCGGCCAGACCGGTGTCCTCGCTGTTCTCGTTCATCAGCTGGTCGAACAGGGCGATGGGGTCGTCAGAGGCCCGCAGCTGCTGGAGCAGCTCGTCGGCCTTGGCCTTCTTCTGGGCGATGGTCTCGTCGTCCAGGGGGGCATAGCCGGTGGTGCCGTCGTCGTTGGTCACGGTCTGGGTCATGTCCTTGGTCAGCAGCAGGATGTGCTTGGCCCGATAATAGCCCAGCTCGTCCTCGGCATAGGTCTTCACCTCGGCGTCGGTGGGATAGCCCTGGGTGCCCTCGCCGAAATACTTGTCCTGAAGCAGCTGGCTGGCCTCACCAGCCTGATACATCTTCTGATACAGGGCGGGGGTCAGCATCTGCATCCAGAAATAGTGGTCCTTCAGCGTCTCGCTGCCCAGCTGCTGGGTGATGCTGGCCTCGTCGTCCTTCAGGCCGTCGATGGTCTCCTGAGACACGCTCAGGCCCTCTTTCGCCGCCAGCTCGGGTAGCAGGCGATAGAAGCTGGCCAGCTGCATGGCCGTCTTCAGCAGGGCCTGGGCGGTGGTGGTGCCGTCGTCGCTGGTCTCGTCCCAGCGCATGTCGGTGATGCCATAGGCGCTGTACTGCTGCTTGGTATAGCTGATGTTATAGTTCAGCCAATACAGCAGACTGTCCGCCGTCACCTCATACTCGCCCACCGTGCCCACCACGGTGTCCCCGGCGATACCGGCGGTGGCCAGATAGGGGTCGGTGACGTCCGTCAGGTCCATGGCCTGCACGTCAGAGGAGCTGTCGCCGGAGCCGCTCTGGCTGCCGGAGCCGTCCGCCCCCTTGGAGCAGCCGGTGAGAAGGGACGCGCCCAGGGCCAGGGCCAGGGCGGCGGATAAAAGCCGTTTTTTGATGCTCATGGTATTTGTTTTCCTTTCCAGCGGTAAAAACTCTCCCGCTTTAAACGCAGGTGGTTTTTTTATCATAGCACAAAGGGGAGTTGGGAACAAGAGGTTTACTCCAGCTGCGCCGCATAGTCGGCCACCAATGCCCGGGCGGCGCGGAGGGCGTCCTCCCCCTTTTTCAGGCGCAGGGACAGATAGGGCTTCTCCCCGGCGGAGAACAGCAGCCGCCCCTTATACCGCTCCCCCCCGCACAGCTGGGACACCAGGCGCAGGTCAAACTCCGGGATGGTCAGCAGCAGAGAGCCGTTCTTCTGGTCGATGTCGGTGATGCCCGCCTGGGCGGCCTCAGTCCGCAGCAGGGCCACGGAGATCAGGTTGTTTACCGTCCGGGGCGGCTCGCCATAGCGGTCGATCAGCTCGTCCACCAGGTCGTCGGCGTCCTGCTCGGTGCGCAGGGCGGCGATGCGGCGATAGAGGTCCATGCGCTGCTCCTGGGCGGGGACATACCGGTCCGGGATGGAGGCGGCCACCGTCAGGTTGGCGGCGCAGTCGGTCCGCTTGGGCACGGGCTGGCCCTGCTGGGTCAGCACCGCCTCCTCCAGCAGCTTGAGATACATGTCATAGCCCACGCTGAGCATAAAGCCCGACTGCTCCGGCCCCAGCACGTTGCCCGCCCCCCGGATCTCCAGGTCCCGCATGGCGATCTTAAAGCCGGAGCCGAACTCGGCAAACTCCCGGATGGCCTCCAGTCGCTTGGCGGAGTTCTCTGACAGGGCCTTGCCCTTGCGATAGGTGAGATAGGCAAAGGCCCGGCGGTTGGACCGGCCCACCCGGCCCCGGATCTGGTGGAGCTGGGCCAGCCCTAAGTGGTCCGCGTCCTCGATGATCAGGGTGTTGGCGTTGGGCAGGTCGATGCCCGTCTCGATGATGGTGGTGCACACCAGCACGTTCAGCTCCCCGTCGGTCATGCGGCTCATCACGTCGTCAATGGCCTCCTGGGCCATCTTTCCGTGGGCCACACCCACGGCGGCCTGGTCCCCCAGCAGCTGCTGGATGCGGCTGGCGGTGCGGTCAATGGTATCCACCCGGTTGTGGAGGTAATAGACCTGGCCGCCCCGCTCCAGCTCCCGGCGCATGGCGTCCCCCAGCACCCCCCAGTCGTGCTCCAGCACATAGGTCTGCACCGGCTGGCGGTCTGCGGGCGGCTCCTCCAGGGTGGACATGTCCCGGATGCCCGACAGGGCCATGTTCAGCGTCCGGGGGATGGGCGTGGCCGACAGGGTAAGCACGTCCACCTGGCGGAAGTTCTCCTTCAGCTTCTCCTTGTGCTGCACGCCAAAGCGCTGCTCCTCGTCCACCACCAGCAGCCCCAGGTCCTTGAACTTCACGTCTTTATTGAACAGCCGGTGGGTGCCGATGAGAATATCCACCTCGCCGTTTTCTACCTTCCGCAATGTCTCCTTCATCTGCGTCGGCGTGCGGAAGCGGGAGACCACGTCGATGTTCACCGGGTATTTGGCAAAGCGGCGCAGGGCGTTGAGATAGTGCTGCCGAGCCAGGACAGTGGTGGGCACCAGCACCGCCGCCTGCTTGCCGTCCAGCACGCACTTCATCATGGCCCGGAAGGCCACCTCCGTCTTGCCATAGCCCACGTCGCCGCACAGCAGCCGGTCCATGGGGGTGGGGCGCTCCATGTCCCGCTTGATCTCCCCGATGCACCGCAGCTGGTCGTCGGTCTCGGTGTACTCAAACTGCTCCTCAAACTCCCGCTGCCAGGGGGAGTCGGGGGAGAAGGCATAGCCCGGCTGGCGCTGCCGCTGGGCGTACAGGGCGATGAGACCCTTGGCCAGGTCTTTTACCGCCTTGCGGGCCTTGCTCTTGGCCTTCTCCCAGTCGCCGCCCCCCAGGCGGGAGAGCTTTTTCGTCTCGTTGGCGTCCTCGCCCCCGCCGATATACTTGCTGACCAGATCCAGCTGGGTGGCGGGGACATAGAGCACGTCTGTCCCGGCGTAGGCGATCTTCACATAGTCCCGCTCCACCCCGTCCACGGGCATCTTCACCATGCCCACATAGCGGCCCACGCCGTGGTGCTCGTGGACCACTAAGTCGCCGGGGGCCAGGTCGGCATAGGACTTCAGCTTCTGCCGGTTGGTGGTGTCCTTCTGCCGCTTGGGGCGGCGCACCGCCGTGCCGCCCCCCTCGGTGACCACCGCCAGCAAAATTTGAGGGTACTCCATGCCCGCAGACAGGCCCCCCAGGGTGACGACGATCTCCCCCGACTTGGGCAGGTCCTTCAGCTGGAATTCCACGGCGGACTTGACCTTCTGCTCCCGCAGCAGGGTCTGCAATTCAAGGGCCCGCTGTTCGCCCCCCGCCAGCACCAGGGAGCCGAAGCCGCTGCGCTGATAGTGGGCCAGGTCCTGCACCGCCGTCTCCAGGCTGGCCCCAAAGGAGGGCAGCTGCTTGGCCACAATGGACAGCAGGGTCCGGGGCGGGGCGGGATAGGCGGAGGTGGTAAAGGCGTCCAGATAGACCACCGCCCAGTCCTCCAGCAGATTACACAGCTGGCTGTAGCTGCGGAAGAGCTGGGCGCAGCTGCCGTCCAGCTCCCCCCGCTCCATCAGGGTCTTGGCGTCCTCCTCCAGCTGCCACTGATAGGTCTTGGCCCGCTCGGCCACCCGGGCGCACTCGGAAAAGACCACGCAGGCGTCCCCGGGCAGAAAGTCCGCCGCCGTACAGAGCTTGGGGTAGATCAGGGGCAGATACCGGTCCATGGCGGGGAAAGACCGCCCCTGGGCGATGGCCTCCCGGTCCTGCTCCAGGGTTGCGGAGAGCTCCTTCTCCCCCTTCTGCAATGCCTTGGCCGCCAGCTTGCCCAGCTTCACCGCCAGACCCGCCCGGCCCCCGGGGGCCATCTGGGGCAGAGTCTCGGCGGCGGGCAGCAGCACCGCCTGGTCTAAGTTCTCCGTGCGCCGCTGGCTGTCCGGGTCGAACACCCCCATGGCGTCCACCTCGTCCCCGAAGAACTCCGCCCGCACGGGCCGGTCCATCCCAGGGCTGAACACGTCCAGGATGCCGCCTCTCAGGGCGAACTGCCCCGGCCCCTCCACCTGGTCGCACCGGGTATAGCCCGCCGCCGTCAGCGTCTCGGCCAGGTCGTTTAAGTCGTGGCTCTTGCCCACCTCCAGGGTGACGCAGCAGCACTCCAGCACCTCCGGCTCCATGGTCCGCTGCATCAGGCCCTCCACCGTGGCCACGGCCAGGGTCAGCTCCCCCGTGGACAGGCCGTGGAGCATGGCCAGCCGCCGCTGCTCCCACTGGCGGGACACGGTGGCCGCGTTGTGGAAGGTGAAGGACCGGGGCGTGAGCATGGGCACCGGCTTCCCGGACAGCGCCGTCAGGTCCCGGGCCATCCGCTCCCCCTCGCTCTCGTCGGCGCACACCACCACCACCGGGCGGCCCGTCTTCAGGGCCAGCCCCGCGGCGATGTGGGCCCGGTGGATGGCCGCCACCCCAGACAGGGCCGCGGGACACCGCCCGCCCTCCAGGGCGGTCAAAAGCTGTTGAAATTCAGGAAGCCGGCTCAAAGCCGCCGTCAGCAGCTGCATCTGCATAAACAGGACCTCTCTTGAAAAATTTGGAAGTATGTGGGTGCAAAAGGGGGTAAGATCAGCCTTCCCCTGGGGGAAGGCTATATCCGTCCCGATGCAACAGCTCTCAGCCCTTCGGCGTTCCCCTCATCCGCCCCGTTGGGGCACCTTCCCCCAGGGGAAGGCTTTTGGGGCCACCTCACCCATTAAACCGGTTCATCCCCCGGTCCAATCCCTCGGCCAAAATACACTCGATGGCGTCGGCAGCGCGTTTTACTGCGGCGTCCATGGTCTTTTTGTCCTCCCCGGTGAACTTGCCCAGCACCCAGTCGGCCATGTCATAGTCGGGGTGGGGCTTCTCCCCAACGCCCACCCGCAGCCGGGGGAACTGGTCGGTGCCCAGGTGGAGGATGATGTTCTTCAGGCCGTTGTGTCCCCCGGCGGAGCCGCCCTTGCGGATGCGCAGGCGGCCCAGGGCCAGGGCGGTGTCGTCAGAGACAACGAGCACGTGGTCGGGCTGGATCTTATAAAAGTCCACCGCCTGGCGCACCGCCTCCCCGGACAGGTTCATATAGGTAATCGGCTTCATCACCAGGACTTTCTGGCCGGAGATGGTGAACAGGTTGGTCAGGGCCTTGAACTTCAGCTTCTGGATGGGGGCGTTCTGCCGCTCGCCGATCTCGTCGGCCACCATAAAGCCCACGTTGTGCCGGGTATTCTCATATTTATCCCCCGGGTTGCCCAAACAGACCAGCAGCCAGGCCGCCCCGCCGGAATTTTTTCCAAACATAATGTTTCCTCGCTTTGATGGTTTTAAAATTTATCCTTCCCCCTCCCAGGGGGCCGATTTCCCTTGTCAAGGGGAAATGTCCCGAAGGGACAAAAGGGATAGGGAAGGTGGCATGGCGCAGCCATGACGGATGAGGGTGAGTATCGATGGTGCGCCGGTCATCGCGGGCCGACACAGTACCCGCAAGGGGTATGCCGCATCCGTAAGGCTCCTTCGTCGCCAACGGCTGCGCAAAGGTCGGCCCCTACAAGAGCCATCGTGACACGCCGTAGGGGCGGACCTCCGTGTCCGCCCGTCGACAACGGATGCACCCCCGCAGGTCCCCCTCATCCGCCCCTTCGGGGCACCTTCCCCCCTGCGTGGGGAAGGCTTATCTCCTTTATGACAGTGCCACAAGGGGCGGGTAAAGCTACCCGCCCCTGTTGGTCTTTTTCAGTTGTGCCCTATTACAGGAACAGGGGGGAGACGGAGGTCTCCATGTAGATGTGGCTGATGGCCTCGGCAAACAGGTGGGCCACGGAGATATACTTGATCTTGTCGCAGTGCTGACCGTGGCGGGGCGGGATGGTGTTCAGGAAGACCACCTCGTCCAGCACGCTGTCGGTGATGCGCTGGATGGCAGGGCCGGACAGCACGCCGTGGGAGGCGCAGGCGGTCACGTCCTTGGCGTGGCCGATCTCCACCAGGGCCTTGGCGGCGTGGCACAGGGACCCGCCGGTGTCCACCATGTCGTCCAGCAGGATGACGTGCTTGCCCTCGACCTCGCCGATGATGTTCATCACCTCAGAGGAGTTGGCCTTCTGGCGGCGCTTGTCCACAATGGCCAGGGGCATGTTCAGCTTCTGGGCGAAGGCCCGGGCACGGGCCACAGAGCCCACGTCGGGGGACACCACCATGGTGTCGTCGTGGCAGGAGGCATACTTCTCGATGAAGTGGTCCACAAAGATGGGGGAGCCCAGCAGGTTGTCCACCGGGATGTCGAAGAAGCCCTGGATCTGGTTGGCGTGCAGGTCCATGGTCAGCACCCGGTCAGCGCCGGCAGTGGTGATCAGGTTGGCCACCAGCTTGGCAGAGATGGGGTCGCGGGGCTTGGTCTTCCGGTCCTGACGGGCATAGCCGAAATAGGGGATCACGGCGGTGATCCGTCCGGCGGAGGCCCGCTTCAGGGCGTCGATCATAATAAGCAGCTCCATCAGCGAGTCGTTCACCGTGCCGGGCTTGCCGTCCTTCTCAAAGGAGCAGGTGGACTGGACCACAAAGACGTCGGAGCCGCGCACCGTCTCATAGATAGAGGCGAAGTTCTCCCCGTCGGAGAAAGCGCCCACCTCGGAATTGCCCAGGGGGATGCCCAGTTCTGCGCAGATGTCTTTGGCCAGCTGCGGATTGGAATTTCCGGTAAAGACCTTAATATCCTTCCCGTGTGCGATCATGTTTTGTCCTCCCATTTCGTCGGCGCAGTCCGGTCCCGCTGCGGTTTGCGCCGCCTCTCGTTTTTATTTTTTTGGTTCAGGGTGCCCGCACAAAGCGCGGGCAGGCCGCTCTTCTCTCTTGCGCCGCCCTCCGCCAGCCGGGACCGCCCGGCGTGTTCGGCAGCGCTGTCGCGTACATTATAGCATATTATCAGGGTTTTTTCCCCCTGACAAGATGAAAATTTTTAAACTGGGCCAGAAAGCACGATTTTCCCCGCAACATCGCCCGATTTTGGGGTTTTGTCCCGGCCTCTCCCCGTCCAAAATCAGGTCGTCCCCGCAATGGGCGTCACGCCCAGGCGGCGGCGCAGCTTGGCGGGGTGATAGATGCGGAACACCTCCAGCCCGGCGCAGATGGTGTCCACCAGGTCCACCAGCCACGCCTCCGGGGACCGGGGCAGCTGCCCCCCAAGGGGCCACATATGGGATAGGATGATGTTGCGCTCTTTGGGGCTCAGCTCCGTCAGCGCCTGGGCGTTTTTCGCCGCCGCCCTGGGGTGGTCAAAGCACTGCCAGCCCGGGTGGGCGCTCTTGTCCTTGGAGTCATACAGATACAAATCGTGGAGCAGTCCGCCCCGTGCGGCGGCCCGGGCGTCCAGATGGAGGAACCTGGCCCAGCGATAGGACAGATAGGCCACAAACAACGAGTGGTCCAATGTGGTGATGGGGCCGTGGTGCTTCCACTGGCCCATGCTGCGCACCGTGTCGCTGCCCAGCAGCTCCTCGGTGGTGGTGACAAATTCTCGCATATAACGGTTCATAAAGTCTTCAACCTCTTGGGAAAAACGCTTCTCTTCGGCGGCGGCAGTCAGCGGATCTGACCGTCCCCCCGGATGAGGAATTTGAATGTACACAGCTCCCGCAGGCCCAGGGGACCCCGGGCGTGGAGCTTTTGGGTGGAGATGCCCATCTCGCAGCCCAGACCGAACTCCCCCCCGTCGGTAAAGCGGGTGGAGGCATTCCAATAGACGGCGGCGGAGTCCACCCGTGTCTGGAACAGGCGGGCGGCGGCGGCGTTTTCGGTGACGATGCAGTCGCTGTGGCCGGTGGAGTGTTTTGCGATGTGGTCGATGGCCTGTTCCACGCCGTCCACCACGGCCACGGCCATCACATAGTCCAAAAACTCCGTGTCAAAGTCCCGCTCCCCCGCCTTCTCCCCGGGGATGATGGCGACGGCGGTCTCGTCCAGGCGCAGCTGCACCGGGTGCAGCCCGGCCTTGGCCCGGTCCTCCACTATGCGCTTGTGGAACTTGGGCAGGAATTCTTTCGCGATGTCCCGGTGGACCAGGCACACCTCGGCGGCGTTGCACACGCTGGGGCGGCTGCACTTGGCGTTTTCCAGGATGTTCAGGGCCTTGTCCTGGTCGGCGTCCTTGTCCACATAGATGTGGCAGATGCCCGTGCCCGTCTCCAGCACGGGCACAGTCGCGTTGTCCACGCAGGCCCGGATGAGCCCCGCGCCCCCGCGGGGGATGAGCAGGTCCACCAGGCCCCGGGCCTGCATCAGCTGGTTGGCGCTGTCCCGGCTGGTGTCCTCCACCAGCTGGAGGGCATCCTGGGATAGGCCCGCCTGCTCCATGCCCTTTTTCAGGGCGGCCACAATGGCCCCGGCGGACCAGTGGGCCTCCTTCCCGCCCCGCAGCACGCAGGCAGACCCGGCCTTTAACGCCAGGGCCGCCGCGTCAGAGGTGACGTTGGGCCGGCTCTCATAGATGATGGCGATGACCCCCATGGGCACGGCGGTCTTTTCGATCACCAGGCCGTTGGGCCGCTCCACCCGGGCCAGCACCTCCCCCACCGGGTCGGGCAGGGCGGCCACCTCCCGGATGCCCTGGGCCATGCCCCGGATGCGCTCCGGGGACAGGGCCAGCCGGTCCAGCATCACGTCGCTCACGGTGCCTCTGGCCTGCTCCAGGTCCTGGGCGTTGGCGGCCAGGATCTTCTCCTGCTCCGCCTCCAGGGCGTCGGCCATGGCCAGCAGCGCCCGGTCCTTGGTCTGCGTGTCCGCCATGGCCATGGCGTCCTTGGCCCCCCGGGCCCGCAGCAGCAGCTCCTGTGTGGTCATTGAGATCATCTCCTTGAATTTTCATGTAGACAAATAACATCCGCCAATAGCCTTCCCCTGGGGGAAGGCTATATCCGTTCTGGTGCAACAGTTCCCAGCCCTTCGGCGTTCCCCTCATCCGCCCCAGTGTGCCCACTGGGGCACCTGCCCTATCCCTTTTGTCCCTTCGGGACATTTCCCCTTGATAAGGGGAATCGGCCCCAGGGGAAGGCTTTTTTCTTCACTTCTTCGCCACGAATCTTGTGCCCACGGCCTTGCCCTCGGCGATGTCATACAGCACCTCCGGGTGCTCGCCGTTGGTGATGACCATGTCACAGCCCTGGGCGGTGGCCATCTGGGCGGCCCGGAGTTTCGTCGCCATGCCGCCGGTGGCCAGGTCGCTGCCCTTCTCCCCGGCCAGGGCCAGGATGTCGGGGGTGACCTCCTCCACCACGGGGATCAGCCGGGCGGCGGGGTCATGGCGGGGGTCGGCGGTGTACAGCCCCTCGATGTCGCTGAGCAGCACCAGCAGGTCGGCCTTGGCCGAGCAGGCCACGATGGCGCCCAGGGTATCGTTGTCGCCCACCTTGATCTCCTCGGTGGCGATGGTGTCGTTCTCGTTGATGATGGGCAGGGCCCCCAGCTCCAGCAGGCGGGACATGGTGTTTTCAAAGTTCCGCCGCCGGTCCGCGTGGTCCACGTCCTCCCCGGTGAGCAGGATCTGGGCCACCGTGTGGTTATACTCGGAGAACAGCTTGTCATAGGTATACATCAGCTCGCACTGGCCCACGGCGGCGGCGGCCTGTTTGGTGGGCATGTCGCCGGGGCGTCCGGGCAGATTCAGCTTGCCCACCCCCATGCCGATGGCGCCGGAGGACACCAAAATCATCTCGTGCCCCGCGTTTTTCAGGTCGGACAGCACCTTCACCAGCTGCTCCACATGGCGGATGTTCAGCCGCCCGGTGGCGTGCGCCAGGGTAGAGGTGCCCACTTTTACCACGATACGCATATATCTGTCTCCCTTATCGTCACTTGCCCAGGGCCTGGGTCTTTTCAAAGGCGGCGATCACCGCGTCCATGGCCGCGGCCCGAAAGCCCTTCTCCTCCAGCACCCGCACGCCCTGGATGGTGCTGCCCCCGGGGGAGCACACCGCGTCCTTCATCACGCCGGGGTGCTGGCCGGTCTGGCGCATCAGCCTGGCCGTGCCCTCCATGGTCTGGGCGGCATAGCGCTGGGCCTTGGCCCGGGGCAGCCCGCAGGCCACCGCGCCGTCGGCCAGGGCCTCGGCCAGCAGGGCGCAGAAGGCGGGGCCGCAGCCGGAGACGGCGCAGGCCGCGTCGATCAGCCCCTCGTCCACCTGGTCCACCAGACCCGCCGGGGCCAGCAGGGTCTGAAAGTCCTCCAGCTCCTCTTCCCTGGTATCCCGGCCGCAGAACTGGATGACCCCGGCCCCCACCGCCACAGGAGTGTTGGGCATCAGGCGGATGACGGGGTAATTCCCCCCCGCCAGCTCCTGGATGCGCCGGGCGGTGAGGCCCGCCGCCATGGAGGCCAGGACGAACCGGTCCTTCCGCGCCGCCAACGTCGGCGCGATGGACTCCAGCAATCCCGCCATCATCTGGGGCTTTACCCCCAGGAAAATAAGTTCACACCGGGCGGCCACCGTCTGGTTGTCCGTGGCCTGACAGCCCAGCTGGTCGGCCAGGGCCTGGGCCTTGGCCGGGGTGCGGTTAGCAAGCAGCACCGCCGCTCCCCCGGCCCCCTTCACCGCCGCCTGGGCCAGGGCCCCGCCCATCCGGCCGGTGCCTAAAAATCCGATAGACTGAAACATAAGTCGTGCCTCCTTCGCCCCGGCGCCCCGGGACTATGTCCCTTTTATCATATCACGCCGGAGCGAGATTGCAATTGCATTTTGTGTAAACATTTTATGACAAAGGACCCGCCGTTTCCGGCGGGTCCTTTGTCTCTCTTCTCTTCTTGTTTTCAGTCCGTCAGCACAGGCCCAGCACGTGGCGGGCCTCGCCGATCATGTACAGGGAGCCGCACACGCACACCACGTCCTCCGGTCCGGCCATGGACAGGGCCTTCTCCATGCCCTGCTGCACCGTCTCGCAGGAGTGGGCCTCGGCCCCCTCGCCGCGGAGGTAGTCGGCCAGCGCCTGGGCCTGGAGGGCCCGTTGGCTGTCCGGGGTGATGGTGATGAACGCCTTGGCCAAGGGCAGCAGCTGCCCCACCATGGAGTGATAGTCCTTATCCTCCAGCACGCCCACCAGGAAATAGATCTTCTTGCCGGGGTACAGCTCCTCCAGGGCCTGGCGGATGGCCCCCATGCACTGGGGGTTGTGGCCGCCGTCCAGGATCACGTCCGGGTCCCGGCGGGCCAGCTCCATGCGGGCGGGCCACACGGCCTTTTTCATGCCCTCCAGCACCGCTTCCTGGCAAATGGGCCAGCCCCGGCGGCGGAGCACGGCGGCGATGTCCAGGGCGGTGAGGGCGTTGCTGAGCTGATAGTGGCCCAGCAGGTTGATGTGATAGGGGCCCTCCCCCCGATAGAGGAAGTCCTGGCCGTCCCGCCCGGTGGACAGGACCTTCAGGCTGTCCGGGTCGGTGACGGTCATGGGGCTGCCCGCATGGCGGCAGGCGTCGGTGACGACCTCCTCCACGTCCCGGCGCTGGTGATACAGCACGGTGTCGCAGCCGGGCTTGATGATGCCCGCCTTCTCTCTGGCGATCTTGGCGTGGGTGTCCCCCAGCTGCTCCACATGCTCCAGGCCGATGTTGGTGATCACCGCCACCTCCGGCGCGGGGATGACGTTGGTGGAGTCCAGCCGTCCGCCCAGGCCCACCTCCAGCACCACCAGGTCGCACTTGGCCTCCTGGAAATAGAGCATCCCCAGGGCGGTCATCAGCTCGAACTCGGTGGCGGGGTCGTCCATCTGCCGCCCGGCCAGGATGACCCGCTCGCCGATGCGGCCCAGGGCCTCGTCGGGGATGGGCTGGCCGCTCACCTGAAAGCGCTCGTGAAAGCGCCACAGGTGGGGCGAGGTATAAAGACCCACCCGCAGCCCGGCAGCCGCCAGGATCGAGGCGGTCATGGCCGCCGTGGAGCCCTTTCCGTTGGTCCCGGTGATGTGGACAAATTTCAGCGCCTTATGGGGGTCGCCCACCATACTCAGCAGCTTTGTGATCCGGCTCAGCCCGGGCTCCCGTCCGATCCAAGCCTCCTGGTGGATCCGTTCCACCGCTTCCTGTCCCGTCATCCACCGCACCTCCTCTCAAAATGTCAGAATGATTCTTCCAGCCCGCATTTGCGCAGGGCCGCTTCCACCGTGTGGGCCATGAGCACCGCCGTGGTCACGGCGCCCACGCCGCCCTTTTTGGGGGTGAGGGCAGCGGCCAGGGGCTCGGCGGCGTCAAAGTCCACGTCCCCCAGCAGCTCCCCGTCCGGCCCGGGGCTCAGGCCGATGTCCACAATGGTCTGTCCCCGGCCCAGGTGCGCCCGGTCAATGACCCCGGCGGCCCCGGCGGCGGAGATGATGATGTCCGCCGTGCGGCACAGCTCCATCCGCCGCTCCGGCGGGGTCTGAAGGTGGCAGGCGGACACGGTGGCGTCCTCCTGGATGAGCAGCAGCACCAGGGGCATACCCACGGTGCGCCCGGTGCCCACCACGGTGACGTTCTTCCCCCGCAGGGGGATGCGGTAGTGGCGGAGCATCTCCATGCAGGCGGCGGCGGTGCAGGGGGCAAAGCCGCCCCGTTCCACCGTCATCAGCCCGCCCAGGCCCGCGGCGGTCATGCCGTCCACGTCCTTCTCCGGGCACAGGGTCTCGGTGAGGCCGGGGGCGGAGAGCTGCTCCGGCAGGGGCCGGAACAGCAGGCAGCCGTGGACGGCGTCGTCCCGGTTCACCCGCTCTAAGGCGGCCACCAGCTCCTCAGGCCGGGCGTCGGCGGGCAGCAGGGTCTGGCGCACCTGAACGCCCACGGCCTGGGCCCGCTTCATGGCCGCCCGCTCATAGGCCATGTCCTCCGGCCGCTGGCCCACCCGGATGACCTCCAGGGTGGCCGTGACGCCCAGCTCTCTCAGCCGGGCCGCATTCTGGGCGGTCTTTTCACTTAACGCCTTGCCCACCGGTCCCCCCGGCATCAACATGGCCATGTGCGTTCCTCCTAGTGTGTTCTCTGTCGGTTCATTCGCCTTCCCCACCCTGGGGGGAAGGCGAAAATCAAAACTTTACCGCGTATAGATCGCCGCGGCCATGACCACGGTGTCCCCGTGGGCACGCAGCTCCACGGCGCTCTCGTCGGCCTGGCGGCACAGCAGCAGCTGGCCCTCCTGGGCCTGGACGCCGGCCTGGGGCAGGCTCACGCCGCCCTGGACGCAGTAGAGGGCCAGGGTACACTGGGTCCCCTCCTGGGGGGCGGCCAGGGGGGCGGTCCAGCGGCAGGTGGCCCCGCCTGTCAGGGCGATGGACTGGGCGATGCCCTGGCACTTGTCCTTGCGGACCATCAGGTTATAGTCGGTGCACTTGCCCCAGGACTCCACGGGCACGCCGCCGTCGAAGGAGCGCAGGGTGAAGGGCTCCAGGCCAAAGCGCGCCCCGTCGCCGATCTTCATCTCCAGCTCCCCGTGGAGCACAGAGATCAGCCGGTTATAGTCGGGCAGGGGGGTAAAGTCAGAGTGCTCCAGCTCCACCCCGGCGGAGCTCAGCCGCCACAGGAAATCCCGGTCGGCATACACCGCGCCCTCGGGGGCGATAGCCAGCTGGGTGGTGGTCCCGCCGGACCAGGTGGTGGTCACATACTCTTCTTTGGTCAACAGTTTCCATTCCATGGCGATACTTCCTTTCGGTTATGATTTTTATGGATATCTCGTCCGATCCCGGCTGTTACACCGTCTGGCGGGCCACGCCGGTGCGCCGCAGCAGGGCCACCATGGGGATGGCCAGAGAGGTGACCACCGCGGTGACCACGATCTCCTTGCCAAAGCGCACCAGGGCGCTGCCAAAAATCAGGGCGAAGTTGTAGTAGTGATAGATCAGGCTGTCCAGCCACAGGCACACGGTGGTCACGCAGCTGGTGACGATAGACGCCCCCAGGCACACCCCATAGCACCGCAGGGGGCGCTTCTCCAGATGGTCCCCCCGCTTGGCAAAGGCATTGGCCACGGCGCCCAGCAGCAGGCCCCGGGTCAGGGGGGGCAGCAGCCACAGCACGGTGGTGGGCATCAGGCCATAGGGGCCGATCATCTGGGCCAGCAGTTCGCCGAACAGGGCCACCAGGCCGCCGCCCACGGGACCGAACATCAAAGCGCCCACCACCACGGGCAGGGACTTGAAGGTGATCTCCAGATAGGGGGTCTTGATGGTCAGGGTGATGCTCAGCACGAAATAGGCCGCGGCCAGCAGGGCCACGCGGCACAGAAACATGGTTTTCTCTTTGGAACTCATAAAAAGCAGAATGCTCCTTTCACGGCGTGTTGCCATGAAAGGAGCCTGGCTCCCCATGGCAGCGGATGCGGCTTTAGCGACGCGGTGTTCCCTTCGTCCGCCGGCGACCTCCCATCCGGCGGCACTTGACGCGCTTAAGTCTACTCTGTCAATCGGTCTGTGTCAATCAGTCTTTGGTTTTTAGGCGCAACAAGGTCAGCCGGGCAAAGCCCGGCTGACCCGTTGTGGAAAAAATTACATCTGAGCCAGGACGTTCTCGTAGATCTTGTCAGCCAGAGGCAGAGCCTTGGCCAGCATCTCCTCGCCCTTCTTCTTATAGTCGGCGGCCAGGTCCTTGTTCTTCAGGCTGCCGATGTTGATGAGCACGTTCAGCCAGGCGCCCTGGATACCGGCGCGCAGGGACAGGGCGGCCACGCCCAGGTCGCTGGCGGCGCTGTCGTTGGTCTTGCCCAGCAGCTCGTGGGTCATCTCCAGAGCCTTGCAGCACAGCTCCATCATCTCAAAGGGAGTGGCGGTGCAGCCCTCCAGGCCCTTCTGGATGGCGGCGGAACGGGCGGCCTTCTCCTCGTCGGTGGCCTTGGGCATACCGAAAGCGGCGCTGACGACGTTGAACGCCTCGGTGTCCCGGTCCATCACGTCCACGAAGGCGACCTTCAGCTCGGTCAGCTTCTTCTGGCTCTCGATGACGAACTCCTGATAGTCGGCGTACTTCTCCTTGCTCTTGCCAACGGTGGTCAGACCGCACACCATGGCGGACAGAGCGGCGCCCAGAGCACCCTCCAGGGCAGCGGCAGAGCCGCCTCCGGGGGCGGGAGCGTCAGAGGCCAGCAGGTCAACAAACTCGGTGGTGGTCAGTTCGGCTAACTTCTTCATGTTCATATTCTCCTTTATTTATCCCGTTCAGGCTCAGCCCTGCATGTCCAGCAGGTGATACTCCATGACCTGCTTGTGGCAGTCGAAGTCGCGGGCCTTCAGATAGAACTCGGCGCAGTCGACCAGAGCCTTGGCGGGGGTCAGGCCAACGATCTCGCAGTCCACGACATAGGTGCCGTAGCGCTCAGCCAGAGCCTTGACCATCTCATAGGTGACGTACAGGGGGGTGTCCTCATAGTTGACCATGTTCATGGAGACCTGGGCGATGCCGCGGTCCTCCATCATGAAGCCCATGGCCTTGCAGCTGCGGAAGCCGCCGGAGGAACCACGGATGACCTTGGCGATCTTCTTGGCGATCTCCACGTCGGAGGTGGCCAGGTTCACGTTGAAGGCGACCAGGGGCATACGGGCGCCGATGGCCACGATACCGGCAGTGGGGTGGATCTTGCGCTCGCCAAAGTCGGGAGCCCACTCAGGCTGCAGCAGCTTCTCGGGCATACCCTCGAACTCGCCCTTGCGGCAGGTAGCCAGGTTGCGGCGCTCGGGACGGGTGGCGGAGTCCTCATACAGGAAGGAGGGGACCTTCAGCTCGTCCCAGATGCGCTGGCCCAGACGCTTGGACATCTCCACGCACTCCTCAACGGTCACGTCCTTGGACTGGGGGACCAGGGGGATCACGTCGGTGGCGCCCATGCGCTTGTGCTCGCCCTTGTGGTGGTTCATGTCGATGCGCTCGGTGGCGACCTTGGTCAGCTGGAAGGCGACCTCCTCGATGGCCTCGGGGGAGCCGATCAGGGTGAACACGCAGCGGTTGTGGTTGCCGTCGGTCTGGGCGTCGAACAGGGTGCAGCCGGGCACGCTCTTGGCGGTCTCCACGAGGGCGTTGTAAGTGGCCTCGTCCTTCTCCTTGCTGCAGCTGAAGTTAGGGATACACTCTACCAGTCTAGCCATGATAAATTCCTCCATAATTCATAATAATAATTGGATATTTCTCAACCATGTCCGGCGGCATCCCGGCGTTATGTGGGATAGCCGAACATGGAAATGAAACGCTTTACGCAGTTTGCGTAGTAAATGTTGCTGCTCCACAGCAGCGTGGGATAAGATTTGGCGGGCAGCCCGACCAGGGGCTTGGAATAGATGTTAGAGCCCGGATGGGTCTCTACGATGGACCGGGGCAGATAGCTGATGCCAAAGCCCGCCTGGACCAGCTGCATGGTCATGGGCGTGTCATAGCACTGACACACCGTGTAGGGGGTAAAGCCCTTGCGCTGGCACTCGTTGATCAGGTGGCTGCTGTAGCCCCACAGATCGTCGCTGCGCAGCAGACACATGGGCACATCCTTCAACAGCTCGATGGGGATGCTGTCCTGGTCCGGGGCCGGGTCCAGCTCCGGGCACATGACCAGCTCCAGCGGGTCCTCGCCCAAAATCTTCTCGTGGAAGTCCGAGCTGCCCTCGGTGGGGGTGCGGAGAAAGAGGACGTGCAGGTTGCCCTTGTTCAGGTCGTCCAGCAGGTCGCCCGGGGCCCCCACCCGGATATAAAGCTCTACCTGGGGATATTCCTTGTGATAGGCCTTCAGATAATTCAGCACCACCGGGGTGTTGGAGTAGACAACACCCACCTTCAACAATCCCCGCACGCCGGCATCCACGTCCCTTACGCTGTCCACCATCATGCGGAAGTTCTGGAACATGTGCTGGCTCTGCTGATACAGGCTCCGTCCCGCCTCGGTCAGCTCCACGCCCTTGTTGGTGCGCAGGAACAGACACACCTTCAGCTCGTCCTCCAGCATGGCGATCTGCCGGCTGATGGGGGGCTGCGCCACGTGTAGCTTGCGCGCCGCCTTGGAGATGCTTTTGGCCTCTGCCACGGCGACGAAGTATTCCAACTGCTTGAAATTCATACCGTCATACCTTTTTTGTATTTCTATTATATAATACAAGTATTTTCAATTATAGCATCTTTTCGATAAAATACAACTATAAATTGAAAAAACCGGTTGACAGCGCAGGCGCGGCAACAGCCCGGCCCTGTTTTGGCGGCCGAGCAAACTTTAGATAAGGGAGTGACCGGTATGGACCGGACGGATTATCAGATTTTAAACATTTTGCAGGCCGACTGCCGGGCGACGCTCAAGTGCATCGGCGACCAGGTGGGCCTGACCGCTCCCGCCGTTTCCGAGCGGGTGCGCCGCATGGAAGAGAAGGGCGTGATCCGCGATTTTCGCATCGACATTGACCGTGCCCGTCTGGACAGCGGAATGACCGGATTCATTCTGGTGGCTCTGGATCCGGAGAAGTACAACAGCTTCTGCGAGTTCTGCCGGAACGACCCCGGCATCATCAGCCATTACCACGTCATCGGCGTGTTCAACGCGCTGCTGCGCTTCGCCGTCCGCGGCACCCGGGAGCTGGACGAGCTGCTGTCCACCATCAAGCGATACGGCGACTCCCAGACCTCGGTGGAGCTGAAGACCTATTTCGAATCCAAGGACATTCCCATGCCGGAATAAACCCTCTTTTTATATTTTGTATTCAGAAGAAGAGCCGCATGGCCGAAGGGCCATGCGGCTCTTCCTCTTTTTTGCTTGGGTCGATACAGAAAGAGGGGGAACTCTTATATGGGTCCTAGATTAGAACAGGCCGGTGATCTTGCCGTTGGCGTCGATGTCGATGCGCTCGGCAGCGGGCACCTTGGGCAGGCCGGGCATGGTCATGATGTTGCCGGTCTTGGCAACCAGGAAGCCAGCGCCGGCGTTGACCTTGATCTCGCGGACGGTGATCTTGAAGCCGCGGGGAGCGCCCAGCTTGGTCTGATCGTCAGAGAAGGAGAACTGAGTCTTGGCCATGCAGATGGGCAGGTTGGCAAAGCCCAGCTCAGCCAGCTGCTTAGCCTGCTTCTTGGCGTCGCCGGCCAGCACCACGCCGTCAGCGCGATAGACCTTGGTGGCGATCTTGTTCAGCTTCTCCTCGATGGAGTCCTCCAGGTCATAGACGAACTGGAAGTGATCGTTGGTCTTGTCCTCAGCCAGACGGACGACCTCCTCGGCCAGAGCCATGCCGCCCTCGCCGCCCTTGGCCCAGACCTCGGACAGACGGACGTTCACGCCCTGCTCCTTGCACTTGGCCTCGACCAGGTCCAGCTCGGCCTTGGTGTCGGTGGGGAAGGCGTTGATGGCGACCACGCAGGGCAGGCCATAGACGTTCTTCACGTTGTCAACGTGCTGCAGCAGGTTGGGCAGACCCTTCTCCAGAGCCTCCAGGTTCTCGTGGTTCAGCTCGGTCTTGGGCACGCCGCCGTGATACTTCAGGGCGCGGACGGTGGCAACGATGACCACGGCGTCGGGGTGGAACCCGCCAGCGCGGCACTTGATGTCCAGGAACTTCTCAGCGCCCAGGTCGGCAGCGAAGCCAGCCTCGGTGACGGTGTAGTCGGCCAGCTTCATAGCGGTCTCGGTGGCCTGGATGGAGTTGCAGCCGTGGGCAATGTTGGCGAAGGGGCCGCCGTGGATGAAAGCGGGGGTGTGCTCCAGAGTCTGGACCATGTTGGGCTTGATGGCGTCCTTCAGAACGGCAGCCATGGCGCCCTCGGCCTTCAGGTCGTGAGCGGTGATGGGCTGGCCGGAACGGCTGTAAGCCACGACCATCTTGGCCAGGCGGGCCTTCATGTCGGCCAGGTCGGTGGCCAGGCACAGAACAGCCATGATCTCAGAAGCCACGACGATGTCGAAGCCGTCCTCACGGGGCACGCCGGAGGCCTTGCCGCCCAGGCCGCACACGATGTGACGCAGCTGACGGTCGTTCATATCAACAACGCGCTTCCAGGGGATGTTGCGCACGTCGATGTCCAGAGCGTTGCCCTGCTGGATGTGGTTGTCGATCAGGGCGGACATCAGGTTGTTGGCGATGCCGATGGCGTTGAAATCGCCGGTGAAGTGCAGGTTGATGTCCTCCATGGGGACGACCTGAGCGTAGCCGCCGCCGGCAGCGCCGCCCTTCACGCCGAACACGGGGCCCAGGGAGGGCTCACGCAGGCAGACGATGGTCTTCTTGCCCATCTTGTTCAGAGCGTCGGCCAGACCCACGGAAGTGGTGGTCTTGCCCTCGCCAGCGGGGGTGGGGCTGATGGCGGTCACCAGCACCAGCTTGGACTTGCGGGGCAGGTCCTTCAGGGCGTGGATGTCGACCTTGGCCTTGTAGTGGCCATAGTTCTCCAGCTGCTCGGGCTTGATGCCCACCTTGGCGGCAACCTCCTCAATGGGGAGCATCTTGGACGCCTGGGCGATTTCGATATCGGTCATGTTTGACAGCCTCCTTAGTTATTTTTACGATGTAGTCGGGATTCGCTTTATAGGCATATTGTACCGCATTCCAGCCATTTCGTAAATGGATTTTGTTGTCTTTTTACGCCTTGCGTCTTTACTTTTTTAAGTTCGATTCTCTTATTTTTTTCATTGCCCCCTTTCCCGTTTCTCGCCGTGAAAACCCGCTGAAATTTTGTGCTGTCTCCGCCCCGTCTCCCCCCGGTTTCAGACACGTTTTGGGGCAGAATTTTCAGCGTTTTACCGGGGGAGGACTGGCCTGGGTTTGGCCCGGGTTTTGCTTGCAAAAAAAGACCCCCGCCGCCCTTTCTATATAGGAAAGGGGACGGGGGTCGCGGATTGCCACGTCGCTGCGCTCCTCGCAATGACAGAGCTTAGCCGTTCTTCTTCTTGGATGCCTCGCGCATACGGGCGCTGTGGTCCAGCAGGCGCTTGCGCAGGCGCAGGTTCTCGGGGGTACACTCCAGCAGCTCGTCATCGGCCAGGAACTCCAGGCACTGCTCCAGGGACAGGGTCTTGGGGGTGACCAGGCGCAGGGCGTCATCAGAGCCGGAGGCCCGCATGTTGGTCAGCTGCTTCTTCTTGCACACGTTGACGGAGATGTCCTCCTGCTTGGGGCACTCGCCCACGATCATACCGGCGTACACGGGGGTGCCCGCGCCGATGAACAGCACGCCCCGCTCCTGGGCGTTGAACAGGCCGTAGGTCACGGCCTCGCCCGTCTCAAAGGCCACCAGAGAGCCGGTGGACCGGCGCTGGATCTCGCCCTTCATGGGGGCGTACTTCTCAAAGACAGAGGCCATGATGCCCTCGCCCTTGGTGTCGTTCAAAAACTCGTTGCGATAGCCGAACAGGCCGCGGGAGGGGACCAGGAACTCCAGCTTGGTGCGGCTGCCCACGGGGTTCATGGACAGGAACTCGCCCTTGCGGGCGCCCAGCTTCTCCATCACCGCGCCCACGCAGTCGTTGGGCACGTCGGCCACCAGGCGCTCCACAGGCTCGCACTTCACGCCGTCGATCTCCTGGAACAGCACACGGGGGGGAGAGACCTGGAACTCATAGCCCTCGCGGCGCATGGTCTCCATCAGGATGGACAGGGACATCTCGCCCCGCCCGGCCACATTAAAGGAGTCGGTGGAGTCCTCCACCTCGGTCACCCGCAGGGACACGTCCTTCAGGGTCTCCCGGAACAGGCGGTCCCGCAGCTGGCGGCTGGTGACGAACTTGCCCTCCCGCCCGGCGAAGGGGGAGTCGTTCACGGAGAAGGTCATCTCGATGGTGGGGGCGGAGATCTTCACAAACTCGATGGGCTCCACGGCCTCGGGGGCGCAGATGGTGTCGCCGATGGTCACGTCGCCGATGCCGCTCATGGCGATGATGTTGCCGGCGGTGGCCTCCTGCACGGGGACCTTGGCCAGGCCGTCGAACTCATACAGCGCGGTGGCCTTGGCCTTCTTGGCGGGGGAGTCGGGGTCGTGATAGTTGCACACGGCGATCTCCTGGTTCTGTTTGATGGTACCCCGCTCGATGCGGCCAATGGCGATGCGGCCCACAAACTCGCTGTAGTCGATGGAGGAGACCAGCATCTGGAAGGGCTGGTCCACGTCGGCCTCGGGGGCGGGGATATAGTTGATGATGGTCTCGAACAGGGGCTTCAGGTCAGTGCCGGGCACGTCGGGGGAGTAGGAGGCGGTGCCCTGGCGGCCGGAGCAGAACAGGGTGGGGGACTCGAACTGCTCGTCGGTGGCGTTCAGGTCCAGCAGCAGCTCCAGCACCTCGTCCATGACCTCGTGGATGCGCTGGTCGGGGCGGTCGATCTTGTTCACCACCACGATGACCCGGTGGCCCAGCTCCAGGGCCTTGGACAGGACGAAGCGGGTCTGGGGCATGGGGCCCTCGGCGGCGTCCACCAGCAGGATAACGCCGTTGACCATCTTCAGGATGCGCTCCACCTCGCCGCCGAAGTCGGCGTGGCCCGGAGTGTCCACGATGTTGATCTTCACGTCGCCGTACTGCACGGCAGTATTCTTGGCCAGAATGGTGATGCCCCGCTCACGCTCCAGGTCGTTGGAGTCCATGACGCGGTCCACCACGGTCTGGTTTTCCCGGTACACGCCGGACTGCTTCAGCATTTCGTCCACCAGAGTGGTCTTGCCGTGGTCTACGTGGGCGATGATCGCTACGTTTCTCAGCTTTTCGTTACGCACGATATTGGCACCTCGAATTCTTAAAATTGCGCATGATAACTTACGATTAAATTTTAGACGGGATATTATACCCCTAATTCCGAAAAAACGCAACGCCTTTCCCGTAAAAAAGACGGGGCGTCCACGAAAAAAAGCAAGGTATTTGCAGGGAAAAGAGCGGATTGCCACGTCGCTCACGCTCCTCGCAATGACAAGAATAGGAAGTCTTCCGTCTTTACGCAGAGACCAATTCTCTGTCATTGCGAGGAGGGCACAGCCCGACGTGGCAATCCGTCCTCTCCACAGAAAAACCGGCCCCCCTCGGGGCCGGTCTTCACGCTTTGCTCTTCCTAATGTGTTTCCGCCCCCACCAGACCGCGATGCCCAGCACCACCACAGCTCCGACCAGCAGGGGGACGCCGCTCACCGAATGCTGATAATGGGCATAGACCGTCTGTCCCGTCTGGCTGTGGACCCGGGGCGTTTTGGGCAGCAGGACAAAGCGGGCCGTACCCTCCAGTTCCTTGGCAAAGAGACCGGCCTTGTTCAGGGGCGCCGACCAGGCCACACGGCCCTGATACGCCTCTCCCGGTCTGCCGATCTGATCATACTGCGCCCCGTCGGCCCGGTGCTCACTGACGAAGGACCCGGCATAGGTGTCCTGACCCGGGTCCCAGGTCACCGTGATCGCGTCGTCTCCCCGCCAGTGGGGCCGCCCAGCGCTCCAGGCATAGTCCACCTGGACCTGCGTCTGTTCCACCTGCCCCGTCTCTCTGTCATACTCCTCCTGGGTGGACAAAGTCAGGGTCAAATGGGCGTCCTGCTCCGTCTCCGCAGGCTCCAGTCCCCGGCGGGTCTCATAGAAATATAAGGTCTCCTCCGTCGTATACCAGGCCATGGCCCCTCCTTTCCCTGCATGGCGGATGCTTCTGTTTTGATTTTACCATGGTTTTCGTGTTTTGTATAGGAGAACAACGAATTTTAGCTTTCCCCTGGGGAAAGGCTTTTTACACCCAAAACTCGAATCTTTGTTCTAAAACCATCTTGACAAGCTCGAACAGATGTTGTATTCTCAATCCAGAACAAATGTTTCGACAAAATTCTCTGTTGTCCGGTTTTTGGGACAGGGCTTTGGGTATTCTATCCCCATCAAACGGCCCCGGCATGGGGGATAAGGGAGGAACGGCAGATGCAGACGATACAGGCTTCCAGAACCTATATGATGTGCGCCCGGGACAAGGTGGTGGACCTGGGGGAATACCGCCGCAGTCTGGCCGACTGCTGGTCCGTCCCCACCCAGGCCCCGGCGGAGCCGCGGGTCTTACCCGTCCCCGTGCCCATTTCCCGGCCCCGCCGCCGGAGCAGCCGCCTGCGCCGGTGCGCCCTGGCCATGGACGTGCTGGCCAGCCTGGGGGTGGTGGCCATGACCGCCGCCTTTACTTTCTGGGTGCTGGCCATCTGACGGTTTTCAGCAAAATACCCCCTCGTTCACAAAAGGTTTTCAATTCGTTTTCAAATTTTTCCTGAAAAAGGCCCTCTCCGGCCCGGGGGCGGGGTTGACGGGCGGGGAAAAACCGTGTATATTACGGTTGTTACCGAATTGTAACTCTTTTTTAAGACCTCGCCCAGGGGCGGGGCCTGTACATTGAACGCGTAGGGGCCGCTGTCCCCAGCGGCCCGTCCGGTCTCCCCACAGCGGAGCCATACACGATGAACGAGGCGGAACATGGAACAACATTCAAACGACCAGCAGACTGGCCTGTGGGCCCGTCTGAAAGAGCGGGCGGCGGCCTGGAATGACCCGGAGGCCCGCCAGCAGCGGGGCCGCCGGGCGGGACAGCGGCGGCGGCTGGCCCGGGACTGGGCCCGCATCCATCTGCGCCGGGCGGCCCACCGGACCCACGGCACCCTGGCCATTCAGCAGGCTGTCGGCCCGGCCTCCTTTTTGGTGGTCTCCGCCGCCCTGGGCGTGGCCCTGACCCTCACCACCCTCTATGCACCCAGCTATGCCGTCACCGTGGACGGGGAGCAGGTGGGCGTGGTCTCTGACCGGGAGGTGGTGGACCAGGCCATCGCCGACGTAGAGGCCCAGGGCTCCTCCCTCCTGGGCTATGACTATCAGGTCCAGGGGGACATCGGCTATCAGTTCGCCCTCACCCTGAAGACCGACCTGAGCAGCCAGAACCAGATCGAGGACTATTTCTACAGCCAGCTCAACGACGTCAGCGTCACCCTGCGCAAGTGCCAGGTGGTGGTAGACGGCCAGACCGTGGGCGTGGTGAAGGACGAGACCGCCCTGCGGGACATGCTGGACCAGCTGAAAAACCAGTATGTGAACGAGAACACCACCTCCGTGGAGTTCATGCAGGACGTGTCCATCCAATATGTCTACGCCGCGGACAACGTGCTGACCACCGAGGAGATGCAGGCGGCCCTCCAGTCCAATGGAAGCGGCTCGGGCACCTACACCGTGGTGAAGGGGGACACCTTCAACGGCATCGCCTATGCCAACGACATGTCGGTGAGCGATTTAAAGGCCCTGAACCCCAGCGTGGACATCAACCGCCTAATGATCGGCGACGTGCTGAACGTGAAGGCCCAGACCCCGGTGCTGTCGGTGAAGACCACCGAGCACCAGGTGTACAGCCAGGACATCGAGTGCCCCGTGGAGACCCGGGAGGACAGCTCCATGTACAAGGGCACCTCGAAGATCGTCACCCAGGGCGTGAAGGGCGAGGCCCGCATCGAGGCCGACGTGACCTATGTCAACGGCCAGGAGCAGCAGCGGGATATCCTGTCCAACGTCACCGTGCGGGAGCCCACCACCACCATCAAGGCCGTGGGCACGAAAGAGAAGCCCAAAACGGCCTCCACCGGCTCCTTCTCCTGGCCCATCTCCGGGCGGATCACCTCCTACTTCGGCGGGCGGTATATCTTTGGCCGGTACAGCTATCACTCCGGCATCGACATCTCCGCCAGCTATGGTGCCAGCGTCCGGGCCGCCGACGGCGGCACCGTCACCTTCGCCGGATACAAGGGCAGCTATGGCAATCTGGTGGTCATCACCCACGACAACGGCACCCAGACCTATTACGGCCACAACTCCTCTCTGCTGGTGTCCGCCGGACAGAAGGTGTCCAAGGGCCAGACCATCGCCCGGGCGGGTAGCACAGGCCGCTCCACCGGCACCCACTGCCATTTCGAGGTCCGCGTCCGCGGCTCCGCCGTGAACCCCCTGAACTATCTGCGATAAACAAAACAGGCATAAAAAACAGCCCTCTCAGGGCTGTTTTTTATGCCTAAAATTTTACTTGATCTCATAATCCCGGCCAAATTGCAGGGAACCGAAATCGATGCGGCCATCCCGGCGGGCGGGGGGCACGTCCTCCTCCTGGGCCTGCTCCTCAGGCTGGGGCTGGGCGGAGACGGGGGAGAACTCGGCGGTGTCGGACAGGTCGGCCTCGGGCTGGGACTGGTCCTGCTCGGTCTCCTGGGCCTGCTGGGCCTGGTTGGCGGCGGTGGCCTCCTGCATGGCCTGGGCCAGCAGGCGCTGAACGTTGTCGTCGATCTCCTCGGCGGCCTCCTCCACCCGGTCCTCCTGGCTCTGGACGGGGGCGGCGGGGGAGAGCTGGGAGAGCTGGTCCAGATACTGGGCCTGGGCGGCCTGAAGGGCCTTCACCTGGGCGACGAACTGGGCGGTGTGCTCCTTGGCCTGGGCCAGGCGATACTCCTCGGCCTGGAGCTCCTGTTCTAAAGCCTGCTTGCGCTGCCGGGCCTCGCCCTCAGCCTGCTGGAGCATCTCGGCCTTTTTCTGCTCGGCCTCTTTCACCATGGTGTCCGCCATGCGCTGGGCGGTCATCAGGGCCTTGCGCATGGCCTCCTCGGTGGAACGATACTCCTCCACCTTGTCCACCAGCACCTTCATCTTGCTCTTTAAAACGGCGTTTTCGCTGTACAGGGCGGAATAGTCCCCGGTGAGCACATCCAGGAACTCGTCCACCTGTCCCATGTTATAGCCGCCGAAGGACGCCTTTTGAAAGGCGCGCTCAGAGACCTCCTGAGGGGTCAGCATAGTCCATTACCTCCTAAAAAACCGCCCCCTGCCTGACCGGCCCGGGGGCGCGGGATCAGAAATACATCCCGTTATTCTCCAGCTCGTCGATGAGATCCCCCAGAATGTCCACGTTATAGGGGGTGATGATATAGGTGGAGATGGCCACCTTTTTGATCTTGCCCTCGTTGGCATAGGCCACGCCGGACAAAAAGTCCAGCAGGCGGCGGGCGATCTCCTTGTTGGTGGACTCCAGATTCAGCACCACCGTGCGCTTCTCCCGCAGATGGTCGGCAATGGAGGAGGCGTCCTCAAACTTCTCCGGCTTCACCAGCACCACCTGGAGCTGGGTAGCCGCCCGGATGTTCACCACTTTATTGCTGCGGCGCTCCTCCTCCAGCATGGGGGCAGAGCTGTACAGCGACCCGGTGCGCTCCCGGCGCTCGGCCCGCTCGGCGGCGCGGTCCGCCCGATCGCTGCGGTCAGACCGGTCCTGGCGCTCCGCCCGGGGGGCGGGGGCGTCATACTCGTCATAGTCGTCCTCCTCCTCATCCTCGTAGGGATGGGCAAGGCGCTTGAATTCATCCAATAATCCCATGGTACTTCCTCTTTTCTCTCCGATTATCCTGAAAAGGTCAGATCACAGCCGAACTCAGGAGGGCAGATGAGACTTCATGGGGGGCCGGGGGCCGAACAGGGCGGACCCCACCCTTACCATGGTGGCGCCCTCGGCGATGGCGTCCTCAAAGTCTCCGCTCATGCCCATAGACAGACAAACGATATCATTTTTATTATCCGACATCTTTTCCCTGATGTCAACAAAAAGCTGACGCATTGCCGCAAAATATGGCTTGTTGGCCCCGGGCTGGGCGGAGACAGGGGGGATGGCCATCAGACCCCGCAGGCGGACGGCGCTCATGTCCATGGCCTGACGGGCCAGGGCTTCCACCTCCTGGGGCATACAGCCCCCCTTGCTCTCCTCCTGGCCGATGTTCACCTCCAGCAGGATATCCTGGACCAGACCCTGCTTGTCCGCCTGGTTCTGGATGGCCTGGAGCAGATGGGCAGAGCCCACCGACTGGATGAGATCCACGTGGCCCACCACCTGTTTGACCTTGTTGGTCTGAAGGTGGCCGATGAAGTGGACCTGCTCCGCCCCGGCATAGGCGTCGGCGGCCAGATGGGCCACCAGCTCCTGCACCCGGTTCTCGCCGCACACCCGCACCCCGGCGGCAATGGCGGCCCGGATGGTCTCGTCGGTCTGAACCTTCGTCGCCGCGCACAGGGTGATCTCCCCCGGCTCCCGCCCGGCGGCCAGTGCCGCCTGGCGAATGCGCTCCATTACCGACTGAACATGTTGAGAAACATCCATTTTGATCACCTTTTCTGTCTTTATTCGGTCTTTGTTTTTAGTTAGGAGGGATGAGAGATGAGTTTTTAAACTCCTAACTCATCCTTCCTAACTCATCACTCTTTAATACTCCAACAACTGCCCGTCATACAATTCCGTCGCCCTGACGATGACCTCGTCTCCGGCGCGGAGGGCGTCGCTCTCGTCGGTGGTGGAACGGACCACGTAATAGTCGTCCCCCTCGGTGACCACCTCCACGGTCTTAAACTCCGCCCGTCCGCCCAGCAGGGCGTACACGCCCAGGCGGTTGTTCTGCACCTCCTGGCCCGTCTCCTTGTCGGTATAGGTGCTCTTCTCCATGCGCAGGGCCTGCTTGGGGATGCGCAGGCCGGACCAGCTGTTGAAGATCAGCTCCGCCGTCTGCTGGCGCAGCAGGGTGGTCTGGGACAGATAGCGGTCCGTGGAGAAGACCACCACGCTCTTGTCCCCCTCGGCCTCGCCGATCTGGTCCACCCGCATGTCGATGTCCTGGTCAAAGTCGCCGGTAAAGCGCAGGGTGGCCGTGCCGCCCTGCTTCAAGCGCTCGGCCACCGAGACGGGCAGGGCAGCGGCGAAATACCACCGGGTGGCGGTGATGAGCTTGCCCACCCCGCCGCCGGACTCCTTCCCCTGCCCGGCCAGCAGGGCGGACAGGGAGGAGGGGGTCAGCTGGAGCACGGTCTGGGGGGTCACCGCCGTCTCATACCCGTCTACCAACGTGGAGAACACCCCGGACTGGGGGGCCCGGATGGTGGAGGTGGAGGAGGAGGTCTGCTGCTTCAGGGCGGCATATTGGCTTTTCAGGTCGTTGAGCTTTTGGCTCAGCTCCTCGGCCCCCAGGCCATTGCCATAGACATAGCCCCGCTTGAGCACGGTGCTCTTCAGGGTGCGCGCCTGATCCTCCAGCTGGTTATAGTCCCCCACGCCGGAGGCGGCGTGGAGGGCGGTGACGGCCTGCAAGATATTCTCGTCCAGCTTGGCGGCGGAGTCCACGCCCCCGCCGTCAGAGGAGTATTCCAGCAGCTGGATCTGGTCGGCCAGGGCCTCTAAGTCGGCCTGGTTGGTCTGGGCCTGGCTGTCCCGATAGACCTGGGCCACGCTCTGGCCCACGCCCACCTTCTCCCCCTCTGACCTTGTCACGTCCACGATGCCCGTCTGGGCGGGGAGGACGGTCTCCTGCCGGACCAGAATACCCACGGCCTCGGCGCTGTCGTTGGAGGTGTAGGTATAGGCCAGGGCGGTGGTATAGGGTTCGCTGAACACCTTGGCCACGTAAAAGCCGAAGTAGATGACCAGGGCCACGGCGATGGCGGCCATGGCAAAGGTGATGACAGATTTTCCTTGCTTCATGGGGTCCTCTTTTCTAGCCAATATGTAGAATCCCCCCGCCGCTTCGCGGCCCTCCCCCCTTTCACAAGGGGGGCTGATGTTACGCTTTATTAGGCCCCCTTGTTAAAGGGGGCTGGCATCGCCGTAAGGCGATGACTGAGGGATTCCACAACTTTTTTCAGGCTCCGTCAGGGGGACGGGGCGCTCCGGCGTAATGGTTGAAATGGCGTGCTTATAGACGAACATCTGCTTTCCGTCGCTGGTCAGCACCACTGAAAAGGCGTCGAAGCCGGTGACATAGCCCCGCATCTGAAAGCCGTTCATCAAAAACATGGTGACGGGGCGGCGCTCCCGGCGCAGCTGGGTGAGAAAGATCTCCTGAAGGTTGTTGGTTTTCTGCATAAGTAGCACTCCTTTTTCTTTTGGGGCCCGTCCCAAACCCTCGGGCGACGCCGGGGGTGCTTGGGAAAGTCCCTGAGTGCTTTTATACTAAACCAAATTCTTCCATATATTCTGTCGAAGTCTGGAGGGCAGCCGCAAAATCCGGCTCCCGGCCCCACAGCAGCCACCGGGCGGCCTTGTTCCGCTTAAACCAGGTGAGCTGCCGCTTGGCATACTGGCGGGAGCGGAGCTGGATCTCTTCGGCGGCGGCCCGGACGTCCCCGTGGGAGAGCAGGGCGACGGCCATCTCCTTATAGCCGATGGCCTGCATGGCGGTACACTTGGCGGGCACGCCGGAGTCTAAAAGGCCCTGCACCTCCGCCACCAGACCCTGGTCCATCATCTGGTCCACCCGGCGGTCGATGCGGCTCCACATGTCCTCCCGCTGTTCAAAGGCCAGGGCCAGGGTCAGGGCATCGTACCGGGGCGGGATGGCCCGGGTCTCCAGATTGTGCTGGGTGATGGTCTTGCCCGTGGACTGATACACCTCCAGGGCCCGGATAATGCGCTTTTCGTCGTTGGGGTGGAGGCGGGCGGCGCTGTCCGGGTCCACCTGGGCCAGGCGGGCGAGCATGGCGGCCCCGCCCTCCCGGCGCAGCTGCTCCTCCAGCTCCCCCCGCAGGGGGCTGTCCGGTTGAAAGGGCGCGAAGGTCCGGCCCGAGAGCAGCGAATCGATATACAGCCCCGTGCCCCCGGCCAGAATGGGCAGCCTGCCCCGGGACAGGATGTCGTCCACGCACTTGGCGGCCATATCCACATACCGGGCCACGGAGAAATCCTCCTCCGGGTCGGCCACGTCCAGCATGTGGTGGGGCACGCCACGCATCTCCGCTTGGGTGGGCTTGGCGGTGCCGATGTCCATGCGGCGGTAAATCTGCATGGAGTCCGCCGACACCACCTCGCCATGGTGCCGCAGGGCCAGCTCCACCGCCAGGGCCGTCTTCCCCGAGGCCGTGGGCCCGCAGATGACTAAAATTTTAGGGGGCATAGGATTCACCTTCTTTGAGTTAGGAGTGATGAGATAGGATGTAGGAGTTAGCCTTCACCTGGGGGAAGGTGGCATGGCGCAGCCATGACGGATGCGGGTGGGGATCGTGGGTGCGGTGGTCATCGCGGGCCGACACAGTACCCGCAAGGGGTATGCCGCATCCGTAAGGCTCCTTCGTCGCCAACGGCTGCGCAAAGGTCGGCCCCTACAAGAGCCATCGTGACACGCCGTAGGGGCGGACCTCCGTGTCCGCCCGTCGACAACGGATGCACCCCCGCAGGTCCCCCTCATCCGCCCCTCCAGGGCACCTTCCCCCCTGGGTGGGGAAGGCTTTTACCAAGCCACCTCTACTTCTTCACCGGCCATCTCTTCACCGCGTCCCTCGCGGCCCTCAAAAACGCCAAAAAGCCGTCCATCTGCCGGTCGAAATCCTCTTGGGCGGCCTTTTGCAGGGCGGACTTCTCCCCGTCGTCCTTGAAAAAGCAGTCGTCGGTGAGGGCGGCCATGTGGTCGGTGAGCCAGGGGGAGCGCTGGGTGAGGGTGCCGTCGAAGTTCTCGCAGCACACCTCCACGGTGTGGTTTCCGTCGTTCAGGGGACCGGGGGACACCCGCAGGGAGTCGCCCGGGCGGGCGGTGAGGGCACGTCGCAGCTCCAGATCCCCCAGCACCAGCTTGGTGAAATCCCGGTCTTCGGTGGTCACTACCCGGCCTTTTAACGCTGCGGGGTCGCCATAGTCCCGGCGCTCTCCCGCCAGACTCATCAGGGTCTGAAAGCCCGCCCCGGTCAGGTCCTTCCGGCGGATGTGCAGGGAGTAGCTGCCGTCCAGAGGAATGGTGGTCCGGGCGATCAGACTGTTCCAGCTGCTGCGCCCCTCGGCGCACCGCTGGAGGAGGATCAACAGGGGCGGCTCCTCCCCGTCGGGCAGCACCAGCTGGCTGTCGCACTGGTTCAGCCGCTCCCGGCCGCAGCTGAAAAAGCTGCCGCCCCGGCTCTTCTGATATCCCGCAAGAAACAGGTTCCAGTCGATGTAGCTGCTCATATGGACCTCCTTTTGGTGGGAACTGATCTTCGTTTTAAGCCTTCCCCCTGGGTGGGGAAGGCTTTTTAGATGCGCTTAAACTGCTTCTCCAACTCCTTTTGCGTCAACTCAATGGCCACCGGTCTGCCGTGGGGGCAATATTTCACCTGGCCGGACATGACGGCCCGGGCCACCCGCTCCAGCTCCTGGTCGCTGGTCTTCCAGCCGCCCTTGATGGCGGCCTTGCAGGCCATGGTGTGCAGCAGCTCGTCCCGTGCGGCGGCGGGGTCGGCGTCCCCGGTGGTCAGCAGCTTTTGGGCCAGCTCAGACAAAGTGGTCTCGATGTCCCCGGTGTCCACGTCGAAGGGGGCCTGGCGCACCGCCAGGGCGTCCCCCAGCTGGTCCACGTCAAAGCCGAACTGCCCCAGCAATTCCTGGTGGGACAGCAGCACCTCCTGCTCCTCGGCGGGCAGGCGGCACAGGACGGGGGAGAGGAGGGTCTGGGCCATGGGGTCATAGCCCTGGGCCTTCATGCGGTCAAAGTTCATCCGCTCGTGGGCGGCGTGCTTGTCGATGAAGAACACCCGGTCCCCCTGCTCCACCACGATGTAGGTGTGCAGCACCTCGCCCACCATGCGCCAGGGGAGGTCTTCGGGGGTCTGGGGCTGCTCGGGTTCGGGCGACGGGCCGCTGGGGACAGCGGCCCCTACAGGTCTTTCGGGTTCTTTCGGCTCTAGGTTTTCCACATGGGGCTTCTCTTCCGTGGCAAAAGCCGCCGGTTGGGCGGGGGAGACGGGGGTGGGGGCAGAGATCTCCGGTTTTTTCTCCACAGCCACGGGTGAAACGGGGGAAACCCGGGTCAAGGGGCGATAGGTGCTGTCCTGGACCCGCAGGTTGACGGGGGACGTGGCCGGTCTCGTGGGGATCGCCGGGCGCGGGGGTTGAGACGGGCCGCTGGGGACAGCGGCCCCTGCGTTTTTCAGATCGGCGGCCCCTACTGGCTTTTGCGCGGCGGCTGGGCGGGGGGTGATGGTCATCTGGTGCTCCGTCACCTGGTCCAGAGACCGCACCCCGGGGATGGGCTTGGGCTTCAGCTCCACCTGGGGCCGGGAGCGGTCCGCCTCCAGGGCGGACAGGACGGCGTGATACACGGCTGAGAACACCTGCCGCTCGCTGCCGAACTTCACCTCGCTCTTGGCGGGGTGGACGTTCACGTCCACGGCGCTGCGGCGGATGTCCAGATGGAGGACGCAGCCGGGGAACTTGCCCACCATCTTCTGGTTCTGATAGGCCTGCTCTACTGCGGCGGTCATCAGGGGGCTTTTCACCGGGCGGCCATTGACGAAGAAGAACTGCCAGTTCCGGCTGGCCCGGCAGCAGGCGGGCATGGACACAAAGCCGGTGACCGACATGTCCTCCCCGGCGGACTGCACCGGGCGGAAGCCTAAGGCCAGCTCCCGGCCCAGCACGGCATAGACGGCGGACTTTAATTGTCCGTCCCCGGGGGTCATCAGCTCCTGCTTGCCGTCCCGGATGAAGTGGAAGGAGACCTCCGGGTGGGACAGGGCTGCCTTCTGCACCACGGCGAATACGGCGGCCCCCTCGGCGGCGTCCTTTTTCAAAAACTTCTGTCGGGCGGGGGTGTTATAGAACAGGTCCCGCACCACCATGGTGGTGCCCTGGGGACAGCCCGCCTCCTCCACCTGGCCGGGCACGCCCCCCTCCACCGTCAGGGATGCCCCCAGGGGGGCGTCGGCGGTGCAGGTGAGCACCTCCATGCGGGACACGGCACATATGGCGGCCAGAGCCTCGCCCCGAAAGCCCAGGGTGCCGATGGCCTCTAAATCCCGGGCGGAGTGGAGCTTGCTGGTGGCGTGGCGGAGAAAGGCGGTCTTCAGCTGTCCGGCGGGGATGCCGCTGCCGTCGTCCGTCACCCGGAGGAAGGTCATGCCCCCGTGGGCGATCTCCACCGTGACGATGGAGGCTCCGGCGTCCACCGCGTTTTCGATCAGCTCTTTGGCGGCGCTGGCGGGCCGCTCCACCACCTCGCCGGCGGCGATTAAATCGGCAACATGCGGGTCTAATACTGCGATCTCAGGCATGATGTACCCCTTCTCTTACACCTGGGGCTCCACGCCCCGGACCTGGTCCAGGGCGGCGGACAGCTGCCGCAGGCTATAGATGGACGCCTGGCGCTGGGGGCCGATGGCCACCCCCGCCAGCCGCTGGGGGGTCTTGGTCCAGATGGTCAGGGTCCAAACGCCCCGGGTCATGCTGTGCTGCCGCAGGAAGGAGGACTGGATGTCAGCGACCAGGATGGTCTGGTCGTCCAGCTTCAGGGCGTTGTCGTCCAGGGTCCAGGCCACCCGGCGGATGTTCCAGTTTTTCAGCAGGGTCACCCGCACCGCCGCCAGTACCGCCAAGGTGGCCAGAATTCCGGCGGTCATGCCCTCCTGGCCCAGATAGGGCCGGGAGAGGCTCCAGGGGATGAGACACAGGGCAAAGGTGCAGATCCAATACAGCTCGTCCTTTCGGGGCTGGCGCAAAATCAGTTCTCCATGATGCATGATAAACGGCTCCTTTTTGGTTGGATTTTGAATACGTTTTGTATTTTGTGGATCGATTTATTCTGTTCATTTTGAAAAATGCTGCGTTTGCGGGGTGCATCCGTTGTCGGCGGGCCGACGCGGAGGTCGGCCCCTACGGCGTGTCACGATAGCTCTTGTAGGGGCGGACCTTTGCGCAGCCGTTGGCGACGAAGGAGCCTTACGGATGCGGCATACCCCTTGCGGGTACTGTGTCCGCCCGTTCGATGACCGCCGCACCAACGGTGGTTCACCCCTCCAGCATCCGCTTCAATTCGTCCAACAGATTCAATGCCTGGATGGGGGAGAGGGCGTTCACGTCGGTCTGCTCCAGGCGGTCCAATACCGCCCGGCTGCCCAGGTCGGCCATGGAGAACTGGTCGTCCTCCGGTGCCTGGGCGGGCTGGGGATGGACCCCCTGGCCGCCCTCCAGCTCGGTCAGGATCTCTCTGGCCCGGCGGATGACCCCCTCGGGCACCCCGGCCAGGCGGGCCACCTCGATGCCATAGCTCTGGTCCGCGCCCCCCCGTAGAATTTTCCGCAGGAAGATCACGTCCGCCCCCTTCTTCTTGGCAGCGATGTGATAGTTCTTCACCCCGGGGATGCGGCCCTCCAGCACGGTCAGTTCGTGGTAGTGGGTGGCAAACAGGGTCTTGGCCCCCAGGCGCTTGGGGTCGGCGCAGTATTCCAGCACCGCCCGGGCGATGGACATGCCGTCGTAGGTGCTGGTGCCCCGGCCGATCTCATCCAGGATGAGCAGGGAGCGGCGGGTAGCGCTTTTCAGCAGGGCGGCCACCTCGGTCATCTCCACCATGAAGGTGGACTGGCCCGCCGCCAGGTCGTCGCTGGCCCCGATGCGGGTGAACACCCGGTCCACCACGCCGATGTGGGCCGACTGGGCGGGGACGAAGGAGCCCATCTGCGCCATCAGGACAATGAGGGCCACCTGGCGCATATAGGTGGACTTGCCCGCCATGTTGGGGCCGGTGATGATGGCGCACCGGTCCTCCCCCCGGTCCATGTGGGTGTCGTTGGGGACGAAGGGGACCCCTTTCAGGACTTTCTCCACCACCGGGTGCCGCCCCTGGGTGATGGTCAGGGCGTCGGAGTCGTCCACCTGGGGCATACAATAGCGGTTGTCCGCCGCCACCGCGGCAAAGGAGTTCAGCACGTCCACCTGGGCCACCGCCCCGGCGGAGGCCTGGATGGCCGCCACCTGCTGGCACACCTGGTCCTTCAGCTGGCAGAACAGCTGATACTCCAACGCGGTCACCGTGTCCTGGGCGGACATAATGGCGTGCTCCAGCTCCTTCAGCTCCTGGGAGATATACCGCTCGGCGTTCACCGTGGTCTGCTTCCGGGTCCAGCTGTCGGGAACCAGGTCGATCTGGGACTTGGCCACCTCGATGTAGTATCCAAACACTTTGTTGGACTTGATCTTCATGTTTTTGATGCCGGTCTGCTCTTTGGTGTCCGTCTCCAGCTGGGCCAGCAGCTCGGCGGAGTGGTTGAGAATATTCCTCTGCCGGTCCACCTCGCCGTCAAAGCCGTCCCGGATGAAGCCGCCCTCCCGCACGGAGAAGGGTGGCTCGTCCACCAGGGCACGGGTCAGCAGGTCCCGCAGCTGGGGCAGGTCGTCCAGCTGCTGCCCCAAAGATTGGAGCAGGGCGGAGGGGCAGGGGGCGAGCAGCTCCCGGATGTGGGGCAGCTTGCCCAGGCCGGTATTCAGGGCGGCCAGGTCCCGGCCCCCGGCGGAGCCATAGACCACCCGGCCAATGAGCCGCTCCAGATCCGTCACCTCCCGCAGGGCGGCGGACAGCTCCTGGCGGGTGATGCTGTTCTCCACTAAATCGCCCACCGCCTGCTGCCGCCGGGAGATCTGGACGGGGGACAGAAGGGGCCGCTCCAGCCAGCCCCGGATCAGCCGCCCGCCCATGGCCGTGCGGGTCTTGTCCAGCACCCACAGCAGGCTGCCCTTTTTCTCCTTGCCCCGCATCGTCGCGGTCAGCTCCAGGGTCTGCCGGGCGGTGAGATCCAGCTCCATGAACTGCCCCGTGGTGTAGTAGGTAAAGTGGGAGATGTGGCCAAGGTCGGTCTTCTGGGTCTCGTACAGGTAAGAGAGCAGCGCTCCCGCCGCCTGCACGGCGGCCTCCTCTCCCGCTCCCAGGCCGTCTAATCCAGACTGGAACTGCTTCTCCGCCAGGGCCCGGGCCACGTCGGGGCGGAACCGGCCCTCGCCCCCGTTTTCACAGGGGCAGTCCAGCCGCTCCTTCAAAAAGTCCCGCAGGCCGTCCACCTCCCAGGCTCCCGCAGACAGCAGGGCCTCCGCCGGGTGGAACCGGGCCAGCTCGTTTTTCAGGTGGTCCAAGTTCTCCCCCCCGGCGGGGAAGGCGGTGGCATACACCTCGCCGGTGGACAGGTCGCACAGGCACAGGCCATACCGGGCCGAGTCGGCGTAGACGGCGCAGAGATAGTTATTTTTGCTGTCCTCCAGCATGGAGGAGGAGATGACCGTCCCCGGGGTGACCACCCGGATGATGTCCCGGTCCACCAGGCCCTTGGCCAGGGCCGGGTCCTCCGTCTGCTCGCAGATGGCCACTTTATAGCCCTTGGCGATGAGTCGGGCGATATAGCCCTCGCAGGAGTGATAGGGCACGCCGCACATGGGGGTGCGCTCCTCCGGGGGCTTGTTCCGGTCCCGGGTGGTCAGGGTCAGGTCCAGCTCCTTGGACACCAGCTTGGCATCCTCGTTGAACATCTCATAAAAATCCCCCAGGCGGAAAAACAGGATAGAATCGGGGTTCTGGGCCTTGATGTCCAGATATTGCTGCATCATGGGGGTGATCTCTGCCATAGTACACCGGCTTTCTGTGAGTTAGGAGTTAGGAGGGATGAGGTAGGAGTTTTGGACAGGGTCAAAAGCCTTCCCCCTCCCAGGGGGAAGGCTTTTACTGCGCTCTTTTATACCAGCTCCCCGAACAGGGACCATTTGTTGGCCCCGGTGATCTTTACGTCTTTGAACTGTCCCATGGCGGACTTGTCGCCCACCACCCGGACCAGGCGGTTGCCGGGGGTACGGGCGGTGAGATCATAGCGGCTGTCGTCGCTAAGGCCGTCCACCAGGCAGCGCACCGTCTTTCCGATATAGGCGGCGTGCTTTTCCTCGGAAATGGCGTCCTGCAGGGCGGTGAGGCAGTTGAAGTTGGCCAGCTTCTCCTCCCGGGACATGGGGTCGTCCATGCTGGCGGCGGGGGTGCCCACCCGGGGGGAGTAGATGAAGGTGAACAGGGCGTCGAAGCGCACCTCCTCCAGCACCTTCAGGGTGTCTTCAAACTCTTCCGTGGTCTCCCCGGGGAAGCCCACGATAATGTCAGAGGTGAGGACGATGTCGGGGATCAGGCTCTTCAGGTCCCGGATCTTGTCCAGATACTGCTCCCGGGTGTGGCGGCGGTTCATCACCTTCAGGATGCGGTCGTTCCCCGCCTGGAAGGGCAGGTGGAGGACGGGGGCCACTTTCTCGCACCGGGCCATGGTCTCAAACAGCTTGTGGGTGGCGTCCTTGGGGTGAGAGGTCATGAATCGGATGAGAAAATCTCCCGGAATGTCGTTGACAGCGGACAGCAGGTCAGAGAAGTCCATGGGCTCGGGCAGGTCCTTGCCATAGGAGTTCACGTTCTGACCCAGCAGGGTGATGTCTTTATAGCCCTGCTCTACCAGGCCCCGCACCTCGTTCAGGATGTCCTCCGGCGCCCGGGAGCGCTCCCGGCCCCGGACATAGGGCACGATGCAATAGGTGCAGAAGTTGTTGCAGCCATACATGATGGACACCCAGGCCTTGATGCCGTCCTGGCGGACGGTGGGGATGCCCTCGGCAATGGAACCGGCCTCGTCGGCCACAGAGAAGATGCGGCCCCGCTGGGTAAGCAGGGTGTGGACCATCTCCGGGAACTTCCAAAGGGCCTGGGGGCCGAAGACCAGGTCCACGTGGCGATAGGACTGGCGGATCTTCTCCGCCACGTGCTTCTCCTGCACCATGCAGCCGCACAGGCAGATGAGCTGCTCCGGGTGGCGGCGCTTGGTGTGGACCAGGGCGCCCACGTTGCCGAACACCCGCTGTTCGGCGTGCTCCCGGATGGCGCAGGTGTTGATGACGATGATGCGGGCCTGCTCGGCGTCGTCGGTAAAGCCAAAGCCCATCCGCTCCAGATAGCCCCGGATGCGCTCTGAATCGGCCTCGTTCTGCTGGCAGCCATAGGTGTCCACCAGGGCCAGGGGCTTGTCCCCCCACTGCTGGGTCACCCGGCAGATGTCGTCGCACAGGGCCAGCTGGCGCTCCACCTCCGCCTGGGAGATCTGGGTGGTCTTTCGTTCCATAAAGTATTGTCCTCCGTTCCGGCGCTTTCTTCGTGTTCATTTGAGTTAATCTTTGAGTTAATTAATTGTCTTATAAGTTAAGTAATCATTTTATCATGGCACCCGAAAAAACACAAGTGCGGGGGCGGGCATTTACGGCTTGAAGCCTTCCCCCTCCCAGGGGGAAGGCTTTTGCCTTTGTCTTCTTTATAATCATCTGTCCGCCCCTTGACACCGGCCCGGTTCTGTAATAAAATGTCCGGTAACAGCAACGACAGAGAACAGTACCCCGCGTCCGGGACGCAGAGAGAGGGCGGACGGTGAAAGCCCTTCGATGGCGCGGCGGGAAGGCACTTCTGGAGCGCGGGCAGGAAATGGCCCGCCGGTCCCCGCCGTTACCGGGAGGAGAGTGCGCGCCAGCCAGGCGCGAATTCAGGTGGAACCACGGACATTGTTTATGTTCGCCCTGAGCCTTACCTGGGCTCGGGGCGTTTTTTTCTGCCCTGAGTCACAACAAAATCAAGACAGAAGGAGTTTGATCCCCATGAAGAACACCGAAAAGACCATGGAAAAGATCGTCGCCCTGTGTAAGGGCCGCGGCTTCATCTTCTCCGGCAGCGAGATCTACGGCGGCCTGGCCAACACCTGGGACTACGGCCCCCTGGGCGTGGAGCTGAAGAACAACGTGAAGAAGGCCTGGTGGAAGAAGTTCGTCCAGGAGAACCCCTATAACGTGGGTCTGGACGCCGCCATCCTGATGAATCCCCAGGTGTGGGTGGCCTCCGGCCACGTGGGCGGCTTCTCCGACCCCCTGATGGACTGCAAGGAGTGCAAGGAGCGCTTCCGCGCCGACAAGGTCATCGAGGACTGGTGCCAGGAGAACAAGTTCGAGCTGGGCCACAGCGTGGACGCCATGAGCCAGACCCAGATGAAGGAGTTCATCGACGAGCACCAGATCGTCTGCCCCTCCTGCGGCAAGTTCAACTGGACCGACATCCGCCAGTTCAACCTGATGTTCAAGACCTTCCAGGGCGTGACCGAGGATGCCAAGAACACCGTGTACCTCCGTCCCGAGACCGCCCAGGGCATCTTCGTCAACTTCCAGAACGTGCAGCGCACCACCCGGCGCAAGCTGCCCTTCGGCGTGTGCCAGGTGGGCAAGTCCTTCCGCAACGAGATCACCCCGGGCAACTTCACCTTCCGCACCCGTGAATTCGAGCAGATGGAGCTGGAGTTCTTCTGCAAGCCCGGCACGGAGCTTGAGTGGTTCGCCTACTGGAAGCAGTTCTGCCACCAGTGGCTGCTGGACCTGAACATGAAGGACGAGAACCTGCGCCTGCGGGACCACGACCCCGAGGAGCTCAGCCACTATTCCAACGCCACCACCGACTTCGAGTTCGTCTTCCCCTTCGGCTGGGGCGAGCTGTGGGGCGTGGCCAGCCGGACCAACTTTGACCTGACCGCCCACCAGAAGACCTCTGGCAAGGACATGTCCTATTTCGATCAGGAGGCCAACGAGCACTATATCCCCTATGTCATCGAGCCCTCCCTGGGCGCTGACCGCGTGACCCTGGCCTTCCTGGTGGACGCCTATGACGAGGAGGTCGTGGACGCGGCCAAGAACGACGTGCGCACCGTGCTGCGCCTGCACCCCGCCCTGGCCCCCTATAAGTGCGCCGTGCTGCCCCTGAGCAAGAAGCTGGGCGAGAAGGGCCGCGAGGTCCAGGAGATGCTGTCCAAGTACTTCATGGTGGACTATGACGACGCCGGCTCCATCGGCAAGCGCTATCGCCGCCAGGACGAGATCGGCACCCCCTACTGCATCACCGTGGACTTCGAGACCGTGGGCGACGACAAGACCCCCGCCGACAACGCCGTCACCATCCGCGACCGCGACACCATGGAGCAGGTCCGCGTCCCCATCGACCAGCTGAAGAGCTGGCTGGAGGAGAAGCTGGCTTACTAAGCAAAAAGTTCAGAAATAACACGACCCCCGCTGGAAATTCGCATTTCCAGCGGGGGTTTCTGTTTGCTTTCCCCTGGGGGAAGGCTTTTCGGGTCTCTCACCTCGCCAGCAGTTTCTTCATGGCCTCCTCCAAGCCCTCCACGGTGAGGGGGAACATGGGGAAGACCCGGGCGATGGCGTCGTAGGTCTGGGTCCAGTAGTCGCCCCACACGGGGCGCTCGCTGGGGTTGAGCCAGACCACGTTGGTGTAGCGGGCCTTGAAGCGCTTGAGCCAGTCCAGCCCGCACTGGGGGCCGTCGCCGGTGTTGTTCCGGCCATAATAGCCCCCCAGCAGCTCGTAGGGGGCCATCTGGGCGTCCCCCACAAAGATGACCTTCCAGTCCCCGGGCAGGTTGGACAGCACCCAATCTGTCAGCACCGACTCCCGGGTCCAGAGCATGGGGTCCTTATATAGTCGCCCATAGACGCAGTTGTGGAAGTAGAACACTTTCAGATCTTTGAAGTGCCCCGACTTGCTCACCGCCTGGAACAGGGAGGAGCACAGCTGGCTGTAGTAGTCCATGGAGCCGCCGGAGTCCATGAGCAGCAGCACCTTCACCGTGTTCTCCCGGGGGCGCTTATAGCGCACCTGGAGCACGCCGCCCTGGTCGGCGGTGTCCTTGATGGTGTTGTCCACGTCGAATTCGGTAGGGGGCAGGTCCACCAGGCCGGAGAACTGCCGCAGGCGGCGGAGGGCCACCTGGAACTGGCGGGGGTCCAGGGTATTGTCCCGGCGGAAGTCCCTAAATTTCCGCTCCCCCGCCACCCGAAAGGCCCGGTGGTACATGGACTGTCCCCCCACCCGGATGCCCTTGGGGGACAGGCCGGAGTTGCCGAAGGTGGACATGCCGTGGGTGCCCACCCAGTAATTGCCCCCGTTGTGCTCCTCGTTCTGCTCCTGCATCCGCTCCTTCAGCATCCGCTCGATCTCTTCTTCGGACAGGCCCATGTTCTTCAGGGCCTGCTCCTCGTCCCAGTTGGCGTAGTCATTCAGCACGTCGGGCCGGTTTAGCCAGTCCATCAGCTCCTGGGACACCTCCTGCTGGAAGGGCACGTCCCGGAAATACTCCAGAAACACCCGGTCAAACCGGTCAAAGTCCGCCTCGCTCTTCACCAGCAGACAGCGGCACAGAT
The DNA here is from genome assembly GCA_900549405.1 of uncultured Eubacteriales bacterium. Classification (GTDB taxonomy): domain Bacteria; phylum Bacillota; class Clostridia; order Oscillospirales; family Oscillospiraceae; genus Lawsonibacter. Next base: position 25,626 of record URNZ01000006.1, on the reverse strand, counting down.
AGTAAAAGCCGGTGAAGCTGGACCCGTGCAGCCCCTTGTCCAGGGCCTCCATCAGGGACATCCACTCCGTCAGTGAAACGTTCAGGCCGCTGGCCCGGAGGAGATAGAGAAAATCCTCGAACATAGGCTCACCGCCAGTTGCGCCGCAGGGCGTCCATGTCCTCGTTCTTCTTCAGCAGCACGCCCAGATAGGGCACCTCCTTCACCACCCGGCGGGGGTCCACGCCCCCGTGGACCAGGGCCTGGATCCAGTCGATGATCTCGCTGGTGGAGGGCTTTTTCTTGATCTGGGGCAGCTGGCGAATTTTATAGAAGGCCTCCAGCACCTGGGTGAGTAGCTTGTCGTCCAGGTCGGGGAAGTGGACCCGGACGATCTGGGCCATCAGCTCCTTGTCCGGGAACTCGATATAGTGGAAGACGCACCGGCGCAGGAAGGCGTCGGGCAGCTCCTTCTCCGCATTGGAGGTGATGATGACCACCGGGCGGTGCCTGGCGGTGACGGTGCGGCCCGTCTCCGGGATGTGGAACTCCATGCGGTCCAGCTCCCACAGCAGGTCGTTGGGGAACTCCAGATCGGCCTTGTCGATCTCGTCGATGAGGAGGATCACCTGCTCGTCGGCGGTGAAGGCCTCGCCCAGCTTGCCCAGCTTCACATATTTTTCGATGTTGTCCACGCCCTGGCCGCCGAACTGGCTGTCATAGAGCCGCTGCACCACGTCATAGACATAGAGGCCGTCCTGGGCCTTGGTGGTGGACTTGATGTTCCAGATGAGCAGCTTTTTGTTCAGGGCGGCGGCGATGGCCTCGGCCAGCATGGTCTTGCCGGTGCCCGGCTCGCCCTTGATGAGCAGGGGCTTTTGCAGCACCATGGCGATGTTCACCGAGCGCATCAGCTCCTCCGAGGCCACATAGTCCTGGCTGCCTTTGAATTCGTTCATGGGGGTTTCCTCCTTGATTTTTGAAAAAGGGCGCGGAAAATGCTCGCTTTTCCGCGCCCGGTCTTATTTATATTTCTGGCTCTGTGCCACGGCCAGCTGGTCGCAGCGGTTGTTGTACTGGTTCTCCGCGTGGCCCTTCACCCAGTGGAGGTGTACGTCGTGCTCCTCACACAGGTCCAGCAGGCGGCCCCACAGGTCGGGGTTCAGAGCGGGCTTTTTGTCGCTCTTCACCCAGCCCCTGGCCCGCCATCCCTTGGCCCAGCCCTTGCCCAGGCCGTCGATGACGTATTTAGAGTCGGAGTACAGCTCCACCCGGCAGGGCTCCTTCAAAAGGGCCAGGGCGGAGATCACCCCGGTGAGCTCCATGCGGTTGTTGGTGGTCTGGGCCTCGCCCCCGGACAGCTCCTTGGTGTGGGGGCCGTACATCAGAATGGCCCCCCACCCCCCAGGCCCCGGGTTGCCCGAACAGGCCCCGTCGGTGTAGATGGTGACAGTTTTCATGTTGGTGTTCTCCTGGTGCGTGGTGGGAGTATCGACGGCCCGGTGTAGGGGCGGATATCATCCGCCCGCGATACCCGTGCGCCAACGGTGGGCGGACACAGAGGTCCGCCCCTACAAAAGCCATCGTAACTCGCCGTAGGGGCCGACCTCCGTGTCGGCCCGTCGATGACCGGCAATTCTACCCCGGGCGGCTAATAGCCGCCCCTACGCCAAATGTCGGTGGCATTTCGTAGGGGCGGCCTTTGGCCGCCCGCGTGCCCCTCACTTCCCCCTCAAGATCTCTTCCTTCTTCTGCCGATACTCCTCGTTGGTATAGAGTCCGGCTTTTCTCAGGGTCTCCAGCTGTTCCAGGCGGCCTACCTGGCCCAGGCAGGTGGACTGGATGTGGTCATGCTGCTCCTGCTTGCGGGGGGCGGGCTTGGGGATGCTCTGATAGGTGTGCTTGGTGACTTTGGATACGAACGGGGCGGGGCCTTTTGTCTCCGTTCGCCGGGGGGACAGGGGGGCGGAGCGCTTGTCTCCGTCGGCCCCCTCTTTTTTCGCCTGCTTTACCAGCAGCACGGCGGCGACGGCGGTCCACAGCAGGCCGAACAGGCCGGACATGGGCAGGATGACAAAGATGCCCACCAGCAGCAGGATCATGTTGGGGGAGAGTTGTTTCTTTCCCCCGTTTCGGCCATTGTCTCCAAAGGAAGAAAGGCTCATAATTTACTCCTCTTCAGCGGCGGCCTGCTCCGGGGCGGGGGTAGTGTCCTCCTCCCGGTCAGCCAGGGCCATGGCGATCACCTGATCGCCCTCCTCCTTAAAGCGCATGACGATCACGCCCTGGGTGGCGCGGCCCGCCATGCGGATGGCGTCTACGTGGGTGCGGATGAGGATGCCCGCCTGGGTGACCAGCAGCAGGTCCTCGGTGCCGTCCACCACCTTGATGCCCACAACGGGGCCGGTCTTGTCGGTGACCATATAGTTGCGGATGCCCAGACCGCCCCGGTTGGTGATGCGATACTCCTCCAGGTCGGTGCGCTTGCCAAAGCCCTTTTCGGTGATGGCCAGCACAGCGCGGCCCGGCTGGACCACACCGGCGCCCACCACATAGTCGCCGTCCCGCAGCTGGATGCCCCGGACGCCCACGGCGTCCCGGCCCATGGCCCGGACCTTATCCTCGGGGAAGCGGATGGCCTGGCCGTCGTGGGTGGCGATGAGCACGTCCTGGCCGCCGTCGGTCTCCAGCACGGAGATGAGGGCGTCCCCCTCGTCCAGGCGCAGGGCCCGGATGCCGCTGGCCCGGATGTTCTTCAGGGCAGACACCGCCAGGCGCTTCACCGTGCCCCGGCGGGTGACCATGAACAGATACAGCTCCTCCTCGGTAAAGTCCCGGAAGTGGATCATGGTCTGGACCCGCTCCCCCGGCTCCACCTGGAGGATGTTCACGATGTTGGTGCCCTTGGCGGCCTTGCCGCTCTCGGGGATCTGATAGCCCTTCTTGCGATAGACCTTGCCCGTGTCGGTGAAGAAGAGCAGATAGTCGTGGGTGGAGGCGGTGAACACGTCCACCACATAGTCCTCCTCCCGGGTGGTGATGCCCTTGCGGCCCTGGCCGCCCTTGGACTGGGCGGCATACTCGCTGACGGGGGTGCGCTTGATATAGCCCGCCTGGGTCAGGGTGAACACGCACTGCTCCTCCTCGATCAGGTCCTCGATGTCCAGTTCGTCCTCCACGTCCTGGATCTCGGTGACCCGGTCATCGCCATACTTGTCCCGGATGGCGATGAGCTCGTCCTTCAAAACGCCCCGGAGCATGGCCTCGTCGGCCAGCAGGCGCTGGAAATAGGCGATGCGCTTCTCCAGCTCGTCATACTCGCTCTGGAGCTTCTCCCGGTCCAGACCCTGAAGGGCCTTCAGGCGCATGTCCAGGATGGCCTGGGCCTGCACGTCGTCCAGGCCGAAGCGGTCCATCAGGCGCTGCTTGGCGTCATCATAGGCGGAGCGGATGATGTGGATGACCTCGTCGATGTTGTCCTGGGCCACCAGCAGACCCTCCAGCAGGTGGGCCCGCTCCTGGGCCTTGCGCAGGTCATATTTGGTGCGGCGGATGATGACCTGCTCCTGATAGGCGATATACTGGTCCAGAATGTGCCGCAGGGACAGGATGCGGGGCTGGAGCTTGCCGTCCACCTCCACCAGGGCCAGCATATTGATGGCGAAGGTGGTCTGAAGCTGGGTCTGGGCGAACAGGCGGTTGAGCACCACCTGGGGGTTAGCGTCACGCTTGAGCTCGATGACGATGCGCATGCCGTTCCGGTCAGACTCGTCCCGGATGTCGGAGATGCCCTCCAGCCGCTTGTCCTCCACCTGGTCGGCCATGTTCTTGATGAGCTGGCGCTTGTTCACCTGATAGGGGATCTCGGTGATGACGATGCGGGTGCGGTCCTTGCCGAACTCCTCAAACTCGTGCCGGGCGCGGACCATCAGGCGGCCACGGCCGGTGGCATAGGCGGCCCGGATGCCGCTGCGGCCCATGATGATCCCCTTAGTGGGGAAGTCGGGGCCCTTCACGTGCTCCATCAGGTCGGCCAGGGTACACTCCGGGTCGTCCAGCACGCAGATGGTGGCGTTGATGACCTCCCGCAGGTTGTGGGGCGGGATGTTGGTGGCCATGCCCACGGCGATGCCGGAAGAGCCGTTTACCAGCAGGTTGGGGAAGCGGGCGGGCAGCACCCGTGGCTCCTTGCGGCTCTCGTCAAAGTTGGGGTCCCAGTCCACCGTGTCCTTTTCGATGTCCCGGAGCATCTCGTCGGAGATCTTGCTCAGCCGGGCCTCGGTGTAACGATAGGCGGCCGGGGGGTCGCCATCCACGGAGCCGAAGTTGCCGTGGCCGTCCACCAGCATGTAGCGCATGGAGAAGTCCTGGGCCAGACGGACCAGGGCGTCGTACACCGACGCGTCGCCGTGGGGGTGATACCGGCCCAGCACGTCGCCCACGCAGGTGGCCGACTTCTTAAAGGGCTTGTCCGAGGTCAGGTTGTCCTCGTACATGGCGTAAAGAATGCGCCGGTGGACGGGCTTCAGGCCGTCCCGCACGTCGGGCAGGGCCCGGCCCACGATGACGGACATGGCATATTCGATATAGGATTTCTCCATCTCAGGGACCAGAGGAGAGGTGACGATCTTCTGCTGGGGATACCGGATCTCCTCGGGGTCGTATTGGGGTTTTTTAGACATCTTTGGTTGTCTCCTTATTCTCGTCGATGAGCGCTTCTCTTAATAATCCAAATTCACCGCATACTTCGCGTTCCGCTCGATGAACTCTTTTCTCGGCTCCACTTTTTCGCCCATCAGGACGTTGAAGGTGGCGTCGGCGGCTACGGCGTCGGTGAGTTCGATGCGGCGCAGGGTGCGCTTTTCCGGGTCCATGGTGGTCTCCCACAGCTCGTGGGGGTTCATCTCGCCCAGGCCCTTAAAGCGGCTGATGTCGATCTTCACGTTGGGGTTGCCGCCCCGCATCTCGGCGGAGATCTGGTCCCGCTCCTCGTCGGAGAAGGCCACCCGGGTGGTCTTGCCCCGGGTCAGCTTATAGAGGGGGGGCACGGCGGAATAGACATAGCCCTCCTCGATCAAAGGCCGCATGAAGCGGAAGAAGAAGGTGAGCAGCAAGGTGCGGATGTGGGCGCCGTCCACGTCGGCATCGGCCATGATGACCACCTTGTGATAGCGCAGCTTGGCCAGGTCAAACTCCTCGCCGATGCCCGCGCCCAGGGCGGTGATCACGGGCTGGAGCTTGTCGTTGCCATAAACTTTGTCTGCCCGGGCCTTCTCCACGTTGAGCATCTTGCCCCACAGGGGGAGGATGGCCTGGAAGCGGGAGTCACGGCCCTGGGTGGCCGAGCCGCCGGCGGAGTCGCCCTCGACGATGTAGAGCTCGGTGAGCTCGGGGTTATTCTCGTTGCAGTCCCGCAGCTTGTCGGGCATGGCCGCGCCGCCCAGGGCGGTCTTGCGGCGGATGGACTCCCGGGCCTTCCGGGCGGCCTCCCGGGCCCGGTTAGCGGTGAGGGCCTTGTCCAGGATGGTGCGGCCCACGGCGGGGTTCTCCTCCAGATAGGTCTCCAGCTTCTCGCTGACGATGGCATTGACCAGGGCCCGCATCTCGCTGTTGCCCAGCTTGGCCTTGGTCTGGCCCTCGAACTGGGCCTCGGTGAGCTTGACGGAGATGACCACGGTCAGGCCCTCCCGGCAGTCCTCGCCGGAGACCTTCTCGTCGTCCTTGAGCAGCTTGATCTTCCGGCCATAGGCGTTGAGCACGTTGGTCAGGGCCCGCTTAAAGCCCTCCTCGTGCATGCCGCCCTCGGGGGTGTGGACGTTGTTGGCAAAGGAGACCATCATCTCGCTGTACCCGTCGTTATACTGCATGGCCACCTCGGCCATAGAGTCCTCCCGGGAGCCGGACATGTAGATCACGTCCCCGTGCAGGGCGTCCTTGTCCCGGTTGATCCAGGAGACGAACTCCCGGATGCCGCCCTCATAGCACATGTCGTCCTCCTGCTCCTGGCCGGGGCGCAGGTCCACCGTCTGGATGCGCAGACCGGCGTTCAGGAAGGCCTCCTCCCGCATACGGGTGTGCAGGGTCTCGTATTTATACTCCAGGGTCTCGAACATCTCCGGGTCGGGCTTGAAGGTGACGGTGGTGCCAGTGCGGTCCGTCTGGCCCACCACCTTCATTTCCTGGGTGATCTTGCCCCGGGAGAACTTCATCTCATAGATCTTCCCGTTTTTGTGGACCTGGACCTCCAGCCACTCGGACAGGGCGTTGACCACCGACGCGCCCACGCCGTGGAGGCCGCCGGAGACCTTATAACCCCCGCCGCCGAACTTGCCGCCGGCGTGCAGGATGGTGAAGACGACTTCCAGGGCGGGCTTGCCCGTCTGGGGCTGGATGTCCACGGGGATGCCGCGGCCATTGTCGATGACGGTGATGGTGTTGCCCGGGTTAATGGTCACGGTGATGTTGGTGCAGTAACCGGCCAGGGCCTCGTCGATGGAGTTGTCCACGATCTCATAGACCAGGTGGTGCAGGCCGGACTCGGACGTGGAGCCGATATACATGCCCGGGCGCTTGCGGACGGCCTCCAGGCCCTCCAGCACCTGGATCTCCGACCCGCCATACTCGTGTTCCACCTGGGTGGAATTCAATTCGTTCAATTCTTCTGACATAACTACCTCCGGTAAATGATCTCGTGGAATGGTTGAGAGGGGAGGGGGAAGAAAACTGCTTCTTTCCTCTCCGCTCTCAACTTTCCTGGGGTTTCTGTATTCTACTCAAAGGAATTGCGCTCGGCCCGGCTGAGGAGGGTGGCGGAGGACAGCTGGGAGATATATACGGTCGGCTTTTCGCCCTGGCCGCCCACCAGCACAAAGGACCGGGGCAGATCGTCGCACACCCACACGGCCCGGCCCTCGGCCTCGGCCCGCTCCAGAAACTCCCGGGTCTTAAAGGCCCAGCTGGCGTTGTCCAGGTCGAAGATGCCCAGAATGTCCCGGTGGGGCACCACCACCGACTGGCCCAAGTGCAGATACACGGCGCTCCCTCCTATATCCGGTCAAATCAGGCTGCCGCCCTGGACGTGAAAGGCCTTTCCGCCCTCCAGCCCCTCTAATTTTTCCTCCTCGCAGCAGGTGATAAACACCTGGCCGCCCCGGATGCGGTTCAAAATAAAGGCCTGACGGCGGCTGTCCAGCTCAGAGAGCACGTCGTCCAGCAGCAGCACGGGCCACTCCTCCGTCTCCGCCTGAAAGATCTCCCGCTGAGCCAGCTTCAGGGACAGGGCGGCGGTGCGGGTCTGGCCCTGTGAGCCGTATGTCTTGGCGGACAGGCCGTTGATGTCTACCAGCAGGTCGTCCTTGTGGGGGCCGGAGAGACACTGGCGGCTGTCCAGCTCCGCCTGTTTATGCCGGGCCTGGTGGTCCAGCAGCAGGGGCAGCAGCTCCTTCGGCGAGGCCAGGGGGTCGGGGATGTTGGACACGGTGGTATAGGTCAGGCTCAGCTCCTCCCCGCCGCCGGAGAAGTCCCGGTGGATGGGCGGGGCCGCCTCCTGCAACCGCTTGACGAAGTGGGCCCGATAGTGGATGAGCAAGGCCCCCATCTGGGCCATGCGCAGGTCAAAGTCGTCCAGCGCGGACAGCAGGGATGGGTGCTCGTTCCAGTCCCGGAGTATCCGGGTCTTGTGCTCGTACAGTCGGCCATACTCCGCCAGGGCCTGGGCGTACCGGGGGCGGAGCTGGCAGATGGCGCTGTCCAGAAACCGCCGCCGGGCGGCGGCCCCCTCCCGGATGAGGTACAGGTCCTCCGGGCAGAACAGCACCGTGTTCAGCACCCCCGCCAGCTCCCCGGCGTTTTTCAGCCGGACCCCGTTGGAGAAGAGCTTTCTGGTACGGCCCCGGGCCAGCTGGGCCTCCACGGTGAAGGTGCGGCCCCGGCTCTCGACGATCCCCCGGATGTCGGCGGCGGTCTGGTCCATGCCGATCATCTCCCGGTCATACCGGGCCCGGTGGGACCGGGCGGAGGACAGATAGGCGATGGCCTCCAGCAGATTGGTCTTGCCCTGGGCGTTGTCCCCGTAGATCAGGTTCACCTGGGGGTGAAAGTCTACGTGCAGGGCTTTGTAGTTGCGAAAGCCCTCCAGGGTCAGGGAGCGGACGATCATTCCACCACCAGGGCCGTCTCGCCGTCAATGACGGCGCTGTCCCCCGGACGCATCTTCTTGCCCCGCATGGTACATGGCTCGCCGTTCACCGCCACCCTGCCCTCCTGGATGATGAGCTTGGCGTCGCCCCCCGTCTCCACTGCCCCGGCAAACTTTAAAAGGTCCTGGAGCTTGATGAATTCGGTGTGAATTTTAACGTGTTCAGTTTCCATAGCTGCCTCTTTCTGGTGTCGTGGACGGGGGATACGGATTGCCGCGTCGGCCCGTTTGGCCTCCTCGCAATGACAAAATACGATGGCTTTCTGTTTCTGTCATTGCGAGGAGCGTAGCGACGTGGCAATCTGTCTCTCTGCGTCCCTTCGCAATTTACTATACATCCTGTATAGCTAAATCAAAATTTAACTCAACGTTATTTAATTTGCCTTCAATCTCACGGGCAGGACCATATAGATGAAGTTCTCCTCGCCCTCGGCAGGGAGGATGACGCAGGGGGCCACGCCGGAGGTGAACTCCAGGCGGAGCTTCTCGGCGGGGGCGGCCTTCAGGGCGTCCATGAGATATTTGTTGTTAAAGCCGATCTCCAGCTCCTGGCCGTCGCCGTCGATGGGGCACTGGTCGGCGGCGTCGCCGATGGCGGTCTTGGTGGTGATGGACACCATGCCGCTGCCGAAGACGCACCGCAGGGGGGACTTGAGCTTTTCGCTGATGATAAGGGAGACGCGCTCGATGCTGCTCAGCAGTGCCCGGGCGCTGCATTCCACGTGGATGGGGTTGTTCCGGGGGATGGCGCTCTTATAGGGGAGGAACTCCCCCTCCAGCCGGCGGCAGACCAGCACGATGTCCCCGGTCTGGAACATGATGTGCCGGGCGCCCTGGATGACGGTGACGTCCTCCTCGCCGGAGCAGATCTTCTCCACCTCGCTCAAGGCGGAGCCGGGGACCACAAAGGAGAAGGCGTCGGCCCCCTTCTTTTCGGCCACGTTCTCCCGGCGCAGGGCCAGGCGATAGCCGTCCACCGACACCACGGTGAGGCTGTCCCCCTCCACGTCGAAGAGGGAGCCGGTGTGCACCGGGCGGCTCTCATTGTCGCTGACGGCGAACAGGGTCTGGCCGATCATGGAGCGCAGGGTGGGCTGGGGCAGGGTGAGGGCGTTCTGCTGGTCCACGGTGGGCAGCTCGGGGAACTCCTCCGGGTCGCTGCCCAGGATATTGAACTCGGACAGGCCGCACTTGATGTTGACCATATAGCCCTCGGCGGAGAAGACCACCACGTCGTCGGCCATCTTGCGGACGATCTCGCCGAAGAGCCGGGCGGACAGGACCAGAGAGCCCCGCTGGGTGATCTCGGCGGGGACGGTGGCCTGGATGCCCGTCTCTAAGTTATAGCCGGTGAGGCGCAGCTGGCTGCCCGCCTCGATGAGGATGCCCTCCATGGCGGGGATGGAACTTTTTGCGGCCACCGCCCGGGACGCCACGGACACCGCGGCGGAGAGCAGGGCCTTCTCGCAGGAGAATTTCATTGGGATGCCTCCAGTTTCTTTCTCTCCGCAACAAGAGGAGAGGATAGGATTATTTTAGTAACAATAGCCGTAGAGAAAAAAAGTGTGGAAAACCTGGGGAAAGCCCTGGGAGCCAACGATTTGGCCGTCCACAGGGGGTGGGGATAAAAATTTGGGCTTTTCCACAGGACCGATCCGGTCAAAAAGTTTTCCACATCCGTCCACGAACATTCCACAAACAAGTGTGGACAACTTTTGGAAAAATTTTAAAAAAGAGATCGCCCCAGACGCCCGTTTTGCAGGAAATTCTGCTGAATACGGATGCATGGATTGAATATTTATGCAAGCATATTCATTTTGCCCGGATATACCCGTATCTGCTTATTCGTAGCGGATATTGATGTTGGCGGTGATGTCCTTGATGATCTCCGCCTTCTCCGGGTCGTTTTTGGACAGATCCTCGATGCGCTCGATGGAGTGGAGCACGGTGGTGTGGTCCCGGCCCTCGAACTCCTTGCCGATCTCCTTCAGAGACAGGTTGGTCATCCGGCGGATGAGGTACATGGCGATCTGCCGGGCCATGGAGATGTCTTTGGCCCGGCCCTGGCCCTTGAGCACGGCGGGCTCGATGTTATAGAACTTGCACACCTCGTCGATGATGACCTCCGCCGTGGGCACGATGTCCGACTTCTCTTTGAACATGTCTTTCACGGCCCGGACCACCGTCTCCTTGTCCACGGAGTCGCCCATCAGGTCCTGATAGGCCATGATCTTGTTCACGGTGCCCTCGATCTGCCGCACGTTGGCGGTGATGTTCTCGGCGATGAGCTGCAGCAGGAATTCGGGCAGCTCCACCCCCATGCGGATGGCCTTGTTTTTAATGATGGCCATGCGGGTCTCATAGTCGGGGGGCTGGATGTCCGCCAGCAGGCCCCACTCGAACCGGGTCTTCAGCCGGTCCTCCAGGCGGAGCATCTCCTTGGGCGGGCGGTCAGAGGTGAAGACGATCTGCTTTTTCAGCTCGTACAGGGTATTGAAGGTGTGGAACATCTCCTCCTGGGTGGAGTCCCGCCCGGCGATGAACTGCACGTCGTCCATGAGGAACACGTCCGCCCCCCGGTATTTCTCCCGGAATTCGGAGTTGCGCCCCTCTCGGATGGCCTGGATCAGCTCGTTGGTGAAGGTGTCGCCCTTGATGTAGACCACTTTATAGTCCGGGTGGTTGTCGTGGATGGTGTGGGCGATGGCATAGAGCAGGTGGGTCTTGCCCAGACCGGACTCGCCATAGATGAACAGGGGGTTATAGCTGTGGCCCGGGTTGTCAGCCACCGCCCGGGCGGCGGCGTGGGCAAACTTGTTGGACGAGCCCACCACGAACCGCTCGAAGGTATACTCCTCCGTGCCGGGGAGAAAGCTGCTCTTGGCGGGCTGCTGATAGGTGTCCAGCTCGCCCTCGGTGAGGACTGCCACGTCGAAGTCGGTGGAGAATAGCTCGTGGAGGGCTTTTTGGATGAAGGGGACATACCGGGTGGCGATGATGTCCCGTTTGAAGCGGGTGGGGGAGTAGAGGACGAAGCGGTCCTCCTCCAGGGCGACGGCGGTGGCGTCGTCGAACCAGGTGTGGATGGTGGTGGTGGTCATGTCGGGCTGCATCAGCTCCAGCACCTTGGCCCAGATGTCTGTGGCTAGGTTCATGGGGACCCTCCTTCACGGTTTTGAACTTGCGGGGGCTGTCCGGCCATAAGCCGGGTCGTTGGATGTTAGAGATCGGGCTGGGAAAACGCCTTACCGGGGCCAAAAGGGCATAACCTCCAAAGCGCCTTTCCCCGGAAAAAAGGAAAAGGCGTTGAGAAAGCTGCCGCTGAAAGCGGCCTGTAAGGGCAGAATTTTTCTCCACCATTATAGCAGAAGGCTGTGGACATCGCAATATTTTTTATATAAATGTGTGGAAAGACCTGTGGACAAATTGTAGCCGGATACCCGGGCGGCCACTAGATGTGGTGCAGGGGGCGGAAACAGAAAAAAATTTCCCCGCCGGGGCGAAAAATACGGTTGACAGCGCCGCCGCTCATCGTCTATAATGAATCTTGCGTTCTGAGCAAAGGAGGGGTTCTTGTACCCTTTTCCGGCGGCAGAACGCCGGTCAGTCTGACCGATACCACGCAGACCGCAGCCCCGTAAAACGGGCTGTTGTTGGGCCGGGAGAGCCGGCTTGAAATCTGATGAGGAGGTGTCCCCCATGCTTCGTACCTATCAGCCCAAGAAGCGCCAGCGTTCCAAGGAGCACGGCTTCCGCAAGCGTATGGCCACCAAGAACGGCCGCAAGGTGCTGGCCCGCCGCCGCGCCAAGGGCCGCGCTCGTCTGTCTTACTGATCCGCCGGGATATCCCAGCGGCATCGGTAACGCAGCACAAGGGTCGGATCGCTGTTTGCGATGCGACGAGAGGACACAGTTGCCATAAAGCCATAAATTGCGCAAAAGGGGCGTGGGAGTATTCCCCCGCCCCATGTGTGCATTCCGGGGCTTTTTGGGACTGGAAGATGACTGGGGAGGCCGCAGGCGTCCCCCCGTTTGGTATTTGGGAGGCAGTTTTCATGCAGCATACGGTTTCGCTCAAGCAAAACCACGAGTTCCGCCGCCTGTACAACCGGGGGAAGAGCGCGGTGTCCCCCTATTTCGCCATCTATTGCCGCAAGACGGGCCGGGACTACAGCCGCCTGGGCATCACCACCGGGGTGAAGCTGGGCAACGCCGTCAAGCGCAACTTTGTCCGCCGCCGCATCCGCGCCCTCTATCGCACCAACGAGGCGGGGCTTCAGCCCGGATACGACATCGTGGTGGTGGCCCGCACCCGGGCCATCTTTGGCCGCTATGCCGATCTGGAGCGCAGCTTCCGCCAGCTTACCCGCAAGCTGGGGCTGACCCTCGGTTCCCCCGCTCCCGCTCCCGCCAAAAAGCAAAAGGCGAAGGAGCAGAAAGAGGCGGACAAGCCGTGATGAAGTCCCTGCTGCTCACCCTGATCCGAGCCTATCGGCGCTACCTGTCCCCCCTGCGCCCCCCATGCTGCCGCTTTATCCCCACCTGCTCCCAGTACGCCCTGGAGGCCGTGGAGAAATACGGCGCGGTGAAGGGGGGCTGGCTGGCATTGCGGAGAGTTCTGCGGTGCCATCCCTTCCACCGGCAGAGGTCCGTTCAGTATGACCCCGTGCCCTGAACAGACCGCGGCGCTGCCCCCATTTTAAACTTGTGGAGGTTTCAACGTGCAATACATTTTAATGCCATTTTCCTGGCTGCTGCTGTTTTTCTATAACTTTTTGAACAGCTACGGCCTGGCCCTGATCCTGTTCGCCATTGTCATCAAGGTCATTTTGTTCCCTGTGACCCTGAAGAGCAAGAAGAGCATGATCCAGACCACCATGCTCTCCGGCAAGATGCAGCAGCTGCAAAAGCAGTATGGCAAGGACCGGGAGCGCTATAATCTGGAGGTCCAGAAGCTCTATGAGCGGGAGCATGTCAACCCCATGGGCGGCTGCCTGTGGTCCATGATCCCCCTGGTGCTGCTCATCGCCCTGTACGCCATCATCCGGGAGCCCCTGGTCAACCTGATGGACGTGCCCAAGGACATGATCGACACCGTGGCCGGTATCACCGGCATCGCCAACACCGGCGCCTATCCCCAGATCTATATGGCCGAGGCCATGAACGACCCCGCCATCCTCCAGAGCGTGAAGGACGCCCTGGGCGAGGCCGGTTCTAAGGTCTTCGCCATGGACTTCAGCTTCCTGGGCATCAACCTGGCCAGCGTGCCCACCTGGAAGTTCTGGGCCAACGGCCTGAGCTGGAGCAGCATCGGCCTGACCATCCTGCCTTTGGTGTCCACCGTCATCTCCTTCCTGTCCATGAAGGTGAGCATGGACACCAACAAGATCAACAGCGCCCAGCCCAAGAACGACCAGATGGAGCGCACCAACAAGACCATGCTGTGGACCATGCCCCTCATGTCCCTGTGGATCGGCTTCACCGTGCCCGCCGGTCTGTCCATCTACTGGATCGCCCAGTATCTGGTGAACATGATCCAGGAGCTGATCTGCGCCAAGCTGCTGAAGAAGGACTACGAGGCCGCCCGCGTCGCCGCCGAGGAGCAGGCCCGCCAGGCCAAGGAGGACGAGAAGCGCCGCAAGGAGGAAGCTCGTCTGGAGCGCGCCCGCCGGGCCGAGGAGGAGAAGAAGAACAAGAAAAAGAAGCTCCCCAAGGCCGACCCCGCCGAGCCCGGCGTGGACCCCAACGACAGCAAAGAGGGCATCCGCGCCCACGCCCGCGGCCGCTCCTACAGCCCTAACCGCTACACCGTCACCGACTATACCGACCCCAACCTGCTGCTGGGCCAGCTGGCCATGAGCAAGAAGGAGCGCAAAGCCGCCGAGAAGGCCGAGCAGGAGGCCAAGAAGGCCCAGGCCGAGACCAAATCTGAGACTGAGACCAAGCCCCAGCAGCAGTCCGAGCCCAAGCCTGAGACCCCCGCCCCTGAGACCCAGGAGCCTGTCCAGGCCCCCGCCCCCGAAGAGAACGCCGCCCCTGAGCAGTCTGCCCAGCAGCCGGAGCAGGAGCAGCAGAAGGAGGAGAACTGACCATGGTGAAATGGATCGAGACCACCGGACGGTCTGAGGAGGACGCCATCTCCGCCGCCCTGTTCCAGCTGGGTCTGGAGCGGGACGACGTGTCCATCGAAGTCATCGAGCGGGCCAAGTCCGGTTTCCTGGGCTTTGGCGGCAACCCCGCCAAGGTCCGCGTCAGCTATGAGGTGGACCAGGAGGGCGGCAGCCCCAAGCCCATGAAGGACCCCTTCCAGGAGCTGCGGGACGTGGCCCGGCCCTCCGCCCCCAAGCAGGAGAAGAAGGCCGAGGTCAAAAAGCCCCAGGCCCCCAAGCCCCAGCCCGTTCAGCCCAAGGCTGAGCCCAAGCCCGAAGTGAAGGCCGAGCCTGAGGTCAAGGCCGAGGCTCCCGCCCAGCCCGTGGAGGAGGAGACCATCCTCACTGCCAAGACGGCCTGGAAGCCTGCTTCCAAGTCTGCCCGGCCCCAGCGCCGGGAGCAGCGCCGTCCCCGCCCCGCCCAGAACCAGCTTCAGGAGGGGGACGAGGTGCTCATCGGCGGGGAGAAGCCCGTCCACGTCCACAAGGAGGTCACCCTGACCCCCGCCGCCCCTGACGACGAGAAGGCCCAGAAGATCAGCGCCTTCCTCACCGGCCTGCTGGAGCGGCTGGAGGTGGAGGCCACCCCCGAGATCTTCGCCACCGACGAGGGCGGCTATAAGATCATCCTCCAGGGCCAGAACCTGGGCGCCATCATTGGCCGCCGGGGCGAGACCCTGGACGCCATCCAGCAGCTGACCAACTACGCCGTCAACCACGGCCAGTCCAAGCGGGTGCGCATCCACATCGACGCCGAGGGCTATCGCGCCAAGCGGGAGGAGTCCCTCCAGCGTCTGGCGGTGAAGGTGGCCGGAAAAGTGGTCAAGTATCGCAAGAACATGACCCTGGAGGCCATGAACGCCTACGAGCGCCACGTGATCCACACCGCCCTGCAGGATTACCCCAACGTGACCACCTACTCCACCGGCGTGGAGCCCAACCGCCGCACCGTGGTGGCCTACGCCCCGGGGCAGAAGTAAAAATTTGATTCTGCGAGGCTTTTGGCGGCGGGAGGAACTTCCTCCCGCCGCCTTTTTGTCAGGAGGTTTCATCATGTCCACGCCCCTTTATGACGCCCTGAAAGACTATGCCGCCCGGCGGACGGCCCGGTTCCATATGCCAGGCCACAAGGGCCGCTGGCTGCCTATCCCGGAGCTTGCCCCCCTGGCCCCCCTGGACGTGACGGAGATCCCCGGCACGGGGAATTTGTACGAGGCGGGGGAGCCCTTCGACTCCGCCCAGGCCCTGTGGGCCGAAGCCTTCGGCTTTGACCACTGCCAGTTCCTCACCGGCGGCTCCACCATGGGGGTGCTCACCGGCCTGACCCTGTTCTGCCCCCCGGGCAGCCGGGTGCTGCTGGACCGGGGCTGCCACCGCTCCGCCTTCAACGCCCTGGCCCTGCTGGACTTAGACCCCGTCTATCTCCCCCGGCCCTGGCTGGCGGAGGAGAATCTGGTGGGTCCCTTCGGCCCGGAGCAGGTGGCCGCCGCCTTGGAAAATGCCCCAGATGCGAAAACGGTCTGTATAACCTCGCCCACATATGCCGGAGCGCTATCGGATATTCCGGCTATTGCCCAGGTTGCCCATGCCCACGGGGCTAAGCTGCTGGTGGACGGGGCCCACGGGGCCCACCTGCCTTTCTTGGGGCTGGACGCCTTTGCCGGGGCAGACGGGGTAGTGGTATCCGCCCACAAGACCCTGCCCGCCATGGGCCAGTCCGCCCTGCTCCTCACCCGGGGGGTGGACCCGGAGCTGGTCCGCCGCCGGGCCAGCCTGTACGGCAGCTCCAGCCCCTCCTATCCCATGATGGCCAGTCTGGACGCCGCCCGGGAATGGCTGCTGGGGCCGGGAAAAGGGGAGTATGACCGGGTGGCCCGCCGGGTGGCCCAACTCCGCCGCCGCTTCCCCAGCGTGGGAGCGGGCGATGGGAAAGATCTGCCCTGGGACCCCACCCGCCTCACCGTGAAAGTGAAAAACGGCCCCGCCTTTGCCCGGGCCCTGGAGGACATGGGCATCTACCCCGAGATGGAGGACGGGGGCCACGTGGTGTTCATCTGCACCGCCCAGGACCGGGAGGAGGATCTGGACCGGCTGGAGCATGCCCTGGAGGCCCTGGAGCGCGACATGGGCCCCTGTCCGCCCCTCCCCGCGCCCCCCGCCCCGGAGCGGGTGCTCTCACCAAGACAGGCCCTGTTCGCCCCCATGGAGACCCTGCCCCTGGAGGGCTGCCTGGGCCGCGTCGCCGCTGGACAGCTGGCCCCCTATCCCCCCGGCGTCCCCGTGGTGGCCCCAGGGGAGCGGATCGGGAAAAAAGAACTTTCTTATTTCGCCCGGATAGGGTATAATAACCCCAGCGTGGCCGTGGTCAGGGGTTGACGGCGGTACATCGCGGAAATTCCGAAAACAAAAGGGGTGAGACCATGGACTTTCCTGCCTTGGCGGGGAACGAGCGCTTGAAGCAGCAGCTGTCCCAGCGGGAGGAGGGCCGGGGCCTCTCCCACGCCTATCTCATCGCCGGGCCAAAGGGCTCCGGGCGGCACACCCTGGCAAAGGAGCTTGCCGCCGCCATGGTCTGCACCGCTCCGGCGGGACAGCGCCCCTGCCATAAGTGCCCGCCCTGCAAAAAGGTGCTCGCCGGCGTACATCCAGACGTGAATTTTATTTCCGGCGGGGGCGAGGGCAAGCCCATCGCCGTGGACCAGGTGCGGTCTCTCCGGGCCGACGCCTATGTCCGCCCCAACGAGGGGCAGCGGAAGGTCTATGTGCTGGAAGGGGCCGACCAGATGAACGCCTCCGCCCAAAACGCCATGCTCAAGCTGCTGGAGGAGGGGCCGGACTACGCCGCCTTTCTCCTCCTGGCGGAAAACGGCTCCGGCGTGCTGGAGACGGTGCGCTCCCGGTGCGAGGAGCTGGAGCTGACCCCCGTGCCCCTGAACGACTGCCGGAGCTATCTGGCCGCCCGCTTCCCCCAAAAATCGGAGGAGGAGCGGGAACAGGCCGCCCTGAGCTGTCAGGGCGTGCTGGGCCGGGCGGTGGCCCAATTAGAGGGTAACGATACCCCCCAGTGGCAAAGCGCCGTAGAGACGCTGGCAGAGGCCATAGAGCGGGGCGGCGAGCTGGAGCTGTTCCAGGCCTCCATGGCTCTGGACCAAAAAGATAGTTTACTGCCCATGCTGGAGGCCCTGGAGGAGAGCCTGGGCCGCCGGTGCGTGGCGGCGCCGGACCGCCGCAGGCTGGTAAAGGGCATGGAGCTTGTCCGCACCCTGCGCCAGGCGGCTAAGCTCAACGCCAATCCGGGCCAGCTGGCCGGGTGGCTGTGCGCGGGGATGTTTTCCTGAAAAACCACCCGCCGGGAAACAGGGGGCGTCCGGCCCCGCCCCGGCAGGCGGATCAAAAAGTTTTTCGTTTTTCAAGACCGGACCAAAGGAGAAGGCAATGGTAGAGATCATCAGTGTCCGCTTTAAAGAGGGCGGCAAGCAGTATTATTTCAATCCCAACGGCCAGCAGTTCCAGGTGGGGGACGGCGTCATTGTGGACACCACCCGGGGCACGGAATACGGCCTTTGTACCCACGGAAACTCCATGATCGACGAGATCGAGCTGATGGCCCCCCTGCGCCCGGTGGTGCGCAAGGCCACCCAGGAGGACAAGCTGACCCTGGAGCGGAACAAGGAGAAGGAGAAAAAAGCCTTCGCCATCTGCCAGGAGAAGATCGCCCAGCACGGGCTGGACATGAAGCTGGTGGAGGCGGAGTATAGCTTCGAGGGGAACAAGGTCCTGTTCTTCTTCACCTCCGACGGGCGGGTGGACTTCCGGGCCTTGGTCAAGGACCTGGCCGGGACCATCCACGCCCGCATCGAGCTGCGGCAGATCGGCGTCCGGGACGAGGCCCGGATGCTGGGCGGCCTGGGCATCTGCGGGCGGCCCTTCTGCTGCGCCCAGTTCTTGGACGAGTTCCAGCCCGTGTCCATCAAAATGGCCAAGACCCAGAACCTGTCATTGAACCCCACGAAGATCTCCGGGGCCTGCGGGCGGCTGATGTGCTGCCTGAAATATGAGCAGGATGCCTACGAGGATCTGGTCAAGCACGCTCCCAAGCAGGAGTCCTTTGTGGAGACCCCCGATGGGGCGGGCACCGTGTCCAGCGTGAATCTCCTGCGGCAGACGGTGCAGGTCCGGCTGGACAGCGCCCCCGAGACCCCCAAGTGCTATCACAACTGCGAGCTGTGCGTCATCCGCAACGGAAAGGGCAAGCGGCCCGACGACTATGTCCAGCCTCCCCTGGAGGAGCTGGCCAAGCTCCGCCGCCCCACCGAGGAGGACCAGGCCAAGAAGGAGGCCGATGCCCTCACCGTGGCCCTGGAGAACGCCTTCCCCGGCCGCCCGGCCAAGGAGCTGCGCCGCCCGGCGGAGAATGCCGCCGCTCCCGACCAGGAGGAGCGCCCCGCCAAGCCCCGGCGCAATCGCACCCGCCGCCCCCGCCCCCAGGGGGAGGACCGGCCCCAGAACCAGAATCAGGACCGGCCCCGGCAGGATCAGCGGCCCCCCCGCCAGGAGCCGTCCGGCGAGGGCAAAAAGCCCGAGTTCCGCCGCCGCCCGCCCCGCCGCCCCCAGGAGGGCAATGGGGAGGCCCGGCAGCAGGCGCCTCAGCAGGAGCGGAGAGAGAATCAGCCCGGCCAGCCGGACCGGGAGGGGGGCGCCAACCGCCCCCGCCGCCGTCGCCGCCGCCCGGGCCGGGGCAACGGCCCCGCCGGAGCCCCCGGAGGAAGACCGGGGGAGGAGTAATTGAGATAAGCCTTCGCCCCGCAGGGGAGAAGGTGGCATGGCGAAGCCATGACGGATGAGGGGGACCACCCGGAGGTGCATCTGCTATCGACGGGCGGACACGGAGGTCCGCCCCTACGGCGTGTTACGATGGTTCTCGTAGGGGCCGACCTCTGTGTCGGCCCGCGATGACCGCCGCACCCACGGAACCCACCCTCATCCGGCCCTGCGGGCCACCTTCCCCCTGGCAGGGGGAAGGCTTTTAACTAGAGAAGAGAGAAGGGTCCCAATGGCGGAATTTCTCAACGCGGTGTCCGCCGTGTTTTTGCTGTTTTCCCTGATGGCCGTGGGCTATTTTCTGGGCGTGTTCGGCTGGATGGGCAGCGGGGAGAAGAAGTTTCTCAGCCGCTTTGTGGTGAACATCGCCGTGCCCTGCAACTGTCTGGTGGGTCTGCTGAACAATTTAAAGCACGAGGACCTGGCCCGGGCGGGGCAGATGATGGTGTTCACCGTGAGCAGCATCGTCCTCACCCTGTTATTGAGCGCCCTGGCGGCCACCCTGCTGCGCCTGCCCCGGTCCCGGTGGGGGGTGTTCGTGCCCATGGCGGGGCTGTCCAACGTGCTGTTTGTGGGTCTGCCCCTGTGTACCCAGCTGTTTGGGGAGGTGTGCGTCCCCTATGTGATGGTCTATTACCTGTCCAACACCATCTTCACCCAGTCTCTGGCCGTGGTGCTCATCGAGCGGGCGGGCAGCCAGCCGGGGAAGGGGGGCAGCCTGGCTCACCGGATGCTGGACATGCTGCGCAAGCCCCCCATCGTGGGCATGGCCGTGTCCATTGTGCTGCTGGTGCTGGGGCTGCGCCCGCCGGAGCTGGTGATGCGCTTTGCTAGCCAGATCAGCGGCAGCGTCACCCCCCTGGCCCTCATTTACTGCGGCTACATCGTCTACGAGGTGGGGCTGAAGAACCTGCGCTTCCTTCAGGGGATGCCGACCATGCTGGTCATCCGGCTTATTATTTCCCCCCTGATCTGCGCGGCCTTCTGTATGCTGGGGGGCGTGTCCGGTCTGGCCATGCGGGTGTTCATCGTGGAGTCCGCCCTGCCCGTGGTCAGCCAGATCACGGTGATGGCCGGGGCCTATGGGGCCGACGAGGAATACGCCGCCACCGGGGCCTGCCTGTCCATGCTGGGCTGCTTCTTCACCATCCCCGTGCTGATGCTGATCCTGTCCTGAGCATAAAAAAATCGGCGTGAGCTTTCTCACGTCGATTTTTTGCGCTCTTTTTTGGGAAACCAGCCCCGGGCTACCCGTTTTTCCTGCTCCTTCAGCTCTAAAATGCTCCACAGGCAGCTCATCCCCGCCACCCCCAGGGCGGCGGAGGGGATGGTCTGCCGGACGAGGACCGACCCCGCCAGCAGGGCCAGCCCCGCCAAGAGAAAGGCGGGCCAGCACCGGCTGGAGAAGTGATACTCGATCCAGATGACGATGGGGTGGAACAGGCCGATAAGGGCAAAGGCGATGCCCCCGATGATGACGCCGTCCAGCATCACACGAAGGTGTTTTCCAGGGTGCCGATGCCCTGGATGGTGACGGACACCCGGTCCCCGGGCTTCAGCCAGTCCTTCTGGTCGGCGGGATAGCCCTGCATGACCCCCTGGGGGGTGCCGGTGAAAATCAGGTCCCCGGGCATCAGGGTGAAGTGGTGGGACAGGTCGGCGATGATCTGCGCCACAGAGAAGATCATGTCCCCGGTGTTGGAGCTCTGCCGGGTCTGGCCGTTCACCTGGCTGGAGATGTCCAGGGTGGTGGGGTCCAGCTCCCCGGCGGGCACCAGACAGGGGCCGATGGGGGAAAAGCCGTCAAAGGTCTTGGACAGCAGCCACTGGCCGCCCCGGGCAAATTGCAGGTCCCGGGTGGACAGGTCGTCGCCGCAGGTATAGCCGTAGACATAGTCCAGGGCCTCGTCCACAGACACATCCCGGGCGGGGCGGCCCATGACCACCACCAGCTCCGCCTCATAGTCGTATTCTTTATAGTCGGGCATCAGATTCACGGCGTCCCCGTGGGCGGCCAGGGCGTTGGAGAACTTGCAGAAGGGCACGGGAGCCGGGGGCAGGGGCAGGCCGCATTCTTTCGCGTGCTGGCGATAGTTCAGGCCGATGCACAGGATACGCCCGGTCTGGGTGACCACCGGGGCCAGGGGGGAGTCAGCAAAGCACTGAGCGCCCTCCGCCAGGGGAGCCAGCTGGGACAGCCCAGTATCCCCCAGGGCGATGGCCTGAGCCATATCCCCCGGAGCGGACACCCCCCGCCGTGCGGCCTCCGCCTGCACGTCGATGATGCCCTGAGGGGTCTGGAGACCCAGAGCGGGAGTTTTGTCTTTCCAGAATTGAACGAGTTTCATAGATAACACCTCGGTGAGTGATGAGTTAGGAGTTAGGAGAGATGAGTTTGGGACGGGGATACGGATTGCCGCGTCGGGCGTTGCCCTCCTCGCAATGACAGAATACGAAGGCCGCCCCTACGAGAGGCCTGTGTGCTTGTCATTGCGAGGAGCGAAGCGACGTGGCAATCCGTCCCCAAAATAAAACCGCCGGAGCGGGACGATTCCCGCCCCGGCGAATGGGGTCTGTTTTGAACTTACTGCTCGGCTTCGGGGTCGCTCTGCTCCATGCGGGTGACGGCGATGGACAGGTCGTCCAGCTGCTTGTCGTCCACTACGTCGGGGCAGGCCATCATCAGGTCAGAGGCGTTCTGCACCTTGGGGAAGGCGATGACGTCACGGATGGAGGGGGCCCCGGCCATGAGCATGCACAGCCGGTCCAGGCCATAGGCCAGGCCGCCGTGGGGGGGCGCGCCGAACTTGAAGGCGTTGACCAGGTGGCCAAAGCGCTCCTGAATGTCCTCCTCGCTGATGCCCAGGGCCTGGAAGGCCTTCTCCTGCATCTCGGGGGTGTTGATGCGGATGGAGCCGCCGCCCAGCTCCACGCCGTTGAGCACGATGTCATAGGCCCGGGCGCGGCAGTTGGCCTTGTCGGTGAGGATCTTGTCCTCGTCCTCCACCATGGGGGCGGTGAAGGGGTGGTGCATGGCCATATAGCGGTTCTCTTCCTCAGACCACTCGAACATGGGGAACTCGGTGACCCACAGGAAGCGGAAGTCCTTGGGGTCCAGAATGCCCAGCTGCTTGGCGATCTCGCAGCGCAACGCGCCCAGGGCGGCCCACACCACGGTGTTCTTCTCGTCGCCCACGATCAGGACCAGGTCCCCGTCCTTGGCTCCGGCCCGGTCCAGGATGGCCTTGTTCTCCTCCTCGGTGAGGAACTTGGCATAGGAGGAGGTGGTGCTGCCCTCGTGCAGGCGGGTCCAGGCCAGGCCCTTGGCCTTATAGGTCTTGACGAACTCGCCCAGTTTGTCGATCTTCTTCCGGGGGAAGGCAGCCGCGCCGCCCTCGATGTTGATGAGACGCACGCTGCCGCCCGCGGCCACAGGGCCGGAGAAGACCTTGAAGCCGCAGTCCTTCACGATGTCGCTGATGTCCTTCAGCTCAAAGCCGAAGCGCAGGTCGGGCTTGTCAGAGCCGAAGCGGTCCATGGCCTCCCGCCAGGGCATACGCTGGAAGGGGGTCTGCACGTCCACGTCCAGAATCTCTTTGAACACCCGCTTCAGGAAGCCCTCTTGAATAGACATGATCTCGTCCTCGTTGAGGAAGGACATCTCCAGGTCGATCTGGGTGAACTCGGGCTGACGGTCAGCCCGCAGGTCCTCGTCC
Organism: uncultured Eubacteriales bacterium; assembly: GCA_900549405.1. Taxonomy (GTDB): domain Bacteria; phylum Bacillota; class Clostridia; order Oscillospirales; family Oscillospiraceae; genus Lawsonibacter. The sequence goes on along the minus strand of URNZ01000006.1, from coordinate 2,764 downwards.
CGGAAGCACCGGGCAATCTGGAAATAGCGGTCAAAGCCGGACAGCATCAGCAGCTGCTTATACTGCTGGGGGGACTGGGGCAGGGCGTAGAACTTGCCGGGGTGGACGCGGCTGGGCACCAGATAGTCCCGGGCGCCCTCGGGGGTGGACTTGGTGAGGATGGGGGTCTCGATCTCCAGGAACCCGTTCTCGTCAAAGTAGTCCCGGGCGATCTTGGTGATCTTGTGCCGGGTGGCGATGGCCTGCTGCATCTCCGGGCGGCGCAGATCCAGATAGCGATACTTCAGGCGCAGCATGTCGTTGGCCTTGGAGTGCTCCACGATCTCAAAGGGAGGGGTCTCCGCTTTGGCCAGCAGGCGCAGCTCGGTGACATAGATCTCGATGTCGCCGGTGGCGATCTTGTCGGTCTTGGACTCGCGCTCCCGGACCAGACCGGTGGCAGCCACCACATACTCCGAGCGGAGGGAGGCGGCCTTGTCAAAGATGTCCTTGGGGGTGCTGTCGTCAAAGGACAGCTGGATGAGGCCGGTGCGGTCCCGCAGGTCCACAAAGATCAGACCGCCCAGGTCCCGCTGCCGCTGGACCCAGCCGCACAGGGAGACGGTCTTGCCCGCGTCGGCCAGACGCAGGTCGCCGCAGTAATGGCTGCGGTGGAAATTCTGAAGGTTATCCATGAAATTTCAACTCCGAATCGTATTATTGGGGGGATATATAACACAGAGTCAAGAAAATCCCCGCTCCAGCCCCGGGTTTCCAGGGTGGGGCGGCGGAAATCACTTACTCCTTGTCAACCACTTTGTCGACTACAGGCGCGCCCTGGTTCAGCTGCTCCAGACCGGACTGGATGAGCTTGACGGCCTCGTCGGGGGAGAGCTTCACCTGCTCGCCGGTGCGCATGTTCTTCACGGCGGCCACGCCGGAGGAGATCTCCTCCTCGCCCAGGAAGATCACATAGGGGACGCCCAGCTTGTCGGCATAGGACATCTTCTGCTTGAACTTCTTCTGCTCGCCATAGAGCTGGGTGCGCACCCCGGCGTTGCGCAGCTGGGTGGCCAGGGCGATGGCGGCGCTCAGGTCCTCGGTCATGGGCAGGATGAGCACGTCGGCGGGGGCGGTGTTCAGCTGGTCGTTGAGATAGCCCTGGCCCTCCAGCACGAAGAACAGGCGGGTCAGGCCGATGGAAATGCCCACGCCGGGCAGCTTCTTGTCGGTGTAATACTCGGCCAGGTTGTCATACCGTCCGCCGGAGCAGATGGAGCCGATCTCCGGGTGATCCAGCATGGTGGTCTCGTACACGGTGCCGGTGTAGTAATCCAGGCCACGGGCGATGGTCAGGTCCACCTTAAAGTTCTCCTGGGGCACGCCGAAGGCGGACAGATAGCGGGCCACGGTGGTCAGCTCGTCCAGGCCCTCGTCAAACAGGGGGTGACGGCCGCGGTAGCCCTCCAGGGCCTGGAGGACCTCTTCATTGCTGCCGTCGATGGCGATAAAGCGCATGATCTCACCGGCCTGGTCGGCGGTCAGGCCGATCTCCTCGGACATGAGCAGCTCCTTCACCTGGGCCGCGCCGATCTTGTCCAGCTTGTCCACGGTGCGCATGATGGCCCCGGACTCGTGGGTCAGGTCCAGCATGGCATAGAAGCCGTTCAGAACTTTGCGGTTGTTCACCCGGATCTGGAAGCGCTTCAGGCCCATGGCGGTGAACGTGCGATAGATGATGGCGGGGATCTCCGCGTCGTTGGAGATGTCCAGCTTGCCGTCGCCGATGACGTCGATATCAGCCTGATAGAACTCGCGGAAGCGGCCGCGCTGGGCCCGCTCGCCGCGATAGACCTTGCCGATCTGGAAGCGGCGGAAGGGGAAGGCCAGCTGGTTGCTGTACTGGGCCACATACTTGGCCAGGGGGACGGTCAGGTCAAAGCGCAGAGACAGGTCGGAGTCGCCCTTCTGAAAGCGATAGATCTGCTTCTCCGTCTCGCCGCCGCCCTTGGCCAGCAACACCTCGCTGGCCTCGATGATGGGGGTGTCCAGGGGGGTGAAGCCGTACAGGGAATAGGACTCCCGGAGGACGGCCATCATGCGGTCAAACTGGATCTGGCGGGCGGGCATCAATTCCATAAAACCGGACAGGGTCCGGGGCTGAACCTTACTCATAAGTCAAAAATCCTTTCTGTGATGAAGTTGTGTTTTGGTGTGTTCCCGTGGGGCCGTGGGCCCGGCATTACAATTATCCTTCCCTGGGGGGAAGGTGGTGCTTGTGATACTGGCCGTATCCCCGGCGGGCATGGCGAAGTTTTTGGGGCCGGAACATCAAAAACAACTCCTTTCAGAACTGGATAGCGGGGGCAGGAGCGGCGTGCTCGGGGTAAAAGGGTAAAAAAACGCGCTCTACGTCCCCTTGGATTGGGACGAGAGCGCACAAACGCTTCGTGGTGCCACCCAATTTCAGACGCAAAGTGCGTCCCTTTGGCCCTTTTTGTGCGGAAGGGGAGAACCGCGCCTGTCTCCAGGCCCGCTGCTGGCGCTGTCTTGGGCGGCTCCTTCCCCTGCGGCCCTCTCAACCAAGGGGCCGCTCTCTGTCGGGGGGTGTTTCGCTTACTCATGCGCCGTCATTGCGGTGGATGGTGGTATCCTAACTCGAAATGAGAAAAAAGTCAAGGGAATCAGGGCAAAAAGTGACTTTAATACAGTAGATTATAAATTGAAAGCAGAGGAAACGGGCGGACACGGAGGTCCGCCCCTACAAGAGAGATCGAAAACACGC
>URNZ01000005.1 GCA_900549405.1 uncultured Eubacteriales bacterium | reverse complement strand
GCGCCACCTTGCCAAGGTGGAGGTAGCGAGTTCGAGCCTCGTCACTCGCTCCAAATTTTTGGAGCACTCTGCGGCTCCATATGGTGCCATAGCCAAGTGGTAAGGCAGAGCTCTGCAAAAGCTCCACTCCCCAGTTCAAATCTGGGTGGCACCTCCAGAAAAAGACACGACTTTTGTCGTGTCTTTTTGCTTTTCGCTCCGGTTCTATCATAAAAGTTGGGGGCAGGTGATGAACCTGGCCCCTTCATCATGCAGAAAAGTCGATCCCGGAATGCTGTGCCTCGCTACACCTCAATGAGATGGAAGAAACAAAATCATAAAAATTTAGAAATCCCATGCAATAAATCGTCCTTTCCGTGCATTACACGGATGACAGGAGATGGAAGTCAATGCTCAGCTTGCTGATGACAACCGAATATGCTCCGGCAGAGGATCGGTACGAGCTGCAGCAGATGCTGATCCACATTGCCGGCGGAGAGCACGAAGCCCTGGCAGAACTGTACCGGCGCACGCGGACGGCGGTGTACGGCCTTGCACTTTCCTACCTCAAAAATGCGCATGATGCACAGGATCTCACACAGGACGTCTATGTGCAGGTGTGGGACTGCGCAGGGCAGTACCGTCCCACCGGCTCGCCGATGGGCTGGCTGCTGACCGTGTGCCGCAACCTGTGCCTGATGCGTCTGCGGCGTGAGGAACATCATGCTGCGCTCAGCGAGGCGGAATGGGACGCCCTTCCCGCGCAGGAATGCGGTTTGGACGCCGACGAACGCATTCTTTTGCAGCATGCGCTGGCAAGCCTCGCTGACGGGGAACGGCGCATTATACTGCTCCACGCCGTTACGGGCCTGAAGCACAGGGAGATCGCGGCGCTGCTGGAGCTTTCACTTCCTACCGTCCTGTCAAAATATCACAGAGCATTGAAAAAGATGCGAGCTTACGTAGAAGGAGATGGCGCCAAATGACCAGCGAAAAGCTAGAGCAGCGTCTGGCCTCGGCGGTCGAAAAGACTGCACCGAACGACGTGAACGGCGTTCTCTCCCGCTGTGAAGAGCGGAAAGGAACGGTGATCCCCATGACGGCAAAGAAAACGGCAAAGAAAACGACAAAGAGAAAATGGACCACGCTTGTGGCCGCCTGCCTTGCTGTGATGCTGCTTGGCGGCGGAGGGCTGTTCTACCAACAGGCGAATGCGGTCGCGTCCGTGGTATCTCTGGATGTGAATCCGAGCATCGAACTGAAGGTGAATCGAAGCGAAAAGGTCCTTGTCTGCACGCCGCTCAACGAGGACGCGAAAGCTATCCTTGCGGATATGGGCAACGGCGCGGATCTCAAGGGCGCGAAGCTCGATGTGGCGGTGAATGCTATCGTGGGCAGCCTTGTGCGAAACGGCTACCTCAATAGCATTTCCTCCGCCATCATGATCTCGGTGGAGGACAAGGATACCGCTCGCGCAGAAAAACTCCAGCGCGAGCTGACCAGCACCGTGGATGGTGTTTTGCAGACAAGCGAATCGAGGGCGTCCGTCCTGACGCAGACGCTTACGCAGGACGCGGGACTTACGCAGCAGGCGCGGGAAAACAGCATTTCGACCGGAAAGGCGGCGCTGGTGAACCGTGTGCTTGCACTCAACGCCACGCTGAAGTTTGACGCGCTGGCAAAGCTCTCGGTGGAAGAGCTCAAGGACCTCGCCGAAGCGGGCGCACCTGCCATGCCGATCGGTATGGATGCAGCCCGCAGTGCTGCGGAGGAGTATGCCGGAACGACGGCAATGGACTCCGTCACGGCGGAGGTCGATCCCGAGCTCGACGAATCCCCTGCACACTACGAAGTAGAGCTGCAAACGGCACGGGGCGAGTTCAAGTATCTAGTGGATGCCTACACAGGGAAGGTGCTCAGCGGGCAGAAAGATTTATTGGCTGCCGTTTCCGCATCGAATGAAACGACGAAGCCCTCTGGTCAAAAGCCCGCTTCCGCATCGAATGAAACGACGAAGCCCTCTGATCAAAAGCCCGCGCCGTCCGGAACGGTGCAGGATATCGGCTACGCCAAGGCAAAGTCCATCGCCCTGAACCATGCGGGCTTGCGTGAAAATCAGGCGTATGACATGGACATTGAGCTGGACGACGAGGACGGAACGCTCATCTACGAGGTTGAGTTCAAATCCGGCAATATGGAATATGACTACGAGATCGACGCGGCCTCCGGCGCGATTCTCAAGCATGAGACAGAGCTGGACGACTGATCTGATTATGCAATAAGGGGACGGCTCCCATGATCCTGAGATCACGGGAGCCGTCCCCTTACATATTTTTCAAATCGATGACACGTATTCCCCGATGAACGAGATGGCCGCGCCTACGGCGGCGGATTCTACTTTGGCTTTGCACACAGAGACATAATCGGCGTTTTGGATGAAGGGGTCCATGGCGGCCAGTTTGGCGCACAGGGTGTCCAGATAGCCGTCCAGGCGCTGGCCGATCTGGCCGCCCAGGACTACCTTGCAGTCATAGAGCATATGAATATTGTGGATAAGCTGTGCCAGATAGTTCAGATACTCCTGCCACAGGTCCCGGGCGTCCCGGTCTCCCCCCTCCAGCCGGAGGAAAAACTCCGCCAGGTCGCCGCCGGTGAGCTTTACCAGAGGCTTTGCCGAGCAATAGCAGTCCGCGCAGCCGAAGCGCCCACAGTAGCAGGGCTTGCCGTTTTGCACCAGCTGGGTGTGGCCCACCTCGCAGCTGCGGCAGTTGTCCCCGTTGTACAGATCGCCGTTGACGAACACCGCCCCGCCGATACTGTTGCTGAGCATGAGATAGAAGAAGTCCCCGTGGTCCGGGCAGGCCCAGCTCTCGGCAAAGGCAGAGGTGTCTGTATCGTGGCACAGCCGCACCGGGAAGGGGATATACTCCGCGAAGTCCCCGGCGAACAGCTCATCCGTCCCGCCCAGGGCTTTGCAATAATAGCTGTGTGTCCCGTCTTTTTCCGTGAGACAGGGTACACTGATGCCCACGCCCAGAACGTGGGCGGCGGCCAGTCCGGCGTTGAGGACCAGGTCGTCCACCAGCCGCCCCATTTGGCGGTAATAGTCCGCCGTGCGGACAAAGGGCACCTTCAGCCGCCTCCGGGCCAGGATGTGCCCGCACAGGTCCACCGCCACGGCGGAGGCGTGGTGAGGCGTCACGTCCAGGCCGATGGCCGTTCTAAAATCGTTCACCGAAGTATAGGTTTTGGCCCGGCGGCCCCCGGTCTTGGTCTGCTGCCCCGCCTCGCAGATGAGCCCGTCCTCCGACAGCTCGTTCAGATTCTGCACCACCGTGGGCAAACTGAGATTCAGCTGCATGACGATGTCCCGGCGGGAGCACGCCCTGCCGCTTCGCAGCAGATTGTAGATCCTGCGCCGGTTCATCCGCTTTAAGTCTATGGCCACTGTTTTGACGGAACTGCTCTCCTCAGAATTCAAATCGATCCCATCCACTCTTTTGTTTTATAAAACCAATTATATTTTGTTTTATAAACCTGTCAACGAATTAAAGCAAAAGTCCGATTTTTCTACGGACTGAACAAATGAAACGCGCAATGTTTGGTGGTTTTAATTATATTGACAGATATAGTAATAAGGGGTATAGTAAATATGTAATGTAAAGTTAAATTATAAAATGATTTTATATCTAAAACGACGGACTACGACAGCGCGGCCCTCAGGCGGCGCGGTAATAACTGGAGTGTTTGTGATATGTATCTGATCGGACTGGATAACGGCGGCACCTCTACCAAGGCCGCGGTTTTCGACGTAAACGGCAACGAGGTGGCCACTGCTGGCCGCCACACCAAGCTCATCACCCCCAAGCCCGGTTATACCGAGCGGGACATGGAGGAGCTCTGGCTGGCCAACTGCGCCTGCGTGCGGGAGGCCCTGGAGAAGGCCGGGATCGACGGCAAGGACGTTCTGGGCATCGCGGTGTGCGGCCACGGCAAGGGCATGTACGCCTGGGGCAAGGACAACAAGCCCGCCTACAACGGCATCATCTCCACCGACAACCGGGCCTGGAAGTACACGAAAAAGTGGTATGAGGACGGCACTTATGAAGCGCTGCACCCCCAGCTGTGTCAGGAGTTCATGGCCTGCCAGCAGACCGCTCTGCTGGCCTGGTTCAAGGATCACCTGCCTGAGGTCTATCACAACATCCAGTACGTCTTCTCCGTAAAGGACTACATCCGCTTCCGTCTCACCGGCGAGGCCTTCTGCGAGGCCACCGACATCTCCGGCTCCGGTCTGATGGACGTGAAGAACGCCCGCTTTGACCGCTCCATTCTGGAGAAGCTGGGCATCGGCGAGGCCTTTGACATGCTGGCCCCCATCCGCTATTCCTATGACCTGTGCGGCAAGATCAACGCCGAGGCCGCCAAGCTCACCGGCCTGCCGGAGGGCACCCCCGTGGCCGGCGGCATGTTCGACATCGACGCCTGCGCCGTGGCCGCCGACATCACCACCCCCGAGGAGTTGGTGACCATCGCCGGTACCTGGAGCATCAACGAGTTTATTTCCGACCATCCCATTATGGATGGGAACATCTCCCGCAACTCCCTGTTCGCCATCCCCGGCTACTATCTGGCCGAGGAGAGCAGCGCCACCTCCTCCGGCAACCTGGAGTGGTTCCTGGACACCTGCATGAAGGACGTGAAGCTGCCTGAGGGCGAGGACCTGTACAGCTATGTGAACCGGCTGGTGGACGAGGTCCCCCCGGAGGACTGCAACGTCTATTATCTCCCCTTCCTGTACGGTTCAAACGCCCATCCCTTGGGCAAGGCGGCTTTCGTGGGTCTGACCAACTTCCACGGCACGGCCCACATGCTGCGGGCCGTATACGAGGGCGTGGCCTTCTCCCACCGCCGCCACATCGAAAAGCTGCTGGCCTCTCGCCAGCCGCCCCAGGCCATCCGCATGGCGGGCGGTCCGGTGCAGTCCAAGGTCTGGGTGCAGCTGTTCGCCGATGTGCTGGGCTTCCCCATCGAGACGGTGGACGCCAAGGAGCTGGGCGCGCTGGGCTGCGCCATGGCCGCCGCCATCGCCGCCGGTGTGTACAAGGACTATAAGGACGCGGCCAAGCACATGGTCCGCGTGAGCAGCCGGGTCTATCCTGACCCTGACCGCGTTGATATCTACAACAAGAAGTTCGAGCGCTACATGGCCGTCAGCGACGCGCTGGACACCGTGTGGGAGAAGTTCGAGGTCTGATAAAATAGGTAACTCTCAAATTTACAGCTATAGATCTAGGAGGAAATGAGTTATGGCAGTAAAAGGAAGCATCCCCAAGACGATGAAGGCCCTGGTGGCCTACAGCAAGGACGACTACCGTCTGGAGCTGGAGTACCCCACCCCCGAGTGCGGGCCCGACGACATCATCATCAAGACTGAGGCCTGCGGCGTGTGCGCCGGTGACCTGAAGTGCAAGCACGGCGCGGCCATGTTCTGGGGCGACGACGTGCAGCCCTCCTGGGTCAAGCCCCCCTTCATCCCCGGCCACGAGTTCTTTGGCCGCATCGTCCAGATGGGTGAGAACGTCACCGGCTATGAGCTGGGTGACCGCATCACCGCCGACCAGATCGTCCCCTGCGGCAAGTGCCGCTTCTGCAAGGACGGCCACTACTGGATGTGCCAGCCCCACGACATGCTGGGCTATCAGTATTACAACAACGGCGGCATGGCCGAGTATGTCCGCTATCCCAAGACCTGCGTCATCAGCCGCGTGCCCGATGAGATGAGCCTGGAGCAGGCCGCCCTGATCGAGCCCTATGGCTGCTCCAAGCACGCCGTGGACCGCGCCAACATCTCCAACGAGGACGTGGTGGTCATCTCCGGCGCCGGCACCCTGGGCCTGGGCATGATCACCTATGCCCGCATGAAGAACCCCAAGCTGCTGATCGTGCTGGACATGCAGCAGAACCGCCTGGACAAGGCCAAGGAGTTCGGCGCTGACCTGGTGTTCAACCCCGGCGAGTGCGACGTGGACAAGGAGATCAAGGCCCTCACTGACGGCTATGGCTGCGACATCTACATCGAGGCCACCGGCAACCCCGCCAGCGTCATCCAGGGTCTGACCATCATCCGCAAGCTGGGCACCTTTGTGGAGTTCAGCGTGTTCGGCAAGGAGACCACCGCCGACTGGTCCATCATCGGCGACCGCAAGGAGCTGAACATTCTGGGTTCCCACCTGAGCCCCTACGCCTATCCCTTTGTCATTGAGAACATGCTCAAGGGCAACCTGAAGACCGACGGCGTGGTCTCTCACATCTTCAAGATCGAGGAGTGGGAGAAGGCCTTTGATTACGCCACCGGCAAGTACGGCGATTTCAAGGTCGCCTTCCAGTTCGACTAAACCTCGGACACAAATTCACCAGCACTTCCCCGGCACATCCATTGAGTGAGACAATCGTCTTGCATTCTTACGTTCTCATGCGCGAAAGCGTGGAGATAAACAGAAATCAGATGATCGAAAGGAAGGAAAAAAATGAAAAAACTGCTTGCACTGGCCCTGGCCGCGTCCATGACTGTCTCTCTGGCGTCCTGCGGCAAGACCGGCGGCGACTCCGGTTCCACCGGTTCCGCCTCCTCCACCCCCGCTGCGACCGGCGAGTTCGACTGGCGTGCCTATGAGGGCACCGAGCTGAACGTGCTGTTCAGCGAGCACACCTATGCTGACGCCGTGAAGGCCAAGCTGAACGACTTCCAGGACCTGACCGGCATCAAGGTCAATCTGACCACCATGCCCGAGTCCAACTACTACGAGAAGCTGAACGTAGAGCTGGCCAGTAAGTCCGGCTCCATCGACGTGTTCATGACCGGCGCCTATCAGGCCTGGGAGTATGCCACCGCCGGCTACATGGAGCCCCTGGAGGGTTACATCGAGAACAGCTCCCTCACCTCCGCTGACTACGACTACGACGACTTCATCGACGGCGTGATCGACGCCCTGAAGTGGGACTGCGTCCCCGGCCACGCTGTGGGCACCGGCTCTCAGTGGGCTCTGCCCATGGGCTGGGAGATCAACATCCTGACCTATAACAAGCAGATCCTGGCTGACCACAACATCACTCCCCCCAAGACCGCTGAGGAGCTGCTGGCCGCCGCCACCGCTCTGAAGGAGTTCGACGGCTCCGGCACCTATGGTCTGGCTCTGCGCGGCACCGCCGACTGGGGCACCATCCACCCCGCTTACATGTCCATGTACACCACTTGGGGCGCCAAGGACTTCGAGATCGAGGACGGCAAGCTGGTGTCCAAGGTCAACTCCCCCGAGGCCATTGCTATGACCGAGTACTGGGTCAACCTGGTCAAGAACGGCTCCGCTCCCCAGTGGGCCACCTATGGCTGGGAGATGGCCGGTGCTGACCTGGGCGCCGGCAAGGCCGCTATGATGTGGGATGCCGACCGCGGCGGCTATACCCAGAACGTGGCCGGTGCTTCCGCTCAGTCCGGAAACCTGGCCTTCGGCACCGTTCCCTATCCCACCGATGCCGGCAAGACCGAGGCCGACATGAAGTCCAACCTGTGGGTGTGGTCCATGGCCATGAACTCCGCCTCTCAGAACAAGGAAGCCGCCTGGTACTTCCTGCAGTACTTCACCAGCAAGGACTTTATGCAGTGGTCCGGCACCGAGGGTGCCTGCACCGATACTCCTCGTGAGTCCGTGCTGAACAGCGACGAGTACGTCAAGTGCCTGTCCGACGCCGAGGGCTACTACGAGGCCTTCAACACCGTGAAGGACACCGCCAGCATCTACTTCACCGCTCAGCCCTACTTCACTGAGACCACCACCGAGTGGGCCAAGACCCTGCAGGAGCTGGTCACCACCGACAAGTACAGCTCCGTGGAGGAGGCTATGAACCAGCTGGCCGATACCATGACTCAGATGGTGTCTGATCTGGACGTTGGCTAAGACGGCTCATAACATCACCTTGAACAGCAATTTCCATGAATGAAAAGGCGGGGGGAGCGCTCTCCCCCCGCTTTTTTCAAACGATCGACTCCCTGTGTGTGATTTCTGTTTATCCGCGCCGGTGCGCTGTCCTTTCTGAAAAACTATTGTGTCCCGAGGTTATGTATTATGAGTAAAACGAAAAAAGAAAAGCTCCCGGATCTAAACCGGGTGCCCTTTAAAACGCGGGTCAGACCCTATCTGATCGTGGCCCCCTCCCTCATCATCACCATCGGTATCATGGTCCCCTTCGTAATGGCCATCTGGTACTCCCTGACCAACTTCTCCTTCAAGCTGCCCACCCACAAGTTCATTGGACTGACCAACTGGGTAAACGTGCTCTCCTCCGGCAGCACCTGGAAGGCGATTTGGGTCACGCTGCTCTATGGCGTCGCCTCCACCGTGGTGGAGATGGCCCTGGGCATGGGCGTTGCCATGCTGCTCAACAGCCTGAACAACCGCTTTTCCAAGATCATGCGGGTGGTGCTGATCTTCCCCCTGATGGTGGCTCCCGTCACCGCAACTATCGTTTGGCAACTGATGTTGAACAGCTCCGCCGGTATCGTGGAGAAGCTGTTGAACGTTTTCAATGTGTATAACTTCCCCTGGGCCTCCAGCCCCAAGACCGCCATGATGACCGTGGTCCTCATCGACGTGTGGGTGAACACCGCTTTCGTCATCCTGCTGGTGCTGGCCGGTCTGCAGTCCCTGCCCAAGTCCCCCTTCGAGTCCGCCAAGATCGACGGCGGCAGCAACTGGTTCAACTTCCGCAACCTGACCCTGCCCATGCTGCGCCCCAGCCTGTACATCGCCCTGCTGTTCCGTCTGATGGCAGCCCTTCAGGAGTACGCCGTCATCTACGCCCTGACCAAGGGCGGCCCCGGCGACGCGCTGATGTCCCTGTCCCTTACCGCCTATCAGCAGGGCTTCAAGTTCCAAAAGTTCGGCGCGGCCCTGCCCTATATCCTGATTTTGTGGCTCATCATCAACGTGGTGGCCAAAGAGATCGTGAAGCGCCAGCGCTCTGCCCAGAAGCAGGCCGCCGGTCTGGACGAGTAAGGAGGGAATGTCAAAATGAAAACGCAGAAATTCCGCCTTTCGCGGATCGTGATGAACTTCCTGCTGCTGGTCTATGCGGTCTTCGCCATCTTCCCCCTGATCTGGATGCTGCTCATCTCCTTCAAGTCGGACACCGAGGTGTTCACCACCACCTTCCTGTTCCACCCCACCCTGAGCAACTATACCGCGGTGCTGCTGGAGTCTAACTACGTGCAGTACATGAAGGACAGCCTGATCGTGGCCGGCGGCTCCGTGCTGGTGTCTGTGGTGGTGGGTATCCCCGCCGCCTATGCCCTGGCCCGGTATAACTTCAACCGCAAGGAGGACCTGGCCTTCCAGATCCTGTCCTTCAAGTTCGCCCCCGAGATCCTGGTGGTGCTGCCCCTGTTCATGATCTATCAGAAGATCGGTCTCTATGATACCTATCTGGGTCTGATCTGGGTGTATCAGCTCATCTGTATGCCCCTGCTCATCTGGGTGGTCCGCGGTTATTTCGAGGACATCTCCGTGGAGATCGAGTATGCCGCCCAGGTGGACGGCTACACCTGGTATCAGATCTTCTTCAAGATGCTGATGCCCCTGGTCAAGCCCGGCATCGTGGCCGCTGCCCTGCTGTCCTTCATCTTCGCCTGGAACAGCTTCACCTTCCCCCTGATCCTGGCCAGCTCCAAGGTGCAGCCCATCACCGTGGCCATCACCAAGTATCTGGGCACTGACACCGCCCACTATGGCCAGCTGGCCGTGGCGGCCACTGTGTCTGCAATACCCGCCATCGTGTTCGCGCTCTGCATCCAGAAGCATCTGGTGCGCGGCCTGAGCTTCGGCGCTGTGAAGGGATAAGGTGCGATTATGGCAAGAATTCAACTGGAAAATGTGAAGAAGAAGTTCGGCAAGGTGACCGCCCTGGACGGCGTGACCATCGACGTGAAGGACAACGAGTTCTTCGTGCTGTTCGGGCCCGCCGGTGCCGGCAAGACCACCATGCTCAACTGCATCGCCGGCATCACGCTGCCCGAGGAGGGCCTGATAAAGTTCGACGGGGAGATCATGAACCTGGTGGACCCCGCCCACCGGAACGTGGCCATGACCTTTGAGAACTACGCCCTGTACCCCCAGATGACCGTGTATGACAACATGGCCGCCGCCCTGCGCAGCAACCTCTATAAGACCGACGAGGCCACCATCAAGGAAAAGGTGTATGCCGCCGCCAAGATCATGAAGATGGAGAATCTGCTGGAGCGTCTGCCCAGCCAGCTGTCCAACGGTCAGAAGCAGCGTGTGGCCATGGGCCGCAGCCTGGTGCGCAACCCCAACGTCTTCCTGATGGCCGAGCCGCTGGCCCACCTGGATGCCAAGCTGCGCAACTCCATGCGCACCGAGCTGAAGAAGATCCAGGCCAACCTGGGCTCCACCTGTATCTACGTGACCCACGACTTTTTGGAGGCCATGGCCCTGGGCGACCGCATCGCCATCGTGAAAGAGGGCCGCATCGTGCAGGTGGGCTCCGGCGACGAGATCTACTACCTGCCCTGCAATAAGTTCGTGGCCCAGCTGATGGGCGAGCCCCAGATCAACATCATCGCCGGTAAGATGGTGGTGAATGGCGGTCAGCGCCAGTTCGTCATCAACGTCCTGGGCCAGGAGGTGGCCCTCCCCATGCCCGAGGATGCCCCCCTGTTCGCCAAGCTGGACCAGCAGGACGCCGCCAAGCTGGAGATGGGCCTGCGGCCCCAGAACATCGCCTATCGCTTCGAGCCTGCCGAGGGCTATTTCAAGGCCACCGTCTACAGCTACGAGAGCATCGGCAACAAGTCGGTCATCGTGGCCGAGTGCGGCGGCTATCAGGTGCGGATGATCGCGCCCAACGGCCTGCATGTGGACATCGACCAGGCGGTCTATGTCAAGCCCGACGTGGGCCACGCCATGTTCTTTGACGGACAGAGCGAGAACTTTGTCGGGCGCTATGCCGAGGCGGATTACCGCGCCCTGGCCAACGAGGAGGCGTAAGTTATGGCTGGTTTGACGTTAAGCCATCTCTACAAGAGATATGAAAACAGCGGCAAGAAGAAAAAGACGGTGAACGATTTCGCCGTAAAGGACCTGAACCTGGAGTGTGAGCAGGGCGAGTTTGTGGCCTTCCTGGGCCCCTCCGGCTGCGGCAAGACCACCACCCTGCGGATGATCGCCGGTCTGGAGGACATCACCGACGGTGACATCTACATCGGGGACCGCCGGGTGAACGACCTGCACCCCAAGGACCGCCACATCGGCCTGGCCTTTGAGGACTACGCCATGTATCCCCCCCTGACCGTCTATGACAACGTGGCCTTCAACCTGCGGGCCAAGGGCGTGGACAAGGCGGAGATCGACCGCCGGGTGCGGGAGATCGCCCCCCTGATGCAGATCGACGACCTGCTGGACAAGATGCCCGTCAAGCTCTCCGGCGGCCAGAAGCAGCGTGTGAACATCGCCCGCGCCATCATCCGCGAGCCCGAGCTGCTGCTGATGGACGAGCCTCTGTCCCACCTGGACGGCAAGGCCCGCCAGGCCATGCGTACCGAGATCAAGCGCCTGATCCACAAGATCAAGTGCACCACCGTCTACGTCACCCACGATCAGCTGGAGGCCATGTCCCTGGCCGACAAGATCGCCGTCATCAACTTCGGCGTGCTCCAGCAGTACGGCACCCCCGCCGAGGTGTATGACGACCCCGTGAACGAGTTTGTGGCCTCCTTCATCGGCGACCCCCCCATGAACATTCTGGAGACCACCACCGTGAAGATCGACAACGACTTTTTCTTCACCTTTAAGGACAGCGACCTGAAGATCGCCGTGCCCAAGCGGTATTACAGCGTGGTCAGCGACGGCTTCCGGTGCAAGATGGGCGTGCGGCCCATGGACGTGCTGGTGGGCGGCGCGGACTCTCAGGGCACCCCCGAGAAGATCACCACCTTCGAGAATCTGGGCGACGAGCGGCGCATCGGTATCAGCGTGGGCGAGTCTCTGCTGATGCTCATCACCTCTGACGAGACCCGCTATCACGCCGGTGACGTCATCAAGCTGGAGGTCCGGGGCGACAAGACCCACCTGTTCGACCTGGAGACCGGCGCGCGCATCAAAGAGAAGTAAGGAGCAAGTGTTATGACGACTTTTGCGACCATTTTATCCGTAGTCATCCTGCTTGTCCTGGCCTGGCAGATCTGGGGCTCCATCTGGAACATCATCGCGATCTTCCTTGGCCTGTTCAAGGAGTAAATACGTCTGACAAATCTGCAAGGGGTCCCGGTCTCCCGGACCTCTTGCAGATTTTGTCCCATTTCGGCCTGATATGGGCCGACCCATTTTGAAAATAAGCAAAGAGGGATTTCTTTTGTATCAAGATCTTCAATATCAGGCCGTCATCGACCTGATCCACTCCACCCGCGCCCTGGTGCTGGACCGGCACAAGGCCGGGGACATCACCCAGAAGGGCCGGTCTGATTTTGCCACCGCCGTGGACTACGAGGTCCAGACCTATATGCAGACCAAGCTCCACGAGCTGTATCCCGACGTCCAGTTCTTTGCCGAGGAGAACCACATGCAGCACGTGGACCCCGCCCGGCCCTATTGGATCTTAGACCCCATCGACGGCACCACCAACCTGATCCACGACTGCCACCAGAGCTGCGTAGCCCTGGCCCTGTGGGACGGGGAGAAGCTGGTGTTCGGCTGCTGCTATAACCCCTTCCGGGAGGAGACCTTCGTGGCCGAGCTGGGCAAGGGGGCCTATCTCAACGGCCAGCCCATCCACGTCAGCGACATGAGCGAGATGGAAAAGGCCCTGGTCATCGTGGGCACCTCCCCCTATGAGCGGGAGAAGACGGACCGGGTGTTCGACATGGTCAAGCGCATCTTCCAGCGCAGCGCCGACATCCGCCGCCTGGGCAGCGCGGAGCTGGACCTGTGCTGGGTGGCCTGCGGACGGGCCGACTGCTATGTGGAGTATAACCTGAAGCCCTGGGACTACGCCGCCGGGAGCGTCATCCTGCACGAGGCCGGGGGCAAGCTGTCCGACTGCGCCGGGCAGGACCCAAAGCTGCCCTTCAACAGCGACATCTGCTGCTCCAACGGCCTGCTCCAGGCAGAGTTTCTGGACATCGTCCAGGACCCTGCTTAACATACGGGCTTAAAATCCCCAACAAGGGAGGAAACGACTGTGAAAAAATATTTAGGCGTGGAGCTGGGCTCCACCCGCATCAAGGGCGTGGTCATCGACGAGAGCTTTGCCCCCGTGGAGTCCGGGGACTTTGAGTGGGAGAGCACCTATGACCACGGCATCTGGACCTATGACCTGGCGGACGCCCGGGAGGGCCTGTGCCAGGTGCTCAGCCAGCTGAAGGACCGGGAGGGCCTGGCCGCCGCCGGTATCTCCGGCATGATGCACGGCTATCTGGCCTTTGACAAGGACTGGAACCTGCTGGTGCCCTTCCGCACCTGGCAGAACACCATCACCGCCGACGCGGCGGAGCAGCTCACCCAGCTGTTCCAGTTCAACGTGCCCCAGCGGTGGAGCATCGCCCACCTGTATCAGGCCATTCTGAACGGCGAGGCTCACGTCAGCCAGATCGCCCACATCACCACCCTGTCCTCCTATGTCCACTATATGCTCACCGGGGAAAACGTGGTGGGCGTGGGCGAGGCCTCCGGCATGTTCCCCATCGACAGCGCCACCGGCAACTGGAACGAGGAGATGCTGAAAAAGTTCGAGACCCTCACCCAGGACCAGCCCTGGAACATCCGGGACGTGCTGCCCCGGGTGCTGCTGGCCGGTCAGGACGCAGGCCGCCTGACGGCGTCCGGTTCCGCCTGGGTGAAGGGCCTGCTGCCCGAGGGGCTGCCCTTCGCGCCCCCGGAGGGCGACGCGGGCACCGGCATGGTGGCCACCAACGCCGTGGCCCCCCGCACGGGCAACGTGTCCGCCGGTACTTCTATTTTTGCCATGGTGGTGCTGGAAAAACCCCTGAGCAAGGTCTATACTGAGATCGACGTGGTCACAACCCCCTCTGGCAAGGACGTGGCCATGGTCCACTGCAACAACTGCACCTCTGACATCAACGCCTGGATCGGTCTGCTGCGGGAGACCCTGGGCCTGTTCGGCTGCAACGTGTCCGCCGGTGAGGTCTTCACCAAGCTCTATCAGAAGAGCCTGGAGGGGGAGGCCGACTGCGGCGGCGTGCTGGTGTATAACTACATGGCCGGCGAGGGCATCACCCACCTGGACGCGGGCCGCCCCCTGGTGGTGCGCAAACCGGACAGCCATTTCAGCCTGGCCAACTTCATGCGCAGCAGCGTCTATGCGGAGATCGCCACCATGCGCCTTGGCATGGACATCCTGGCCGAGGAGCACGTGAAGATCGACAGCATGACCGGCCACGGCGGCATTTTCAAGACCCCCGGCGTGGCCCAGCGCTATCTGGCCGCCGCCTGCAACGCCTCCATCACCTGCATGGAGACCGCCGGAGAGGGCGGCCCCTATGGCATCGCCCTGCTGGCCGCCTTTATGGACGAGCATGAGCTGCCCCTGGAGGAGTTCCTGCGCCAGCGGGTCTTTGTCCACGCCAAGATCACCACGGCCCAGCCCGACCCCGCCGAGGTGGAGGGCTTTGCCCGCTATCTGGCCGCCTATGACAAGGGGCTGGACGTGGAGCGGACCGCGGTGGAAAAAATCTGACAGGGAGAGATCACCTTGGGAAACAAGAAATATCACATCGGCCTCTACGAAAAGGCCATGCCCTCCGCTCTGAACTGGGAGGAGAAGCTCCAGTGCGCCCGGGACTGCGGCTATGACTTTGTGGAGATCAGCATCGACGAGTCCGACGCCCGCCTGGCCCGGCTGGAGTGGACCACCCAGGAGCGGGCCCAGCTGCGGGAGACCATGCAGAAGATCGGCGTGCCCATCCGCAGCATGTGCCTGTCCGGCCACCGGAAGTATCCCTTCGGGGCCAGCGACCCCGCCGTGCGCCAGCGCAGCCTGGAGATCATGGAAAAGGCCATTCAGCTGGCCGACGACCTGGGCATCCGGGTCATCCAGCTGGCGGGCTATGACGTGTACTATGAGGAAGGCACTGAGCAGACCCGGAAAGACTTTGCCGAGAACCTGAAAAAGGCGGTGGAGATGGCTGCCGTCCACGGGGTGGTCCTGGGCTTTGAGACCATGGAGACCGAGTTCATGAACACCGTGGAAAAGAGCATGCAGTATGTCAAGCTCATCGACAACCCCTATCTGGGCGTCTATCCCGACGTGGGCAACCTGACCAACGCCGCCAAGACATACGGCACCAGCGTGTTGGACGATTTGGAGACGGGCCGGGGCCACTTAGTTGCCATGCACCTGAAGGAGACCGTGCCCGGCAAGTTCCGGGAGATCCCCTTCCTCACCGGCCACGTGGACTTCCCCGCCGTCATCCGCAAGGGCTGGCAGCTGGGGGTGCGCCGCTTCGTCACCGAGATGTGGGACACCGGCAAGCCGGAATGGAAAGAGGACATCTGCTTCGCCCATGACAAGATGAGCGAGATTCTGGACACAATGGAGTGAGCGATATGCTGGAAGAACTGAAAGAAAAAGTATGCGCAGCCAACCTGATGCTGCCCAAGTATGACCTGGTCACCTTCACCTGGGGCAACGTCTCCGGCATTGACCGGGAGAAGGGCCTGGTGGTCATCAAGCCCTCCGGCGTGGAGTATGACACCATGACCGCCGAGGACATGGTGGTGCTGGACCTGAAGACCGGCGAGCGGGTGGAGGGCCGCTATAAGCCCTCCTCCGACACCCCCACCCACCTGGCCCTGTACCGGGCCTTCCCCGATCTTGGCGGCGTGGTCCACACCCACAGCCGCTGGGCCACCAGCTTCGCCCAGGCGGGCGTGGGCATCGAGGCCATGGGCACCACCCACGGGGACTATTTCTACGGCGAGATCCCCTGCACCCGGAAGATGACCGAGGAGGAGATCCGGGGGGAGTATGAGCTGGAGACGGGCAACGTCATCATCGAGACCTTCCAGGGCAAGGACCCCATGTCCATCCCCGGCGTGCTGGTCCACAGCCACGGCGTGTTCTCCTGGGGCACTGACCCGGAGAACGCCGTCCACAACGCGGTGGTCATGGAGGAGGTCGCCTTTATGAACTACCACGCCCTGATGCTCAACCCCGGCCACGGCCCCATGCAGCAGGTCCTGCTGGACAAGCACTATCTGCGCAAGCACGGCAAAAACGCCTATTACGGCCAGGGCTAAGTAAATCCCTGCCAAATCAGAGAGGGCAAGCGCCCCGGCGCTTGTCCTCTCTTTCGCTTCTCTCCCACCAACTCAACCAAAGGAGCCTGCCCCATGTATCAGCTGAAAAAGGTCTATCTGGAGATCACCAACGTGTGCAATCTGCGCTGCGACTTCTGTCCCGGCACCCGCCGCCCCCAGGGCTTTCTGTCCCCGGAGGACTTTTCTGTTTTAGCCCAAAAGCTGCGGCCCCACACGGAGTATCTCTATCTCCATCTCATGGGGGAGCCGCTCCTCCACCCCCAGCTGCCAAAGCTGTTAGACATCGCCGCCGGGCTGGGCTTTCAGGTGAATCTCACCACCAACGGCACCCTGCTCCCCCAGCGGGCCAGTTTGCTGTGCCAGAGCCCGGCGGTGCGGAAGGTCAGCGTCTCCCTCCACTCCTTCGAGGGGAACGAGGGCCAGGGCCAGCTGCTGCCCTATCTGGACGGCTGCATCGCCTTTGCCCGGCAGGCCGCCCAGGCGGGCAAGCGGTGCGCCCTGCGGCTGTGGAATTTAGATGGCGAGACCACCCAGGGGGCCAATTCCTGCAACGACGTCATCCTCCGCCGCCTGGAGGAGACCTTCCCCCGGCCCTGGAAGGAGGGCTGGCAGGGCACCACCCTGGCCCCCCGGGTCTATCTGGAGTGGGGGGAGCGATTCGAGTGGCCCGACCTGAACGCCGACGACCAGGGACAGTCCGGCTTCTGCCAGGGCCTGCGGGACCACGTCGGCGTGCTGTGGGACGGCACGGTGGTCCCCTGCTGCCTGGACCACGAGGGGGACATCCCCCTGGGGAACCTGTATGACGGCAGCCTGGAGGACATCCTGTCCTCCCCCCGGGCCAGGGCCATTTACGACGGGTTCTCCCAGGGCCGGGCCGCCGAGGCGCTGTGCCGCCGGTGCGGCTATCGCCGCCGCTTCTCTAAATGACGATGGACCTTTGGAAAAGCAGGATTTTCTACGTTTTTTCTATGGGCTGTCCCCTTGTCAGCATAGGAAAAACGCAGTATAATGTATGCGTTGCGTTATGCGCCGGATAAGGCAAATCCGCACAGCGGTTGCGAATCCCGGTCTACGGAGGTAACATATATGGTAAAAGCTATTGTGGGCGCCAACTGGGGCGACGAGGGCAAGGGCAAGATCACGGATATGCTGGCCGAGCAGTCCGACGTGGTCATCCGCTTTCAGGGCGGAGCCAACGCGGGCCACACCATCATCAATGATTATGGCCGCTTTGCCCTGCACATCCTCCCCTCCGGCGCTTTTTATCCCCACATCACCAACATCATCGGCAACGGCGTGGCCCTGGACGCGGCCAAGCTGGTGGCCGAGCTGAAGTCTATCACCGACCAGGGCGTGCCCGCCCCCAACCTGATCGTGTCTGAGCGGGCCCAGCTGCTGATGCCCTATCACGTGCTTCAGGACAGCTATGAGGAGGAGCGCCTGGCTGGCAAGGCCTTCGGCTCCACCAAGAGCGGCATCGCCCCCTTCTACTCCGACAAATACGCCAAGATCGGCATCCAGGTGTGCGACCTGTTCCACGAGGACCGGCTGCGGGAGCGTCTCACCGCCGCCGTCACCCTGAAGAACGTGCTGTTTGAGCACCTGTATCACAAGCCCGCCCTGAACGTGGACGAGCTGATGGACCAGCTGCTGGCCCTGCGGGAGCAGCTGCGCCCCTATGTGGGCGACGTGGTCACCTTTATCCACGAGGCCCTGGCCCAGAACAAGACCATCCTGCTGGAGGGCCAGCTGGGCTCTATGAAGGACCCCGACCTGGGCATCTTCCCCATGACCACCTCCTCCCACACCCTGGCGGGCTTTGGCTGCGTGGGCGCTCCCGTGCCCCCCACCGCCATGGAGGACGTGATCTGCGTCACCAAGGCCTATTCCTCCTCTGTGGGCTCCCACACCGAGCCCTTCGTCAGCGAGGTCCTGGGGGACGCCGGGGACGAGCTGCGCCGCCGGGGCGGCGACAAGGGCGAGTTCGGCGCCACCACCGGCCGTCCCCGCCGTGTGGGCTGGTTCGACGCCGTGGCCACCAAGTATGGCTGCATGGTCCAGGGCGCCACTCAGGTGGCCCTGACCTGTCTGGACGTGCTGGGCTATCTGGACGAGATCCCCGTGTGCGTGGGCTATGACATCGACGGCAAGATCACCGACAGGTTCCCCACCACCCCCGATCTGATGCGGGCCAAGCCCGTGTTCGAAAAGCTGCCCGGCTGGAAGTGCGACATCCGGGGCTGCACCGACTATAACGCCCTGCCCGAGAACGCCAAGAAGTACGTTGACTTTTTGGAGGCCCACATCGGCCACCCCATCACCCTGGTCTCCACCGGCCCCAAGCGCCACGAGATCACCCACCGCGCCACCAAGCTGTAATCATGTTTCACACGCCGGGTGCCGTTTCGGCATCCGGCGTGTGTCAATAAGGAGAACGCCATGAAACGTAAACTTCTGTCCGCCCTGCTGGCTCTCAGCCTCACCTTCTCCCTATCCGCCGCCCCCGCCGCCGCCCTCACCCTGGACGAGGCCCGGCAGCTGCTGCGGGACCACTATGTGGACCAGATCCCTGAGAGCATCCTGTCTCTGGACTCCCTGGACGAGATCCTGGAGGCCCTGGGCGACCCCTACACCTATTACATGACCGCCGAGCAGTATCAGCAGTTCACCGACTCCGTCAACGGCGAGACCCTGGTGGGCGTGGGCATCACGGTGCAGACCGCCTATGACGACGGCTTTCTGGTCCTGTCCATCCTGCCCAACTCCCCCGCCAAGGAGGCCGGGCTTCAGGCCGGTGACCGGATCATCGCCGTGGACGGCGTGGACATGACCGCCACCACCGACGTGCGCAGCGCCGTCACCGGGAAAGAGGGTTCCACCGTCACCCTGACCATCCGCCGCTCCGACGGCCAGGTGCGGGACTTCACCATGCAGCGCCGGGCGGTGGTCATTCCCATCGTCACCTATGACAAGGAGGGCAATGCCGGGGTCATCGAGTGCATCAGCTTTGGCGACTCCACCGGCGACACCATCGAGGAGGCCCTGACCGCCCTGGAGCCTGACGTGGCCGCCTGGATCATGGACCTGCGCAGCAACCCCGGCGGCGATGCCGATGCCGCCGCCGTGTCCGCCGGTCTGTTTGTGGGCAGCGACATCATGGTCTATTTCCGGGACGCCAACGGCAACTATCGCTTTGTGGGCACCACCCAATATTGCCCCGACCTGACGGACAAGCCCCTCATCATCCTCACCAGTGACTACTCCGCCAGCGGGGCCGAGCTGTTCTCCGCCGACGCCCGGGACCTGGGCTTTGGCATCGCCATCGGTCAGACCACCTTTGGCAAGGGCATCGCCCAGATGATCTTCAACAGCGCCAACACCGAGGACCTGTTCGACGGGGACGCCATGAAGATCACCGTCTATCGCTTCTATTCCCCCGACGGCACCACCAACCAGTGGATGGGCGTGATCCCCACCCTGGTGATGTCCAAGGAGAATACGAAGACCGCCGCCATGCTCCTCACCCAGCCGGAGCCCAGCCGCAACGCGGGCTATTATAAGCTGGAGCTGGCGGGCTGGACCTTCTACATCAGCCGGGACGAGGCCCTGTCCGGGGACAACCGAGCCGCCTTTACCGAGCTGCTGGAGGCCCTGCCCCCCTCCGCCGCCCTGTACGAGGGGGAGCGCAACAGCGGCTGGAACGCCGTGACCCCCGCCAAGCTGGCGGAGAGCCTGGGGCTTGACTTCCACGCCCGCACCTTTGCCGACGCGGCGGACAGCCCCTTTGCCACCGAGATCGACACTCTGAGCACCTTCGGCCTGCTGGAGGGCTATGAGGACGGCACCTTCCGCCCCACCAATGCCATCACCCGGGCCGAGTTCTGCGCCATGCTCTCCAACGTGCTGGACCTGCCCGAGGGACAGAACCTGTCCTTCTCCGACGTGGCCGACGACGCCTGGTATAACAAGGCCGTGTCCGCCATGGCCGCCCGGGGCTTTGTCTCCGGCATGGGGGACGGGACCTTCCGCCCGGACGACACCATCACCTATGAGCAGATGACCACCATCCTGTCCTCGGTGGCCGTGTGGGCCAGCATGTCGGCGGAGGAGCTGAACGGCAAGACGGATATCTCCCTGGCCGACTATCAGGACTTCTCCCCCTGGGCCCAAAGGCCCGCCTGGATCATGGACCAGCTGGGCGCTCTGGTGGGCGACCTCCAGCCCCAGGACCTGGCCACCCGGGAGACTGCCGCCGGGATGCTGTATGCCATGATGGACAGCCTGCACATGCTGTGGCAGTGAGCATCTCTTTTATTTGACCCCTCCGGTCCCCCCGCTGCGGGCGCGGGCCGTGTGATTTCAGAAAGGATATGACAACTATGACCAAGATCGACATTATCTCCGGCTTCTTGGGGGCCGGCAAGACCACCCTCATCAAAAAGCTGCTGGACCAGGCCTTCCGGGGCGAGAAAGTGGTCCTCATCGAGAACGAGTTCGGCGAGATCGGCATCGACGGCGGCTTTTTGAAGGACGCCGGGGTGGAGATCACCGAGATGAACTCCGGCTGCATCTGCTGCTCCCTGGTGGGCGACTTCGGCGCGGCCCTGAAGAAGGTGCTGGACGACTATGCCCCCGACCGCATCATCATCGAGCCCTCCGGCGTGGGCAAGCTGTCTGACGTGATCGCCGCCGTGGAGGGCGTGCAGAAGACCACCCCCGCCCTGCACCTGCACAGCTTTGTCACCGTGGTGGACGCCACCAAGGCCAAGGTATATATGAAGAACTTCGGCGAGTTCTTCAACAACCAGGTGGAGCACGCCTCCGCCATCCTCCTCTCCCGCACTCAGAACATGGACCAGGCCAAGCTGGATACCGCCGTCCGTCTCCTGCGGGAGAAGAACGCCAAGGCCGCCATTCTCACC
The DNA here is from genome assembly GCA_900549405.1 of uncultured Eubacteriales bacterium. GTDB lineage: Bacteria > Bacillota > Clostridia > Oscillospirales > Oscillospiraceae > Lawsonibacter. The sequence continues at coordinate 47,918 of URNZ01000005.1, read as the reverse complement.
ACCCCCTGGGACCAGCTGACCGGCGCGCAGATCGTCTCCGCCATGGAGGGCGGCCACTCCCTGGCCGAGGAGCTGATGGAGGAGATCGCCCACGAGCACCACGACCACGAGCATCATCACCACCATCACGATCACGAGCATGACCATGACGAGCACGATCACGACGAGCACGACCATGAGCACGAGCATCATCATGACCACGACCACGACGAGCACGATCATGACCATGACCACGAGCACGAGCATCATCACCACGACCACGGGGATGACTGCACCTGCGACTGCTGCTGCGGCCACGACCATCACCACCACGACCACGACGCCGACGAGGTGTTCACCTCCTGGGGCCGGGAGACCGCCCGCAAGTACAGCCGCGAGGAGCTGCAGGATGCCCTGTCCGCCCTGGCCATGGGCCAGGACTATGGCTATATCCTCCGGGCCAAGGGCATGGTGCCCTGCGAGGACGGCCAGACCTGGCTGCACTTCGACCTGGTGCCCGAGGAGTTCCAGATCCGGGAGGGCGCTGCCGACTACACCGGCCGCCTGTGCGTCATTGGCTCTGACCTGAAGGAGGACCAGCTGGAGAAGCTGTTCCTGCTGGCCTGAGGTGACGCGCCATGAATAACGATCCCCGTATCCCCCTGTATCTCATCACCGGGTTTTTGGACAGCGGCAAGACCACCCTGCTCATCGACACCCTGGAGATGGACTATTTCAACGACGGCCAGCGCACCGTGCTGCTCATGTGCGAGGACGGCGAGGTGGAGTATAACGCCCAGTATCTGGCCGAGCGCAACTGCCGCCTGATCCCCATTGAGGACCAGAGCCAGCTGAACACCGCTTTCCTGGAGGAGATCGACCGCCGCTATCAGCCCGAGCGGGTGCTGCTGGAGTATAACGGCATGTGGCCCATCCAGCTTCTGCGGGACCTGAAGCTGCCCAAGAACTGGGGCCTGTACCAGGCCATCGACGTGATCGACGGCACCACCTTCGAGATGTACCGCAGCAACATGCAGTCCATGATCATCGACATGGTGACCGAGGCGGACATGGTCCTGTTCAACCGCTGTAAGGAGAACATGCCCCTGTCCGGCTGGAAGCGCTCCATCCGGGCGGTGAACCGCATGTGCCAGATGGCCTTTGAGGACGAGAACGGCGACGAGCTGGAGGTGGAGGACATCCTCCCCTATGACCTGGAGAGCAGCCACATCGACCTGGAGGACCCGGACTATGGCATCTGGTATCTGGACATCCAGGAGCACCCGGACCGCTATGTGGGCAAGACGGTCACCTTCACCGCCCAGGCCATGGTGGGCGGGCGGGTGCCCAAGGGCTGCTTTGTCCCCGGGCGCAACGCCATGACCTGCTGCGCCGAGGACATCCGCTTCTTCGGCTTCCTGTGCAAGTATGACAAGGCCAAGAGCCTGAAAAAGGGCGAGTGGGTCAAGGTCACCGCCGAGGTCCGCTGGGAGCAGGCCGCCGTGTACGACGGCGAGGGCGTGGTCCTCTATGCTCAAAGCGTCGAACCCGGCGAGCGCCCGGAAGATCCATTAGTATATTTCGTGTAACCTTTCCACAATTTTTCGAAATATGTGCAAAAAATCCCGCCGGTTCGTTTGAACCGACGGGATTTTTCTCGTTAAAACCAATTAGCCCACAAACTTGTTCCAATAGCCCATCACAAAGATGAACAGGACGATCAGGGGCAGGATATAGGTGACGTACAGGCGGACGGCGGTGGGGAACTTCAGGCCGCTGCCGGTGTTGGCCTCGCTGAGGAAGTTCTTCCAGCCCCAGCCCTTTTTGCTCACGCAGAACAGCAGATAGACCAGGGAACCCAGGGGCAGCAGGTTGTTGGAGATGATAAAGTCCTCCAGGTCAGAGATGTTGCTGCCCGGACCCATGGGCTGGAAGCCCGCCCACAGGTTAAAGCCCAGCACGCAGGGCATAGACAGCAGGAAGATGGCCACCAGGTTGACCAGCACGGCCTTCTTCCGGCTCCAGCCCCACATATCCATGGCGAAGGAAATGATATTCTCGAACACGGCGATGACGGTGGACAGGGCCGCGAAAGAGAGGAACACAAAGAACAGGGCGCCCCACAGCTGGCCCAGGGGCATCTCGTTGAAGATGTTGGGCAGGGTGATGAAGATCAGGGACGCGCCCTGGTCGGGGGACACCCCAAAGGCGGAGCAGGCGGGGAAGATGATCAGGCCCGCCACAAAGGCCACAAAGGTGTCCAGAATGCCGATGCGCAGGGCCTCGCCCTCCAGGGCGTACTGCCGGTCAATATAGCTGCCGAACACGGCGATGGCCCCGATGCCCAGGGACAGGGTGAAGAAAGCCTGGCCCATGGCGGCGAAGATGCTCTCCCCCAGCCGCCACTTGCCGTTGGCGTCGTACATCAGATTCTTAAAGTTGGGCTGAAGATAGAACTTCAGGCCCTCGGCACCCCCCTCCAGGGTGAGGGAGCGCACGGCCAGCACGGCCATGATGGCCAGCAGGCAGAGCATCATCACCTTGGTGATGCGCTCCACGCCGTTTTGCAGGCCCTGGAGGCACACGCCCATGCCGATGAGCACCACGATGGCCATAAACAGGGTCATGATCCCCGGCTGGCCCATCAGCTGGCCGAACTGTCCGGCCACTCCGTCGGCGTCCAGGCCCACAAAGTCGCCCTTGGCCATTTTCAGGCAGTACAGCAGCAGCCACCCGGCGATGACGGTGTAGAACATCATCAGCAGATAGTTGCCCGCGATGCCGAACCAGCAGTACCAGTGCCACTTGGTCCCCTTGGGCTCCAGCACGTGGAAGGAGCGGGCGATGCTCCGCTGGCTCCCCCGTCCCACGGCCAGCTCCATGACCATCACAGGCAGGCCCAGAATGATCAGGAACAGCAGATAGATGAGCACAAAGGCCCCGCCGCCATACTGCCCCGTGATATAGGGGAACCGCCACACATTTCCCAGCCCGATGGCGCAGCCTGCCGAGATCAGCAGAAAGCCCAGCCGGGAGGAAAAGGTCTCTCTCTTCTCCATAAGAAAATCAACATCTCCTCTTCTGATTCACGCGGCCCGCCCTCTTCTCTTAAATACGGACCGCGATGCCGATATATTTTACATGATTTTGCCCCTTTGGTCAATCGTTTTCTGCACTTTTGTTCAGCTTCTGCTCTTTTTTGCAGAAAAACAGGACGCTGCCCCCGGTTTGGGAGGGACAGCGCCCTGGCTTTGTTCTCTCAGGAGTTCTCCGGCTCGGCGAACAGATCCCCGCAGGACTTCAGGTCCACCTCGGGCATCAGCTCCTCCCCTACCACCTGGAGCATCCGATCCAGCTGGCGGGCCTCGTCTGGGGTGAAGCGGTTCTGGATCCGCTTCATCACCTGGCGCATATATTGGCTGCTGATGTTGTAATAGTTCATATACTTCTGGGTGGGCCGCAGGTGATACTCCCGCCGGTCCTGGTCTGAACGGATCTTCTCCACATAGCCCTTTTGGATCAGGCTGTTGACTTTATATGCCGCATTGGGCGAGGAGATGTGGACAAAGGCGGCAAACTCGTTGATGGTCGGCTCCTTCAGCGCCTGAATGATCTCCATGCAAAAGGTCTCCACCGCCGTCAGGCTGGCCTCCCGGTTCTGGAACCGGGAAAATACTTCCTGGTAAAAATGCAGCTTGAATTTCGTGTACACCTCGGAAAAGCTCTCCTCCAACAAATCCCGCACGCTCCCCGTAATCTTGTTTATTCAGGCTTGTCCGTCAGGGCAAAGGTCAGCTCCGCCTTACAGGCCAGCTTGCCGTCCACCCGGGCCTCCGCAGTGCCAAAGCCCACGGGACCCCGGCGGGCCGTCAGCTGACAGGACAGCTCCAGCACGTCGCCGGGCCGTACCTGCTGCTTGAACCGGGCATTTTTAATGCCGCCGAATAATGCAAGTTTACCCTGATTTCCCGCTTCCGTCAAGATGGCCACCGCACCCACCTGGGCCAGAGCCTCGATGATGAGCACGCCAGGCATCACCTTAAAGCCGGGGAAGTGGCCCTGGAAAAAGGGCTCGTTGGCGGTGACGCACTTGCGGCCCACGGCGCTCTGGCCAGGGACGCACTCCACGATCTTGTCCACCAGCAGGAAGGGATAGCGGTGGGGCAGCAGCTTTTCGATCTGGTCGATGTTCAGTTCCATGTTCAGCCCTCCCACTTTTTCAGCACGATGCAGGCGTTGTGTCCGCCAAAACCCAGGGAGTTGGACAGGGCGGCCTTGATGTCCGCCTTCCGCCCCTGGTTGGGGACGATGTCCAGGTCGCAGGCGGGGTCGGGGACCTGATAGCCGATAGTCGCGGGCAGGTAGCCCTCCACCAGGGCCATGGCGGCAAAGATGGCCTCCACCGCCCCGGCGGCCCCCAGCAGGTGGCCGGTCATGGACTTGGTGGAGCTGACGGCCAGGCGGGCGGCGTGGTCGCCAAACGTCGTATGGATGGCCGCCGTCTCGCAGGCATCGTTCATGTGGGTGGCGGTGCCGTGGGCATTGATATAGCCGATGGCCTCCGGCTCCATCCCGGCGTCGGCCAGGGCCTGGGCCATGCAGGCCGCGCCGCCGGCTCCCCCGGGGGCGGGGGCGGTGATGTGGTGGGCGTCGCAGTTGGCGCCATAGCCCGCCACCTCGGCATAGATCTTGGCCCCGCGGGCCTTTGCGTGCTCATACTCCTCCAGCACCAGCATCCCGGCGCCCTCTCCCATGACAAAACCGCTGCGCTCCGCGTCAAAGGGGATGGAGGCGCGGGCGGGGTCCGTGCTCTCGCACAGGGCCTTCATGGCGGTGAAGCCGCCCATGGCCAGGGGGGTGATGGCCGCCTCGGCGCCGCCGCACAGCATCACGTCGCCATAGCCGTCCCGGATGTGGCGGAAAGCGTCGCCCACGGCGTTGGTGCCCCCGGCGCAGGCGGTGACCACACAGGTACACATGCCCTGAAAGCCGAAGCGGATGGCGATCTGACCGGCGGCCATGTTTGAGATGATCATGGGGATCATAAAGGGGGACACGGAGTCATAGCCCCGGCTCTCCCCCCGCAGGAAGGCACCGCCCACCGTCTCAAAGCCGCCGATGCCGCTGGAGCAGATGACGCCGCAGCGGGACAGGTCCTCCCGCTCCCGGTCCAGGCCGCTGTCATCCATGGCCTGCTGGGCGGCGATGAGGGCGAACTGGGTAAAGCGGTCCATCTTCTTGGCCTCCCGCTTGCCCAGGATGCCGTCGATGTCCAGGTCCTTCACCTCTCCGGCCAGCTTTACCCGCATGTTCGAGCAGTCATACCGGGTGATGGGGCCGATGCCGCACTTGCCGTCTTTGGCCGCCTGCCAGCTCTCCGCCACGCTGTTTCCAATGGGGTTCACCGTGCCCATGCCGGTGATCACGACCCTACGTTTTTCCATAGTAACCTCCTAAACTCACACGGCCATTCCGCCGTCTACGCACAGCACCTGTCCGGTGATATAGGCGCTCTCTGGCCGGGCGAAGAAGGCCGCGGCCCGGGCCACGTCCTCCGGCTGGCCGGGGGCGGCCATGGGGATGGTGGCCAGCATGGCCGTCTTGGCCTTTTCGGGCAGCACGGCGGTCATGTCCGTCTCGATAAAGCCGGGGGCCACGGCGTTCACCGTGATGTTCCGGCTGGCCAGCTCTTTCGCGGCGGCCTTGGTCAGGCCCAGCACGCCCGCCTTGCTGGCGGCATAGCCCGTCTGGCCCGGGTTGCCCCGCAGGCCCACCACGCTGCTCAGGTTGACGATGCGGCCATAGCGCTGGCGCATCATCACTTTGGCGGCGGCCTTCATGCAGAAATAGGCCCCCTTCAGGTTGGTGTCCAGCACCTTGTCAAAGTCCTCTGCCTTGGCGGTCATCAGCAAACCGTCCCGGGTGACGCCCGCGTTGTTCACCAGGATGTCCAGGCGGCCAAAGCGCTCCTTCACCTGGGCGATGAGACTCTCGCAGGCGGCGGGGTCAGACACGTCGGCCTGAAAGGCCTCCGCCTGAACGCCCAGGGCCCGGCAGGCCTCCACCGTCTCCTGGGCGGCCTGTTCGTTTCCGGCGTAGTTCACGGCCACCGCCGCGCCCTGGCGGGCCAGCTCCAGGCAGATGGCCCGGCCAATGCCCCGGCTGCCGCCGGTGACAAGGGCCACAGATTCGTTCATGGTCATTGGGCTGCTCCTTTCAGCTGCTCCGCCACGGCCTCAAAGTCGTCGGCGGTGTCGATATGATAGGTCTGGATGCCGGGGGCGGTCTTTTTCACAAAGGAGGTGAGGGTCTTGCCCGGCCCGATCTCCAGAATGGCGTCGATGCCGTCGGCCTCCATGCGGCGGACGGTGTCCTCCCAATAGACGGAGGACTGCACCTGCTTCTCCAGCAGGGCGGGAATAGCGTCTCCCGCCTCCATAGGGCCGCCCTTGCAGTTGAAATAGACGGGCAGGGCCATGGGGTGGAATGTAATGGTCTTGAAATAGTCGGCCAGGGCGTCGCCCGCGGGCTTCATCAGCCGGGTGTGGAAGGGGCCGCTGACCCGCAGGGGCATACAGCGCTTGGCACCCAGTTCCTTGGCGAGTTCTCCGGCCCGGTCCACAGCGGCCTTCTCGCCGCTGATGACCAACTGGCCGGGGCAGTTATAATTGCAGATCTGCACCACGCCCAGCTCACTTGCCTGGTCGCAGGCCGCTTGCAGCTTGTCCCGCTCCAGGGAGAGGACGGCGGTCATGCCGCATGCCAGGCCTTCAGCGGCCTGCTCCATGGCACGGCCCCGGAAGGCCAGAGTCTTCAGCACGGTCTCCCGGTCCAGCACCCCGGCGGCATACAGGGCGGAGTACTCCCCCAGGGACAGGCCCGCCGCCGCGCAGGGGCGGATGCCCCGGGCATACAGCAGGTCGGTGACCCCCACGGCGAAGGCCGCCATGCAGGGCTGGGTATAGCGGGTCTGAGACAGCTCCTCGATGGGACCCTCGAAGGTGAGGGTCTTCAGGTCAAAGTCCAGCCCGGCGTTGTCCAGCACCGCCCGGTATTCGGGGTACTGGTCATAGAAGTCCCGGCCCATGCCGACTTTCTGGCTTCCCTGACCGGCGTATACAAAGGCTAATTTCATGTTCAAACCTCCTGGGCCAGCCGGGCCACGGTGGCCTGATACTCAGCGTACATCTCTTCAAAAATAGCACGCAGGGGGCGGATCTCGTGGAGCATCCCGGCCACCTGACCGGCCATGAGAGAGCCCGTCTTGGTGTCCCCGTCGAACACCGCCCGGCGGAGGGAGCCCAGGGTATATTTCTCCAGCTCCATCTTGTCCGCACCGGCCCGCTCCCGGGCCAGGTACTCCCGGGCCATCTGGTTTTTCAGGATGCGCACCGGCGCGCCCACGCTGCGGCCGGTGACGGTGGTGTCGCTGTCCTTGGCCTTCAGCAGGGCCTGCTTATAATTTTCGTGGATGGGGCACTCCTGACTCACCAGCAGACAGGTGCCGATCTGGGCGCCGCAGGCCCCCAGGGCAAAGGCGGCGGCCAGCTGCCGTCCTCCGGCGATGCCGCCGGCGGCGATCACAGGCAGGTCGGTCATCTCCCGCACCTGGGGCACCAGGGCCATGGTGGTCAGCTCGCCCACATGGCCGCCGCTCTCCGTACCCTCGGCGATGAAGCCGTCCACCCCCAGGGGGGCCAGGCGGCGGACCAGGGTGGTGGCGGGGACCACGGGGAATACCTTGATGCCCGCCTCCTTCCAGGCGGGGACATACTGGCTGGGCACGCCGGCTCCGGTGGTGACCACCTGAACGCCCTCCTCCACCACCACCTTGGCCATCTCGGCGGCGGCGGGGTTCATCAGCATGATGTTCACGCCGAAGGGTTTATTGGTCAGGGCCTTGCACCGGCGGATGTGCTCCCGCAGGGTGTCGGCATTCATGCCCCCCGCGCCGATCAGGCCCAGGGCCCCGGCGTTGGACACGGCGGCGGCGAATTCGCCGGTGGCGATGTTGGCCATGCCGCCCTGGATCAGGGGAAACTCGGTCCCCAGCAGTTCATTCAATTTCATATTCGCTTCTCCTCGCCTTCCGCGCCCTCTTTGCAAGTGCGCCTGTTGCAAATGTGGAATCCCTCAGTCAGCTTCGCTGACAGCCCCCTTTCACAAGGGGGCCATATTACCAGGTAAACAGCGCTCCGGCCCAGGTCAGGCCGCCGCCAAAGCCCACGGTGAGCACCCGCATGCCGGGCTTTAACAGCCCCTTCTCCACCAGCTCGTCCAGGGCCATGGGGATGCTGGCCGCAGAGGTGTTGCCATAGTGCTCCATGTTTTTATAGAACAGGCCCTCCCGGGCCTTCAGCCGCTTGGCCACAAAGTCGATGATCCGGGCATTGGCCTGGTGGCAGACCACCAGGTCCAGGTCGTTGACATCGCAGCCCTCCGCCGCTGTCAGCTCACGGATAGAGCCCTCCACCACCTCGGTGGCAAAGCGGAACACCGCCTTGCCCTCCATGTGGACGGCGGCCTTCTCCGGCCCGGGGCCCTGGACCCAGATGCTCTGTTCGTCCCCCCGGGAGCCAAAGACCGTGTGCCACCGGGCACTGTCGTCCCGGGCGATCACCGCCGCCCCCGCTCCGTCGCCGAAGAGGACGCAGGTGTTCCGGTCTGTGTGGTCCAGCACCCGGCTGATGACCTCTGCCCCCACCACGATGGCATAGGGCCGGGGGGCGTCGGCCAGCAGGGCGTGGGCCGTCTTGGTCCCATACAAAAAACCGGCGCAGGCGGCGTTTAAGTCAAAGCAGATGGTGTCTTCCTTCAGCCCCAGCCGCTGCTGGAGCATACAGGCCATAGAGGGGCTGGCAAAGTCGGGGGTAAAAGTGGCGACAAGGCACACGCCGATGTCCTCCGGCTTTAAGCCCGAGCGCTCCAGGGCCTGCCGGGCCGCCCCCTCCGCCAGGTCCATGCCGCTCTCTTCCTGGCAGAAGTACCGGGCGTGGATGCCCGTGCGGCTGAACACCCACTCGTCGTTGGTGTCCACCGTGCGGCTCAGATCGTCGTTGGTGACGATCTTGGCGGGCAGGCAGCGTCCGGTGGCTAAAAATTTCGGTGCGCTCATGGCTCCTCCTCTCTTGCCGGAGGCAGTCCCTGCCCCATGGCGCGAAACATTTCATATCGCTGGCGGGCCAGCGCGGGGCCCTTCAGCTTGTCCAGGGCAGCCAGCTCCTTGCGCAGGGCGGCGTCCATGGTGTGGAAGGTGGCCTCCCAATCGGTGTGGGCGCCCCCCTCCGGCTCCTTCAGCACCCCCTGGACGATGCCTCCCCGGCGCAGATCCTGGGCGGTGAGCTTCATCACGGCGCAGGCCTCCCCGCTGCGGGAGGCATCCTTCCACAGGATGGAGGCAAAGCCCTCCGGGGACAGCACAGAGTACACCGCATGCTCCAGCATGAGCACCCGGTTGGCAACCGCCAGAGCCAGGGCCCCGCCGCTGCCCCCCTCCCCGGTGATGATGGAGATGACGGGCACGGTGAGGGAGCTCATCAGGGCCAGGCACTGGGCGATGGCCTCGCCCTGGCCCCGCTCCTCGGCCTCCTTGCCGGGATAGGCCCCCGGGGTGTCCACAAAGGTGATGATGGGGCGGCCAAACTTCTCCGCCTGGCGCATCAGCCGCTGGGCCTTGCGATAGCCCTCCGGCCCGGGCATCCCGAAGTTGCACTTCAGGTTCTCCTCCAGGTTCTTGCCCTTCCGGTGACCGATCACCGTCACCGCTCGGCCATGAAAGCGGGCGATGCCGCCCAGAATGCTGCCGTCCTCCCGGCACTGGCGGTCTCCCCGCTGCTCAAAAAAGTCGGTGAACAGGGCGGAGATAAAGTCCGCCGTCCCCGGGCGGCCCGGGTCACGGGCGATCTTCACTTTTTCTTCCGGCGTATAGTGGCTCATGCCCGTCCACCTCCCTCGTGCAGGGCCAGCAGTTGGCCCAGAACGGCCCGCCACTGGTCCCGGGGGACGATGCGGTCCAAAAAGCCGTGGTCCAGCAGATACTCCGCCCGCTGGAAGCCCTCGGGCAGCTTCTCCCCGATGGTCTGTTCAATGACCCGGGGACCGGCAAAGCCGATGAGGGCCCCCGGCTCGGCCAGCATGATGTCCCCCAAGGAGGCAAAGCTGGCCGTCACCCCGCCGGTGGTGGGGTGGGTCAGGCAGGAGATATACAGCCCGCCCTTATCCTGATGCCGCTGGATGGCGGCGGCGGTCTTGGCCATCTGCATCAGGGAGAAAATGCCCTCCTGCATCCGGGCCCCGCCGCTGGCGGCGAAGATGATGAGGGGCAGGCGCCGCCGGGTGGCATACTCCGCCGCCCGGGTGACCTTCTCCCCCACGGCGGTGCCCATGCTGCCCATGAAGAAGCGGCTGTCCAGCACCACGCACACGGCCTTGCGGCCCATGATCTTGCCCACGGCGGCCACCGCCGCGTCCCGCAGGCCGGTCTCCTCCTCCCGGACGGCCAGCTTGGCCGGATAGCCGGGGAAGTTCAGGGGGTCGGCTGGCTCCAGCTTCTCCTCCAGCTCCTGAAAGGTGCCCGGGTCCAGGATGATGGACAGGCGGTAATAGGCCCCGATGGGCTTGTGAAAGCCGCACCGGGGGCACACCTGGCGATTGCGGCTCCAGTCCAGGGCGGAGCTGTCCTCTCCGCACCGGGGGCAGGGGACCTTGCGGGCGGAGGGGATCTTGCCCTCCCGCATGGCCTGATAGGTCAGCAGCCGGTCCCGGCGCTGGCGAAAGAAATAATTCACAGCTTCTCCTTTCCCGCCGTATCCAGAAAAAGAGCCGAATCGCTTCGGCTCTTTGTTCCAGGCCGTTATTCGGCGGTCAGCGTATCACAGGTGCGGGCCAGCTCCAGCAGCCGGGGCAGGTTCCGGTCCAAAAAGCTGGTGTCATACTGGCCCCGGACAAACTCCCCGTCGTGCATGATGAGGTGGGCCAGGGCGGAGTTGGTGGGATAGCCCTCGATGACCAGCTCCTCCAGACTGCGGCGCATCCGGCGGATGGCCTCCAGCCGGGTGGGGGCGTGGACCAGCACCTTGGCCACCAGGGAGTCGTAGAAGGGTGAGACTTCATAGCCCGGATACAGGGCGGTGTCCACCCGTACCCCGGGGCCGCCGGGGAGATGGAGGAACTCCGTCTTGCCCGGGCAGGGCCGGAAGTCGTGCTCCGGGTCCTCGGCGTTGATGCGGCACTCGATGGCGTGGCCATTCACATGGATGTCCTCCTGGGTGAAGGACAGGGGCAGCCCGGCGGCCACCCGCAGCTGCTCCTTCACCAGGTCCACTCCGGTGACCAGCTCGGTGACAGGGTGCTCCACCTGGATGCGGGTGTTCATCTCGATGAAATAGAACTGCCCCTGGGGGGACAGGACGAACTCCACCGTCCCCGCCCCCACATAGCCCGCGGCTTTGGCGGCGGCCACGGCGGCCCGGCCCATCTCCTCCCGCAGCTGGGGGGTCAGGGCCCGGGAGGGGGACTCCTCGATCAGCTTCTGGCGGCGGCGCTGGATGGAGCAGTCCCGCTCCCCCAGGTGGACCACGTGGCCCTGGCTGTCCGCCATGATCTGAAATTCAATGTGCCGGGGGGAGAGGACCAGCTTCTCCAGATACATCTCCCCGTCGCCAAAGCAGGCGATGGCCTCGGCCTGGGCGGCGTGATAGGCGCTCTCCAGCCCCTCGGGGCCGTCCACCTGGCGCATTCCCCGTCCGCCGCCGCCGGCAGACGCCTTCAGCAGCACGGGATAGCCCACCTGTCCGGCCAGCTCTTTGGCCTGCTCCACGTCCCGCAGGGGGCCGTCGGAGCCGGGAACCACCGGCACCCCCGCCTGCTGGGCCAGGGTGCGGGCGGCGGCCTTGCTGCCCATTTTGCGGATCACGTCGCCGCTGGGGCCGATGTACTTCAGCCCCGCCTCTACGCACCGGTCGGCAAAGTCCGGGTTCTCAGACAGAAAGCCATAGCCGGGGTGGATGGCGTCGCAGCCGGTGGCCAGGGCCGCCGACAGGATGGCGTCCTGGTTCAGATAGCTGTCCGCCGCCCGGGCGGGACCCACGCACAGCGACCGGGTGGCGATCTGGGCGTGGAGGGCGCTCTCGTCGGCGGTGGAATAGACGCCCACCGTCTCGATGTCCAGCTCCCGGCAGGCCCGGATCACCCGCAGGGCGATCTCTCCCCGGTTGGCGATCAACACGCGCTTGAGCATAACTTTAAACCCTCCGAATGCGGAACAGCGGCTCCCCAAAGCCCACGGCCTCGCCGTCCCGGGCCAGGACCTCCTCCACCACGCAGTCGGCGGGGGCGGGGATCTCGCTCATCATCTTCATGGCCTCGATGAGACACAGGGTCTCCCCCTTCTTCACCTGCTTGCCGGGGGCGGCAAAGGCCTCCTCTCCCGGGGCGGGGGCGGCGTAGAAGGTGCCCACCAGGGGGGCGTTCACCGTCTCCCCCTGGTCCTGCCCAGCGGCAGGGACAGGGGCGGCGGCTTCCGCCTGGGCCGGGGCCGCCTGAACGGCAGGGGCGGCGGAGGGGGCGCTCACCACCACGGGGGCGGCGGAGCGGCGCAGGGCGATCTTCTCCCCCTCCCGCTCCCACTCCAGGTCGGTGAGCCCGGAGCGGGCAAAGCGCTCCATCAGCGCGTACAGCTCCTCTAATTCCATAGGTAGTCTCCTTACAACCGGAGCTTGACGCTCCAACGAAAAAAATTACTGCTTAAAAATTACTGCTTCTTGCCGGACAGATAGTTCACGATGTCGGCCACGGTCTTCACCTGGGTCATGTCCTCGTCGGCGATGCCCACGCCAAAGGCCTCCTCCAGAGCCATGGACAGCTCCACGGCCTCCAGGGAGTCGGCCTCCAGGTCCTCATACAGGTTGGTCTCGGGGGTGATCTGGTCGGCCTCGCAGCTCAGAGTGTTGACGATGATGTCGCGGACGTTCTCGAAATTGATCTCCATAGTGTTACTTCCTCTCAAACGGTTATAAATTTTTAGTTAAATTTTTTTAGGTAAAATGCTTGAGCCTTATTATAAGAAAAAATCCGCTCTTGTCAAGCGGATTTCTTGGTCGTGTCTATTACTTTGTCTGTTTTCACGAAGCCGCACCCCCTGTATGGGGGCGCTCTGTCAAAATAGCACCGCAGGATAGGGATGAGATAGGAGTTAGGAGTGATGAGTTTACTCCTATCTCATCACTCCTAACTCATCCCTCTACGGGAACTGTGATCTCCGTCACGAACTGGCTGGGGTCGTCGGTGACGCCATAGTCGATCATGGTGATCTCCCGGGCAAAGCCCGCCGGGCGCAGGCGCTCCCCGGTCAGAAAGTCCATCAGGCGGCGGTATTGGGCCGGGGCCTCCCCATGGCTGCCCCGAAAGCGCACCTGGGCGCATCGGCCCCCGGGCAGGTCCACCGTCTCCCCGGCGAAGCGGTCCGCCCGGTCCAGCACCAGAAAGATGCCGTCATACCGGTCAAACTCCCCCCGCTCCAGGGCCTGGACGGACAGACCGAGGCCGACTTTTCCCAGAAAGACCACCGCCTCCTCCTCGTCCCGGGACAGGCGGCTCACGGGCAGCTCCATGTCGTGATAGTCCCGGATGGTCAGCGCCCCGCCCACCCACACGATACGGCAGGGGGCAGCCTCCACCAGACGGATGTGGTCCAGCTCGCAGTGGCGGGCCTCCTCCAGCTGCTCCAGGCGGGCGTCGATCTTCCGCTGCACCCGCTCCAGCTCCGCCCGCTTTCGGGCCACGGTCTCCCGCTGTTGGCGCAGCTTGGCCTGGATGTTGTCCAGGTCCCGGTTGTGGACAAAGTCGGATATCTCCTCCAGTGGCATGTCCAGGGCCCGGAGATAGCGCACGGTGTTCAGCGCCTCGAACTGCCGGGCGCTGTAATAGCGATAGCCCGTGTCCGGGTCCACCCGCTCCGGGGTCACCAGCCCTAAGCGCTCATAGTGGCGCAGGGTACTCACGCTGAGATGGAACAGCCGGGCCACCTCCCCGATGCGAAACAGTTCTCCCCCGCTCACACCGGCACCCCGCTTTGCTTTTTGTCTCGGCCCATGAGCCAGAAAAAGCAAATCAGACACACGATATCAGACAGCAGAGATCCCCCCGCGCTGGCCAGGCCCATGGGGAACAGGGTGTCCGGGAAGAGGGTGGAGGCCAGATAGGCCCCGGGCACCCGCACCAGAATGATGGACAGGCAGTTGTGCAGAAAGGACAGGCCCGACTTTCCCCGGGCGCAGAAATAGCCGCTGAAGCTGAAATGGACCCCGGCAAAAAACACGTCCCATACATAGCTGCGCAGATACTGCCCGCCCATTTCTATTACCTGCGCCCCGTCGGCCCGGGCGCTGTCGGTGAACAGGGCCACCAGGGGTTCCGCCATCAGCTGCACTGCCGCCGCAGCGGCTGCTCCAAAGGCTCCGGCCAGAGCGGCGGCATAGCCCAGGGCAGCCATGGCCCGCTTGGGCTTGCCCGCACCGATATTCTGGGCCCCCAGGGCGGACACGGTGGACAGCATAGAGGAGGGGACCAGGAACAAAAATCCGATGATCTTCTCCACGATACCCACCGCCGCCGCGTCAGTCAGGCCCCGGCGGTTGGCGATGATGGTGATGATGATGAACGAGATCTGGATAAAGCCGTCCTGCAAAGTCACGGGAATGCCGATCTTCAAGATCTTTTTCATCACCGCCCCGTCGGGCCGCAGGTCGCTCTTACGGATGCGGATGCCCATGTCCCGGCGGAGGATGACGAAGAGGGACACCGCCACGCTCACCGTCTGGGCCAGGGTGGTGCCCAGGGCCGCCCCGGCGGGGCCTAAGTCCAGGGCCCCCATGAACAGATAGTCCAGAGCGATGTTGGCCGCGCAGGCCACGGCGATGAAATACATGGGACTTTTGCTGTCCCCCAGCCCACGGAAAATAGAACTGATGATGTTATAGGCCGTGATGAAGGGGATGCCCAAAAAGCAGATGGTGAGATAGGCCACCGTGCCCTCCACCGCCTCTGCCGGGGTGGACATGACGGCCACGATGGGCCGGGTGAGGCACAGCAGCACCCCGGTGAGGACCACGGACAGACCCATGAACAGGGTGACCGTGTTGCCGATGCACCGGGAGGCCCGCCTGTGGTCGCCGCCGCCCACCGCCTGGCCGATGCTCACCGTGGCCCCCATGGCCAGGCCCACCAGCATGACGGTGAGCATGTGCATCACCTGGGAGCCAACGGACACCGCCGTAGTGCTCTCCACCCCACGAAACTGGCCGATGATGAACAGGTCGGCCATGCCGTAAAGGGTCTGTAGAAAATAGGACAGCAGATAGGGCAGGGAAAACAGCACCACGTTTTTCAGCACGCTGCCCTGGGTCAGGTCTCTTCTCATGGTCTTGCAGCACTCCTAGTCGCGAACGCGAAGTTTTTTACAGCAACCGCATTATAAACTCTATCATTATTATAGAGTCAAGGTAAAATTTTAAGCCCGGGCCGAAGGGATTCGGCCCGGGCGCGTTTACGCATACTTACTTTTTCTTTCTCAGATAGCAGAACCACATCAGCAGGGACAGGATTACGCCACCCAGGATGTTGCCGATGGTCACGGGGATCAGGTTCTTCACCACGAAGTTAGACACCGTCAGAGCGGACAGGTCCAGCCCGCTCTCCGCCGCCAGCTGGGCATAGGCGGGGACGGCCTTGGCCATCAGGCCCGCGGGGATGTAGTACATGTTGGCCACGCAGTGCTCAAAGCCGCACAGCACAAAGTAGCACACCGGCAGGAAGGCCGAGATGATGCGCCCGGCGCTGTCCTTGGCGGACATGGCCATCAGCACACCCAGGCACACCAGGAAATTACACAGGATGCCCAGCACCACCGCGTTCTGGAAGGGCAGGTTGCACTTGCCCAGGGCCACCTTCATGGTGTAAACCGCCAGGGCCCCGCCGGAGTAGTTCATCTGGCCGAACCAGGCGCAGCCGGCGGCCACCAGCAGGGAGCCGACCAGATTGGCCAGATAGACGATGACCCAGCTGCGCAGCATCTGGCCCAGGGTGCAGCGGCGGTCCAGCACAGAGATAGTGATGAGACAGTTGCCCGTGAACAGCTCCGCCCCCATGATGACCACCATGCCCAGGCCGAAGGGGAAGAGCAGGCCGCAGATGGTGCGGGCGGTCCAGACTGCATCGATGCCATAGACGGCGGTGTTGGTGGCGGCGCTGCCCAGGGCGATGAGGGCCCCGGCCAGCATGCCCAGGACCACCAAAAGCGCGGTAGACCGCTTGGCCTTTCCTTCACCGGCGGCGGCGTATTTGGCCGCGATCTCCGCGGGGGTCAAACTTTCCATATTGTGGGTCATCCTTTCCTATTTATCCTCTTTTTTCTTTTTCCTCGGGTCCGCCCGGGGCGGACTAATGCTTGTATTATATCTGATAGCGGCAGAAAGTCAATTCTTTCCCGCCCAGCCTGTAAAAAGAACGGGAAAAAAGAAGTTGGGCGGCGGTTTTTTAAGCCGTCCGCCCAACTGTTGCGCGTATGCTCTTTTTCCCAAACGGGAGAACTTACATCACTTTACCGGCCTTGATGACGGTCTTGGCCAGGTTGCTGCCCACGCGGTAGCAGATGTAGTCCAGGTCGGGGGCGTCCCAGATGACCAGGTCGCCCTTCTTCCCGGCCTCCACAGAACCAACCTGATCGGCCATGTCGATGGCGGCGGCGCCGTTCAGGGTGACGGCGGTGAGGACCTCCTCGGGGGTCAGCTTATACTTCAGGCAGCCCAGGTTGATGACGAACTGCAGGTTCAGGCAGGGGCAGGAGCCGGGGTTGAAGTCGGTGGCCATGGCCACGGCCACACCGGCGTTCACCATGTCCCGGGCGGGGGCGAAGGTGGAGCCCAGGTTGAAGCTGGTGGCGGGCAGCAGGCAGGCGATGGTGCCGCCCTTGGCCATGCTGGCGATGCCCTCGGGGGGGCAGACGATCAGGTGCTCGGCGGAGATGGCGCCGATCTCACCGGCCAGGACGGAGCCGCCGATGGCCTCGATCTCGTCGGCGTGGATCTTGGGCCGCAGGCCATACTTCAGACCGGCCTCCAGCACCTGGCGGGACTCCTCCACGGTGAAGGTGTCGGCCTCGCAGAACACGTCGCAGAACTTGGCGATGCCCTGCTCCTTCACCTTGGGCATCATCTCCTCGCACACCAGACGGATGTACTCGGCGCGGTTGTTCTTATACTCGGCGGGGACCAGGTGGGCGCCCATAAAGGTGGCCACCACGTCCATGGGCATGGTGTCGTTCAGGTCCTTGATGACCCGCAGGGCCTTCAGCTCGTGCTCGGTGGCCAGACCGTAGCCGCTCTTGGCCTCTACGGTGGTCACGCCAAAGCCCATCATCTCCTTCAGGGCCTTGGCAGCCTTCTCGGTCAGCTCCTCCTCGGTGGCCTGGCGGGTGGCGTTGGTGGTGGACTGGATGCCGCCGCCGGCGTTCTGGATCTCCAGATAGGTCTTGCCGTGGAGCTTCATGCCCAGCTCGTTCTGCCGCCAGCCGCCGAAGATCAGGTGGGTGTGGGCGTCCACCAGGCCGGGGGTGACCAGGTTGCCCTGGGCGTCAATGACCTCAGCGCCGGGGGCGGCGGGGGCCGCGCCGGTGCCCACAGAGTCGATGACCCCGTCCTTCACCAGGACCCAGGCGTCCTTCAGAATCTGGATCTGGCCCTGCTCGGCGCCCTTCTTGGCGGTCTTGCCCTGGGGGGTGGCCAGCATACCGATGTTCTTTACCAGAATGTTTCCCATCATGAAAACCTCCTAATTACGATTAGTCTCGCAGTCTTGCAGTTTTGGACTATTTTTGATAAGAAAAAGGGGCCCGAAAACGGGCCCCTTTTTGGAGTTTTGCCGTATGCGGCGACAATTACATGTTCAGGGCCTTCATAGCCTCGGCGATGTACTCGTCGTCCTTCTCGTTGATGTAAGGCAGGGTGATGTGATCCTTGCCCTCATACATCTTGTTGTACTCGGCAACGACAGGCATAGCGTTCTCGTTGCGAGCCCAGGCGCGGCGGGAAACACCGATCATGGTATCCCAAGGCATGGACATCTTCAGGATGGTGTCCACGCGCTCGGAGCCGTCCAGCACCATGCCGAAGCCGCCGTTGATGGAGTTGCCGATACCGGTGCCGCCACCATTGTGCAGGGCGATGTAGCTCATGCCGCGGGCGGCGTTGCCGGCGTAGCACTGAGTGGCCATCTCAGCCATAATGTTGGAGCCGTCCTTGATGTTGGAGGTCTCACGGAAGGGGGCGTCGGTTCCGCCGGTGTCGTGGTGGTCACGGCCCAGGATGACGGGGCCGATCTCGCCGTTGCGGACCATCTCGTTGAACTTCAGAGCCAGGTTCATACGGCCCATGGCGTCCTGATACAGGATGCGGCACTGGGTACCGACGACCAGCTTGTTCTTCTCAGCGTCGCGGACCCAGACATAGTTGTCGTAGTCCTGATAGCGGCGGTTGTGAGCCTTGATGTACTCGGCGGCAGCCACGTCGGTCTTGTGCAGATCCTCGGGCTTGCGGCTCAGGCAGCACCAACGGAAGGGACCATAGCCATAGTCGAACAGGCAGGGACCCAGGATGTCCTCGACATAGGAGGGGAAGACAAAGCCGTCCAGGTCGTTCTCGCCGTTCTTGCAGATGCTCTTCACGCCGGTGTCGTACACGGCCTTCAGGAAGCTGTTGCCGTAATCGAAGAAGTAGGTGCCCTTCTCGTGCAGCTTGCAGATCATCTCATAGTGGTGCTGCAGGGTCTTGTTGACCAGCTTGGCGAACTGCTCGGGGTCCTTATCCAGCATCTCGGTGCGCTGCTCGAAGGTCAGGCCCTGGGGGCAGTAGCCGCCGTCGTAAGGAACGTGGCAGGAAGTCTGGTCAGACAGCAGATCAACATGGATGTTGTTGTTGTACAGATACTCCAGCAGATCCACGATGTTGCCGTGATAGGCGACGGCGCAGGGCTGCTTGGAATCCATGTGCTCCTTGGCGATCTTCCAGGCCTCGTCCAGGCTGTCGGTGCGGTGGCTGACCCAGCCCTGGGTGTAACGGGTCTCGATACGGGAGTCATCGACCTCGGCGATGATGGAGGCAGCACCGGCGATCTCAGCGGCCTTGCCCTGAGCGCCAGACATGCCGCCCAGACCGGCGGACACGAACAGACGGCCAGCCAGGTTGCCATCCTGAGGAATGCCCAGCTTCAGACGGCCGGCGTTCAGCAGGGTGTTGAAGGTGCCGTGGACGATGCCCTGGGGCCCGATGTACATCCAGCCGCCGGCGGTCATCTGGCCGTAGTTGGCAACGCCCAGAGCGGCAGCGCGGTTGAAGTTCTTCTGATCATCGAAGGTGCCGACCATCAGGCCGTTGGAGATGATGCAGCGGGGGGCCATCTTGTGGCTGTGGAACAGGCCCAGGGGGTGACCGGACATCACGACCAGAGTCTGCTCGTCGGTCATGACCTCCAGATACTTCTTGATCAGACGATACTGCATCCAGTTCTGGCAGACCTGACCGGTCTCACCGTAGGTGACCAGCTCGTAGGGATACAGAGCAACGTCGAAGTCCAGGTTGTTGTCGATCATGACCTGGATGGCGCGGCCCTCAATGCAGACGCCCTTGTACTCGTCGATGGGCTTGCCGTACAGCTTGCCCTCGGGACGGAAGCGGTAGCCATAGATACGGCCGTGCTCCTCCAGCTCCTGAGCAAACTCCTTGGCCATCTGCTCGTGATGGTCGGGGTGGATGTAACGCAGAGCGTTCTTAATGGCCAGAGCCTTGTCCGCCTCGGACAGGTGGGACTCACGGCGGGGAGCACGACGATACTGGGGATCCATCTTAGGATACTCAGGCAGGTCGTAGTCCAGCTTAATGGTCATGGCATCATTGGCTGTCATAACTTTAAGTTCCTTCTTTCTGTTAAATTCTCGCAGGTGTTTTGCACCTGCGGGGGTCTTTATCCTATGGGCACATTTTAACAGAATTTTGCCCTTTAGAAAAGAACTTGTATTATATATTTGCTATACCAAATAAGTATGTCTACTTTGTTTGGCGCAACCTAAGTTATTTTGCCGGATTTTTGACTTAAAAAAGGAAAGACGTCTAGTCCAGACGTCTTTCCTTTCGCTGTTTAAATTGGTCTCTTTCGTCGTTTTATTCAGCTTTGGGACCGGCGTTGACCACGTCCTCGGGCATGTGGGTATACTTCTTGAAGTTCTCCACGAAGGAGTGGGCCAGCTCCTTGGCCTTCTTCTCATAACCGGCCTGGTCGTCGCCCCACTGCTTGGCGGGGATCATCTGCTCATCGGGCACGCCGGGGCAGGAGGTGGGCACCTGAACGCCGAAATAGGGGTCGGTGACGAACTGGGCCTTCTCCAGCTCGCCGTTCAGGGCGGCGGTGACCATGGCGCGGGTATACTTCAGGTTCATGCGCTTGCCGCTGTTGCCGCACCAGCCGGTGTTGACCAGATAGACGTTGGCGCCGGACTGCTGCACCTTCTTCTCCAGCATCCCGGCATAGACGGAGGGGTCCAGAGGCATGAAGGGCGCGCCGAAGCAGGTGGAGAAGGTGGGCACGGGAGAGGTGATGCCCCGCTCGGTACCGGCCAGCTTAGAGGTGAAGCCGGACACGAAGTAATACTGGGCCTGCTTGGCGTTCAGCTTAGAGATGGGGGGCATGACGCCATAGGCGTCGGCGGTGAGGAAGATCACCGTCTTGGGGGTGCCACCGATGCCGGGGATGGCGGCGTTGGGGATATAGTCCACGGGATAACCCACGCGGGTGTTCTCGGTGAGGGAGCCGTCGGCATAGTCGGCCTGGCGGGTCTCCTCGTCAATGATGACGTTCTCCACCAGAGAGCCGAACTTGATGGCCCGATAGATCTCAGGCTCCCGCTCCTCGGTCAGGTCGATGCACTTGGCATAGCAGCCGCCCTCGAAGTTGAAGACGGAGTCGTCGGCCCAGCCGTGCTCGTCATCGCCGATCAGCTTGCGGTCAGGGTCGGCGGACAGGGTGGTCTTGCCGGTGCCGGACAGGCCGAAGAAGATGGCGGAGTCGCCCTTCTCGCCGATGTTGGCCGAGCAGTGCATGGGGAACACGCCCTGCTTAGGCATCAGATAGTTCATGACGGAGAAGACGGACTTTTTGATCTCGCCGGAATACTGGCTGCCGGCGATGAGGACCAGCTTCTTCTCATAGTCGATCATGATGGCGGCCTCGGAGTGGGTGTGGTCCCGCTCGGGCACGCACTTAAAGCCGGGGGCGGCGATGATGGTGAAGTCGGGGACATAGCTCTTCAGCTGCTCCTCGGTGGGCCGCAGCAGCAGCTGGTGGATGAACAGGTTCTGAGAGGCCAGCTCGTTGACGATGCGGAAGGCCTTGGTATACTTGGGGTCGGCACCGGCATAGCCGTCGAAGATGAAGATCTCCCGGTTTTGCAGATAGGCGACCATCTTTTCATACAGGGCGTCGAAGACCTCCTGGGTGGTGGGCACGTTCACCTTGCCCCAGGCGATGTCGTCGTGGACGCCCTTGGAGTCAACAATAAACTTGTCGTCGGGGGAGCGGCCGGTGTACTTTCCGGTGGTCACGCACAGCGCGCCGGTGGCGCTCAGCTTACCCTCGCCGCGGCACAGGGCCTTCTCCACCAGCTTGGCGGGGGTGAGGTTGCGGTAAACAGCGCTGGGATTGATGATCCCGAGAGATTCCAAACCATAAGTTTCCATAACAGTTCCTCCTTGATTTGATATGCGTGGGGCGGCCCGGGTTTTCAGGGGGGAGAGGGCCGCTCAGTGAAGTTTTTCAGCAATTCAGTCTGCAAAAACACTTCTTACTGCGGTTCATTTTACCCTATTTAGTGGAGAAAGGCAAGATTCAGTCCTGTGGAAAAGCGCCGAAAATCAGCCCTGGGTCTGACGGATTTTTCTCGATATTCCTGCAAATTCGGCGATACCCAGCCGCTCCCCCCGCACGTCGGCGGGCAGACCGCAGTCCACAAGGATGTTTGCCAGCTGCTCCTTGGTCAGCTTGTCCCCAAAGGCGGCGTGCAGTCCGTTGACCAGGGTCTTCCGCCGCTGGGCAAAGGCGGCCCGCACCACCCGGAAGAAGTGCTCCGGGTCGTCCACCTCCTCCGGCGCGGGGCGGGGGACCATGCGCAGCACAGAGGAGGTGACTTTCGGGGCGGGGATGAAGCAGTCGGGGGGCACGTCGAACAGCAGCTCCGGCGCGGTGTGATACTGGCAGAAGACGGAGAAAGCCCCATAGTCCCCCGTGCCCGGCTTGGCGCAGATGCGCCGGGCCACCTCCCGCTGGATCATCACCGTGATGGACTGAAAGCAGCCCGCCTCGATCAGGGCGGTGATGGCGGGGGTGGTGATGTTATAGGGCAGGTTGGCGCAGGCCACCGCCTTTAATCCAGCGAACTTCTCCCCCACCAGGGCGGGGATGTCCGTCTTTAAAATGTCCCCGGGGACGATCTCCGCATTGGGGCAGTCGGCCAGGGTCTCCTTTAAAATGGGCAGCAGGGACCGGTCCAGCTCCACCGACGCCACCTTGTCCGCCCGGCGGGCCAGCTGGCGGGTGAGGGGGCCGATGCCGGGACCCACCTCCAGCACCCCCGTGCCGGGACCCGCGCCGGAGGCGGCGGCGATGTCCTCGGGCACCCAGGACTGGATGAGGAAGTTCTGGCCCATGGACTTGGAAAAGCGAAAGCCGTTTCGGGCCAGCAGCGCCTTGATCTCGTTGATATTGCAAAGATCCATATGAGGCTCCTTTACTTACGATAAAATAAATCAGATTTTCTCATCCATCATAACGAAAAGGCCGCCGTCCGTCAAGGGATAGCCGACGGCGGCGGTCTTCGGGCATGATACGCAATGCTCAGTTTGCCTGGGGCAGGGTGACTTCCGCTTTAAAAAGGTCCCCGTCCACAGTGAGCCGGAACTCGCCCCCCTGCAGCTCGGTGAGGCTGCGGGCGATGGACAGCCCCAGGCCGGAGCCCTCGCTGCTGCGGGACTCCTCCCCCCGGACAAAGCGCTCCATCAGCCGCTCCGCTGGGACGTTCAGCGCCTCCCGAGAGACGTTCTTCACCGACAGGGTCACCTGGCCCTTCCCCCGGGAGAGCTCCACATAGATGCGGGTGCCCTCCATGGCGTATTTGGCGCAGTTGGACAGCAGGTTGTCGATGACCCGCCACAGGTGCCGCCCGTCGGCATAGACCCAGGTCTCCCCCTCGGGCACGGTGGTCACCACAGCCAGCTTCCGCTCCTCCAGCTTCTCGGTCCACTCCCCCAGGGCCTGGTCCAGCAGCTGGGACATGCCGATCTTCTCCCGGCTGACGCTGAGTACGCCGGTGGATGCCTTGCTGGCCTCCACCAGGTCCTCGGTGAGCTTTTTCAGCCGCTGGGACTTGCGGTCCAGCACCTCGATATACTCCGCCGCCTTGGGGTCGGTCTGCTGGGTGGTCTTCAGCAGATTCACATAATTTATAATGGAGGTGAGGGGGGTCTTCAAATCGTGGGACACGTTGGTGATGAGCTCGGCCTTAAAGCGCTCGCTCTTCATCTTCTCGTCCACCGCCCCGGCAAGGCCGATGGAGATGTTGTTCAGGTCCTCGGCATAGGCCCGCAGGTCGGCGGGCATCCGGGCGGTGTCCACCCGATAGTTCAGGTCCCCGGCGGCGATGGCCCGGCTGCCCCGGCGCAGGCGGGCAAAGCTGGCCGTCCACCGGCACAGCAGCACCAGGGCCGCCCCGTTGACCAGGATGACCAGCAGCCCGCCGCCATAGCCCATGGCCACAGACAGGACATTGGCCAGCAGATAGACGAAAAAGCCTGCGATGGTCCGCCAGGTCAGGGGCAACTGGCGGACCAGCTCCCCCACGCCCCGATACACTGCGCTCCAGCCCCGGCAGAGCAGGCTGGTCCGGCCCAGGGTGCCCGTGTGCAGGCGCACCGCCAGCGTGCGCAGCAGCAGCGCTGTACACAGCATGGCCCCGGCGAAGGCGGCAGCTCCCCCTGCGATCACCAGGTCCGCCTGCCACTGCATCTCCGCCCGCTCTGACCATATCTCACCCATGGCGGCCGCCTGACAGGCCATTCCCGCCGCCGCTGTCAGCAGAATGTCCACGGCCCCTGCCCCCAGCAGATAGACTTCCAGATAGATTTTCTCCTGCCAGGTGGGGACGCAGCCCTCCCCCGCCGACAGCCACAGCAGACAGACCAGGCTGGCCAGCGCCGCCAGCAGCAGCGCCGCACCCACCCCCACCCGAAAGGCAAATTGCCCCTGGGCCCGGGTGATCTCCTGCCGCAGCCGGTAGAAGCTGTCGTCGATCTGCGGCTCAGCCGCCACGCCATACTCCAGGACATACTGGCCGTCGGCATCTTCGCCGTTTCTCGCCACGTCCTCCCGGGCGGAGGCCTCCTGGTTGGTCTGCCGCGTCCAGCCGTAGTACTGGGCGTAATAGACATAGCTGTCCAGCCCCTCGGCGGCGTAGGCCCCGGGGACAAAGCTGGCATAGCCGATGTGATCCACGGCGGTCAGCAGGCTCTCCCCATCCCCCAGATTGGAGGACAGCTCCTTCCCGCTCCGGTCCAGCAGGCGGAAGCGATAGTTGGTCTCGCTGGCGGCCACATCCGCCTCGAACTCCGCCATAGTGCCCTCCAGCTGCTGGCGCTCCACATAGCTGATGGTGTCGCTCTCCAGGGCGATGGAGTCGGCCACGGCGGTGGCCACCCGGTCGTTCCAGTCCTGGCACAGGGCGCGGAACTGGCGGCTGTCCTGCCAGTCGATCCCCTGCCACTCCAGGGTGAACAGGGCGGTGAGACCCAGATAGGCCGCCATCAGGGCACACAGCACCAGGGCCGCCCAGGCCGTCCAGCGGGCGGTGTGCTTCTGCTCTCTCATCCCGCGGCCCCCTTCTCCAGCTTATAGCCCAGGCCCCACACCACTTTTAAATAGCGGGGGTCGGCGGGATCGATCTCGATCTTCTCCCGCAGGTGGCGGATGTGGACGGCCACCGTATTCTCCGAGCCATAGGCCGGGTCGTTCCACACCTGCTCATAGATCTGGGCGGAGGAGAACACCTGTCCCGGGTGGGACAGCAGCAGCTTGAGCACGTTATACTCGATGGGGGTGAGAGCCACCGGCTCCCCGTCCACCGTCACCCGCTTGGCCCCGTCGTCCATGGTGATGGGTCCCACGGTGAGCAGGCCGGGGCCCTTGTCCGCACCCCCCAGGCTGGTATACCGCCGCAGCTGGGACTTCACCCGGGCCATCACCTCCAGGGGGTTGAAGGGCTTGGTGATATAGTCGTCCGCCCCGATGTTCAGGCCCAGGATCTTGTCCGCGTCCTCGCTCTTGGCGGTGAGGAGGATAATGGGCACGTTGCTCCCCTCCCGCAGCTTGGCGGTGGCCCGGATGCCGTCCAGCTCGGGCATCATCACGTCCATCAGGATCAGATGGACCTCGTTCTGCTCCACGGCCTGGATGGCCTCCCGCCCGTTATAGGCCTTCAGGGTGCGATAGCCCTCGCTGGTGAGATAGATATCCAGGGCGGAGACGATGTCCTTGTCGTCGTCACAGATCAAAATGGTATACATACGCCGCTCTCCCTTGCGTCATCAGATTTCTTGTCTTGTGTCTAGCATAACACACCGCCATTAAGTTGCAAGGGCGAATTTTCTTAAGAAATATTAAAGACCGCCGCCAAAGCCCCATTTCAGGACTTCGGCGGCGGCCAATTCTGATCTCTTATGTCTCCACCGGGACGGCCTCCGGCACGGCCTGGACCTCCTCCGTGGCATAGGTGCTGTTCCACAGCTCCCGCGCGCCGGTGCGCCGGTCCACCCGATAGACATCCGTCCGGGTCACCTGGGCGGACACATCCACCCACACCTTATAATAGTTCTCGTCAGCCGGGACGAACACCGGCGTTCCGTTCATGCCGCCCAGCTCCCCCAGGGAGATCGACACCGGGACGGCCTTGTCGGGGAACTCCGCCGTCAGCTCCAGCTCGGGGCCGCCCTGGTCCAGCCAGAACAGCAGGCCGCCCCCGGCCCCCATGGCCACGCCGCCGGGATACTGCCGCCCGGCAAAGCCGCCGCCCTGGACCTGTACAGAGCCGCCGGGCTGGGTCTCATAGGTGTAGCGGCTCTCCCGCACGCCGCTGATGACCAGCAGCAGGACGGCTGTCACTGCCGCCACCGGGATCACGATGTTTCGTTTCATGGATCAGGCCCCCTTTCTCCGGCTTTCTAAGCAAATTATATAATATTTGTCCCAGCAGTCAAGATTTTATTTGTGAACTTTTGTGTGAAACGCAAAAATTCCGCCGGACCGTGGCTGCGGTCCGGCGGCGGGAGGATGCACATGAGTCGGGCGTCTCAGCGGCTGCTGGGGGTCTGCCGGCTGTTCTGGGTCTGGGGCTGCTTCTGCGGCTCCTGGGGCTGCCGGGCATCCTGGGTCTGAGTGCGCTGGGTGCGGTCCTTGTGCTTTGCCTGCATGGTCCAAGCCTCCTTTGCATTGGGTCTGGGGATAGTCTGGACCGATCACTGGAGAACTATACCGAAAGAAGAAAATTTTTATCCTCGGAACCGCCAGAGACACCAGCCCGCCCCGGCCAGCTGGAGGAGCAGCAGCAGGGGGAAGCCATATTTGAAGTACCAGTGGCGGGTCTTGTGGCGGAACAGGCGCATCCCCGCCACGCCCCCCAGCGCCCCGCCGAAAATCGCCGGGAGGAACAATGTCTTCTCCGGGATGCGCCAGGCGTTTTTCTTGGCCCGGCGCTTGTCGATGCCCATCAGGACAAAGGCCAGGACGTTCACCGCGATGAGATAATAATATAAAACCTGCCAGAAGAGCTTTGGCATAAAGATACACCTCGTTTGATTTGATATTCACTCTTTTTTATTCGTTCAAATTTTTCTCAGTGTACCCCATCCCGGCGAAAAAGGCAAGTCCCGGACTGTTTTCGTATGCATAGTAATGTATAAAATCCAGTGATTTTTTGCATAATATTCATTTTTGGTGAAAATATACGGATAGGTCGGGAAAAAATATGGATAACTATGCGAATAGGGGGTTGCAATTCCGCCCTAAGAGTGATAGACTGACAGCACTGAAACAACCGAAAGGCTTTTCTTTCCGCAAAAAGCGCGGAAAATCCCTTTCAAACTGTCTTTATGGAGGAAATACATCATGGCTGAAGTGAAAAAAGTGGTGCTCGCCTATTCCGGCGGTCTGGATACTTCCATCATCATCCCCTGGCTGAAGGAGAACTATAATAACCCCGAGATCATCGCCGTCTCCGCCGACGTGGGCCAGGGCAGCGAGCTGGACGGCCTGGAGGAGAAGGCCATCAAGACCGGTGCCTCCAAGCTGTACATCGAGGACCTGACCGACGAGATGGTGGACGACGTCATCATCCCCTCTATGATGATGGGCGCCAAGTACGAGGACTATCTGCTGGGCACCGCCTTTGCCCGTCCCGTCATCGCCAAGCGCCTGGTGGAGATCGCCAAGAAGGAGGGCGCCGACGCCATCTGCCACGGCTGCACCGGCAAGGGCAACGACCAGGTCCGGTTCGAGCTGGCCATCAAGCGCTTCGCCCCCGAGATGAAGATCATCGCCCCCTGGCGTGAGTGGTCCATCAAGGGCCGTGACGAGGAGATCGACTATGCCGAGGCCCACAACGTGCCCCTGAAGATCTCCCGGGAGACCAACTATTCCAAGGACAAGAACCTGTGGCACCTGAGCCACGAGGGTCTGGACCTGGAGGACCCCGCCAACGAGCCTAAGTATGACGAGCCCGGCTTCCTGGAGATGGGCGTGTCCCCCGCCGTGGCCCCCGACAAGGCCACCTATGTCACCCTGGACTTTGAGAAGGGCTGGCCCGTGGCCATCGACGGCGAGAAGATGAAGGCCAGCGACATCATCCGCAAGCTGAACAAGCTGGGCGGCGACAACGGCATCGGTCTGCTGGACATCGTGGAGAACCGTCTGGTGGGCATGAAGGACCGGGGCGTGTACGAGACTCCCGGCGGCACCATCCTCTACCGCGCCCACGAGGTGCTGGAGATGATCACCATCGACAAGGACACCAAGCACATGAAGCAGAAGCTGGCCGTGGACTTTGCCGACCTGGTGTACAACGGCAAGTGGTTCACCCCCCTGCGGGAGGCCCTGCAGGCCTTCGCCGTGGACACCCAGAAGCACGTCACCGGCACTGTGAAGCTCAAGCTCTATAAGGGCAACATCATCACCGCCTCCGTCACCTCCCCCGAGACCCTGTACTCCGAGGATCTGGTCACCTTTGAGGAGAGCGACTATAACCAGGATGACGCCACCGGCTTTATCAACCTGTGGGGCCTGCCCGACACCGTTCAGGCGCTGCGGGACCAGGGTAAGCTGAAGTAAGACGCGAATAGACGCTTTTTGAGAGTGGAGACCCGCGCGTCTCCACTCTCAATTTAATATTGCGTCCCACATACCAGATGTTTGTGGGGACGCCGGAAAGGTAGAAAATACTATGAAGCTTTGGGCTGGACGGTTTCAGAAGGAGACCGACACACTGGTAAACGACTTTAATTCCTCCATCGGCTTTGACGCCCGGCTGTATCAGCAGGACATCCGGGGCTCCATCGCCCACGCCGCCATGCTGGGCAAGCAGGGCATCATCGAGGAGCACGAGGCCGAGAAGATCATCGAGGGCCTGAAGGCCATCCTGGCCGACATCGATGACGGCAAGGTGGAGTTCTCCCTGGACAACGAGGACATCCACATGAACATCGAGGCCATGCTGACCCAGCGCATCGGCGACGCGGGCAAGCGGCTGCACACCGCCCGCTCCCGGAACGACCAGGTGGCCGTGGACACCCGCCTGTATGTGAAGGAAGAGATCCCCGCCATCATCAAGCAGGTGCTGGACCTGGAGCAGGTGCTGGTGAAAAAGGCCAAGGCCAACCTGGACACGGTGATGCCCGGCTACACCCACCTTCAGCGTGCCCAGCCCACCACCTTCGCCCACTATATGATGGCCTATGCCAACATGTTCAAGCGGGACGTGACCCGGCTGGAGGACTGCCTGGAGCGGCTGGACGAGTGCCCCCTGGGCGCCGGCGCCCTGGCCACCTCCACCTATCCCGTGGACCGGTTCCAGACCGCCCACGCCCTAGGCTTCAGCAAGCCCACGGACAACTCCATGGACTCGGTCTCTGACCGTGACTATGCCATCGAGCTGATGGCCGACCTGTCCATCCTGATGATGCACCTGTCCCGCTTCTCCGAGGAGATCGTGCTGTGGTGCTCCTGGGAGTTCAAGTATGTGGACCTGGACGACGCCTATTCCACCGGCTCCTCCATCATGCCCCAGAAGAAGAACCCCGACGTGGCCGAGCTGGTCCGGGGCAAGACGGGCCGGGTCTACGGCGCACTGGTCACCCTGCTCACCGTGATGAAGTCCCTGCCCCTGGCCTATAACAAGGACATGCAGGAGGACAAGGAGGCCATCTTCGACGCCATCGACACCGTGGAGCTGTGCCTGCCCGTGTTCGCCGCCATGGTGGACACCCTCACCGTCCGGCCCAAGAACATGGCCAAGGCTGCCGCAGGCGGCTTTATCAACGCCACCGACTGCGCCGACTATCTGACCAAGAAGGGCCTGCCCTTCCGGGAGGCCTATATGATCGTGGGCCGCCTGGTGAACATGTGCATCAAGTCCGGCGACACCCTGGACACCCTGACCCTGAAGGATTTCCGGGCCATCTCCTCCCTGTTCGACGAGGACGTGTACGACGCCCTGGCCCTGAAGACCTGCGTCAACGAGCGCAAGGTCTATGGCGGCCCCGCCAAGGAGAGCGTCCAGAAGCAGATCGAACTCATCGAGCAGTTCGTGGGCGAGCACACCAAGTAAGGCGGCCTAAAAAACACTTACCAAACCCGAAAATAATCCACAAAAATGCAGGACATTGTGGAAAACAGTTGCAAAAGGACCACAGACCGGGTATGATTGTGGCGAAAAGCCTTTAGCGGCGGGGGCTTGCCCCCGCCCGCGCATTTTATCCGGGAAGGAAGAGAACCGATGTATCACATAAAAAAGCGGGCCCTGGCCCTGGCGGCGGCGGTGTTGCTGCTGGCCGGATGCGGCAGCCGGGGGGAGAGCCCGCTGGACCAGTCTCAGCCGCCCCAGAGCGCCGTGAGCACCTCGGCGTCAGCCCGAGAGGAACGCCCCGCAGGCACTGACAAGAGCACCCAGTCCCCGGCAGACGGCAGCGGCGACAGCTCCGGCGATCAAGCGCCGGAGGACGACCCCCAGCAGGCTCAGGACCCAGACCCGTCTCAGCAGGCCGACCCGGGCCAGCCGGAGCCCCAGGCACAGCAGCCCCAGGAGGACCTGTTCGCCCAGCTGCCCCAGACCTTTGTCTTCTCCAGCGGCGCGGGGGCCTGGTCCACCCAAATCTCCATCAAGGCGGACGGGACCTTTACCGGCCATTATGAGGACGCCGACGCCGGGGACGCTGGGGACGGCTATGACTCCACCGTGTATCAGTGCGATTTCAGCGGCCGCTTCACCCCGCCGGTGGAGCAGAAGCCCCACATCTACTCCATGGAGCTGGAGTTCATCCATCTGTATGACACCCCGGGCAACGAGGTCATCCGGGACCAGGTGCGCTATGTCAGCGCCGACCCCTATGGCCTGGACAACGCCCAGGAGGTCATGCTCTATTGCCCCGGGGCTAAATTAGCCGACCTGCCGGAGTATTTTCTCCTGTGGACCAATCAGGGCCCCAAGGAAGAAGTGAGCCCGGAGGACACCCTGTCCTTCTATGGACTTTATAATGTAAATGAAAGCGAGGGCTTTGCCGGTCACAACGGCTGAGACCCGTTTCAGCGCAAAGCGCATAAGGGAGGATCAAAACATGAATCGACCCAAGGTATACATTGACGGGAAAGAGGGCACCACCGGCCTTCAGATCTATGAGCGCCTGGGCAGCCGGGACGATATCGAACTGCTGCTCATCGACGAGGACAAGCGCAAGGACACGGAGGAGCGCCGAAAGTTTTTAAACGAGGCCGACCTGGTCTTCCTCTGCCTGCCTGACGCCGCCGCCAAAGAGGCGGTCACGCTGATCGACAACCCCAAGACCCGGGTCATCGACGCCTCCACCGCCCACCGCACCGCCGAGGGCTGGGTGTACGGCTTTGCCGAACTGCTGCCCGGCCAGCGCCAGCGCATCAAGTTCGCCAGCCGGGTGGCCAACCCCGGCTGCCACGCCACCGGCTTTTTGTCCACCGCCGCCCCCCTGGCCCAGCTGGGGGTACTGCCCCGGGACTATCCCGTCACCTGCTTCTCTCTCACCGGCTACTCCGGCGGGGGCAAGAAGATGATCGCCGAGTACGAGGCCCCTGACCGCAGCCCTCTGCTGGACGCCCCCAGCCTCTATTCCATCGGTCTTGCCCACAAGCACCTGCCCGAGATGCAAAAGCTGGCCGGGCTGGACAGCGCCCCCGTGTTCGTCCCCATCCTGGGGGACATCCGCCAGGGGATGATGACCTCCGTCATGCTGCAAAATAAGCTGCTCAGCGGCACCCCCACCGCCCAGGACATCTGCGAGATGCTCTCCTCCTATTACGAGGGGCAGGAGATGGTGCGGGTGCTGCCCTTCGGCGGCGAGACCCCCCGTCTGGCCACCAGCGCCCTGGCGGGCAAGGATTACCTGACCATCACCGTGTCCGGCCACACCGACCAGACCCTGCTCACCGCCCAGTTCGACAACCTGGGCAAGGGGGCCTCCGGCGCGGCGGTGCAGAACATGAACATCATGCTGGGCTTCCCGGAGAGCACCGGGCTGAACATCGACTGACCGTTCTGTTCAAACAGTCAAAACATCTTCCAGGGGCGCGGCCCCTGTCATCTAAGGAAAGCGAGGAAGATCACTATGCTGAATCAGATTTCCGGCGGCGTGTGTGCCGCCAAGGGATTTACCGCCGCCGGCGTCCACTGCGGCGTGAAGGCGGGCAGCAGCCCGGATAAGAACGACCTGGCCCTGATCCTGTCGGAGAAGGAGTGCGCCGCCGCCGCCACCTACACCATGAACCGGGTGAAGGCCGCCCCCCTGTATGTGACCATGGACCACCTGGAAAACGGCGTGGCCTGGGGCGTGGTGGCCAACAGCGGCAACGCCAACGCCTGCTGCCCCCAGAGCCATGAGAACGCCGAGGCCATGAGCGTCTCCGCCGCCGCCGCCACTGGCCGGGAGCCCGGCGACTTTGTGGTGGCCAGCACCGGCGTCATCGGCCAGACCATCAACATCTCCGCCATCCAGGCCGGACTGCCCCAGGCCGCCGCCGCCCTGTCCGCCGACGGCTCTGACGCCGCCGCCCACGCCATCATGACCACCGACACGGTGAAGAAGGAGATCGCCGTCTCCCTGACCATCGGGGGCAAGGAGGTCCGCCTGGGCGCCATCGCCAAGGGTTCCGGCATGATCCATCCCAACATGGGCACTATGCTGGCCTTCATCACCACCGACTGCGCCATCACCCACGAGATGCTCAGCGACGCCCTCCACGAGGTGGTCGCCCGCACCTTCAACCGGGTCACCGTGGACGGGGACACCTCCACCAACGACATGTGCGTGGTGCTGGCCAACGGCATGGCGGGCAACAGCCTGATTGAATGGAAGGACCAGGACTATGAGACCTTCCTGGCCGCCCTGGAGGAGGTCTGCCGTTATCTGTCCCGGGCCATCGCCGGGGACGGCGAGGGCGCCAGCAAGCTGGTCACCTGCAAGATGCACGGGGCCCGCAGTGAGGAGAGCGCCGAGCGCCTGGCCAAGGCCGTGGTGGGCTCCTCCCTGGTGAAGGCCGCCATGTTTGGCGCCGACGCCAACTGGGGCCGTGTGCTGTGCGCCATGGGCTATTCCAAGGCCCCCTTCCGTCCCGAGCATGTGGACGTGTC
The DNA here is from genome assembly GCA_900549405.1 of uncultured Eubacteriales bacterium. Lineage (GTDB taxonomy): Bacteria > Bacillota > Clostridia > Oscillospirales > Oscillospiraceae > Lawsonibacter. The sequence continues at coordinate 14,926 of URNZ01000005.1, read as the reverse complement.
CTTCTGCTCTCAGGCCGGGTCCATCCTGGTGTGCAAGCAGGGCGACGGCGTGGACTTTGACGAGGACAAGGCCAAGACCATCCTCACCGAGAAAGAGGTCATCATCGACGTGGACCTGCACGAGGGCGACGAGAGCGCCGAGTGCTGGGGCTGCGACCTGACCTATGACTACGTGAAGATCAACGGCGACTACCGCACCTGATCTATGCCCCGTGGGGCAATGACAAGATATTTTACAAACATACTGAAAAGGGGGCCTTTCCCATGGCTTTTAACGAGGTGGACCGCGCTCAGGTGCTGGCCGAGGCGCTGCCCTATATCCAAAAATATTCCGGCAAGACCATCGTGGTCAAATACGGCGGCAACGCCATGATCTCCGAGGACCTGCGCCGGGCCGTGATCTCTGACATCGTGCTGCTGAACCTGGTGGGCATCCGGGTGGTGGTGGTCCATGGCGGCGGCCCCGAGATCAACGAGATGCTGACCAAGGTGGGCAAGGAGTCTAAATTCGTGGACGGCCTGCGCTATACCGATGCGGAGACCATGGACATCGTGCAGCAGGTACTGTGCGGCCGGGTGAACAAGAACCTGGTGGCCACCCTGAACCGCATGGGCGGCCGGGCCGTGGGCCTGTGCGGCATGGACGGCAGCCTGTTCCAGGCCAAGCAGCTCAGCGAAAAGCTGGGCCTGGTGGGCGAGATCCACCACGTGAACCCCAGCCCCGTCACCGACGCCCTGGACGACGGCTATATCCCCGTGGTGTCCACCGTGGCCCAGGGGACGGACGCCGACTGCGCCTATAACATCAATGCCGACACCGCCGCCGCCAAGCTGGCCGTGGCCCTGAAGGCGGAAAAGCTCATCCTCCTCACCGACGTGCGCGGCCTGCTTCGGGACCCCAAGGACGACTCCACCCTCATCTCCGAACTTCAGCTCTCCTCCGTCCCCGCCCTGGTGCGGGAGGGCGTCATCTCCGGCGGCATGATCCCCAAGGTGGACTGCTGCGTGGAGGCGGTGCGCTCCGGCGTGGACTCCGCCATCATCCTGGATGGCCGGGTGGCCCACTCCATCCTCATCGAGCTGCTGTCCGACGCGGGCATCGGCACCATGCTGGTACACTGAAAGCGGGGGAATTTCTATGACGTTTGAAGAGATCAAAGCCCTGGACGAGCAGTATGTGATGCCCGCCTACAGCCGCTTCCCCGTGGCCGTGGACCACGGCAAGGGGGCCACCGTGTGGGACGTGGCCGGGAAAGAGTATATCGACTTCACCGCCGGCATCGGCGTGTGCTCCCTGGGTTATGACTATCAGCCCTGGGTGGACGCGGTGTCCGCCCAGGCCGCCAAGCTGGCCCACATCTCCAACCTGTACTACGCCGAGCCCTATGCCAAGCTGGCCCAGAAGCTGTGTACCCGGGCGGGCATGTCCAACGTGATGTTCGCCAACTCCGGGGCCGAGGGCAACGAGGCTATGATCAAGCTGGCCCGGAAGTACTCCTATGACAAATACGGCAAGGGCCGGGGCACCATCATCACCCTGCACAACTCCTTCCATGGCCGCACCCTGGCCACCCTGACCGCCACTGGCCAGGACAAGTTCCACAACTACTTCTTCCCCTTCCCCGATGGCTTCCGCTATGCCGACGCCAACGACCTGGACAGCGTGGAGGCGGTGGCCGGGCACGACGTGTGCGCCGTGATGTTCGAGCTGATCCAGGGCGAGGGCGGCGTGCTGCCCCTGGACCGGGCCTTTGTCTCCGCCGTGGCCGACCTGTGCGAAAAGCGGGACTGGCTGCTGCTCATTGACGAGGTGCAGACCGGCGTGGGCCGCACCGGCTCTCTGTTTGCCTTCCAGCAGTACGGCATCTCCCCCGACGCGGTGTCCTTCGCCAAGGGCATCGCCGGCGGTCTGCCCTTCGGCGGCGTGATGGCCAACGAGAAGTGCCGCAACGTGTTCACCGCCGGGACCCACGGCACCACCTTCGGGGGCAACCCCGTGGGGGCCGCCGCCGCCTGCTGCGTGCTGGACACCATCGACCAGGCCTTCCTGGACCAGGTGAAGGAGAAGGGCGCCTATCTCCGCGCCCAGATCGAGGCCATGGATCTGCCCTGCCTGGGCAAGACCCGGGGCATGGGCCTGATGATCGGCATCGAGGTCAAGGGCGACCAGACCAACCGGGAGCTGGCCGCCAAGCTGGCCGAGCACGGTCTGCTGTGTCTCACCGCCGGGCCCGGCCTGCGACTGCTGCCCCCTCTGGTCATCTCTCAGGAGGAGATGGACAAGGGGCTGGCCATCCTCAAAAACACCCTGTCCTAAGCTGAAAAAATCACCGGGAGGCGTTTATCATGCAGAAAGACCTGTTAAAGCTGCTGGACCTGTCCAAGGAGGACATTCTGAACATCCTGAACACGGCGGACCAGCTGAAATATAACCAGAAGCACGGCATCGTCCACGACTATCTCCATGGCAAGACCCTGGCCATGATCTTTGAGAAGAACTCCACCCGCACCCGCGTCTCCTTTGAGACGGGCATGTTCCAGCTGGGCGGCCACGCCCTGTTCCTGTCCGGCAAGGAGAGCCAGATCGGCCGGGGCGAGCCTGTGGAGGACACCGCCCGGGTGCTGGACCGCTACTGCGACGGCATTATGATCCGCACCTTCGCCCAGGAGGAGGTGGAGGAGCTGGCCCGCTTCACCACCATCCCCATCATCAACGGCCTGACCGACTTCTGCCACCCCTGCCAGGTGCTGGCCGACCTGATGACCGTGCGGGAGCACAAGGCCGTTCTGGAGGGCTTGAAAATGTGCTACATCGGCGACGGCAACAACATGGCCAACTCCCTCATCGTGGGCGGTCTGAAGTGCGGCATGGAGGTGGCCGTGGCCTGCCCCGAGGGCTATGACCCCGACCAGCAGGTGCTGGACTTTGCCCACAGCGACCCCAGCTTCAAGTTCTCCCTCCACCGCGCCCCCAAGGATGCTGCCGTGGACGCAGACGTGGTGTTCACCGACGTGTGGGCCTCCATGGGTCAGGAGGAGGAGCGTGCCATCCGCGCCAAGGCCTTTGAGGGCTATCAGATCAACCAAGAGCTGATGGACCTGGCCCACCCCGACTGCATGGTGCAGCACTGCCTGCCCGCCCACCGTGGGGAGGAGATCACCGCCGACGTCTTCGAGGCCCACGCCCAGGAGATCTTCGACGAGGCCGAGAACCGGCTCCACGCCCAAAAGGCCGTCATGTACCTGCTGATGAAAAACAAAGAGGACTAACCCCCCATCGTAGCCCCCGTCATTGCGAGGGGGGCAACGCCCGACGTGGCAATCCGTTTCTCCGTCCCCAAAACAACCAACACCCCCTGGCAGCCAACCAGCCGCCAGGGGGTGTTCATGTTATTGCTTGTTCTTACTTCTCCATCAGCCCCACAAACTGCTGGAGCATCACGGCCATTTCGGCACGGGTGGCGCCAGCTGTGGGAGCCAGGGTGTTGTTGCCCCGGCCAGACAGGATGCCAGCATTCACGGCCCAGGCCATGGACTGATTGGCCCAGGCGGAGATGCTGTCGTAGTCGTTGAACTCCCGCACGGCCATGCCGCCCTGGGTGGTGTCGACACCCTTCAGCTTGGCGTAGCTATACAGCATGGTGGCCAGCTGCTCCCGGGTGATGTTCACCTCGGGCATAGTGCCATCGGACACGCCGGTCTGCTTGGCCCAATTCATGGCCTTCTCATACCAGGTTGCGCCGCCAGTCACGTCCTGGCCGTCCATGCGGGCCAGGATGGTCATCAGCATGGCGCGGGTCGTGTTCTGGCCGCCGCCGAACAGGTTCTCGCCCACGCCGGACATCAGGCCCCGCTGGGCCACAAAGTCGGCGGCATCGGCATACCAGCTGTTTTCAGGCACGTCCACGAAGGCAGTCTTGCTGGGCTGGTCGGGCTTGACCTCGGATTTCACGAAGGTCGCCTTCACGTCAACCTTGCTGTCTGGCATCACGAAGCTGAACTTGCCATCGCCCTTGTCGGTCACGGTGATGCTGTTGCCCTTGCTGTCGGTCACAGTCACCTTGTCGATCTCATAACCCTCGTCGGGCTTCACGGTGATGGTCACGGTGTCGCCCTTCTTGGCGGTGCTGCCGTTGTTCACGGTGACGCTGCCGTTATCCGCCTTAGGGGTAGACACGGCGTAGCTGTTGTTGCGGCTACCGCCGCCGCCGGAAGAGCCGCCGGAGCTGTTGGCCGTCCACTTGGCATAGAGGGTCACATCCGCTGTCACGGGGGTATCGAAATCATACGTTTGGGTGCAGTCCTCGTCCGCACACCATGCGAGCGTATACCCCTCCTTGGCAACGTCATTGGGCTCAGCGACCTTCTGTCCCTTTACCACCTTCTGCGCTGCCGCGTCACTGCCGTCCTTTAAATCAAAGGTCACGGTGACGTAAGCGCTGTCGGCGATGGTTCCGTGATTCGTCAGCTCCCCGTTAAATGTACCGCCGCTGATGGTACCATCGTAGACATTCGTCACCGCGCCATCGAAGGTGCCATTCCTGATCGTACCGCGATTTATCACTTCGTCATAAAAAGTACCGTCCTCTGCACACACACCGCCGCCGCTGCTGCCCAAGTGGGCGTCGCCAGTCGCTACGCAGCCCACGATGCTGCCGCCGGTCATGGTGAACGTACCGCCATACACATCCACACCACCTCCGGTGCGGTAACCGGCGGCAGTTTTACTCTTACCGCCGGTGATGACGCCGCCAGTAATGGTATATTCTGTTTCAGTATCATCCGTCCGCAGCGTCCACAGACCATTGTCTCCCCTGTCAAAGTACTTTGGTGTCTTCGTCTGTGCATCGTCCACCAGCGTCAAATCGCCACCATTCCCGACCTCAATGACATTGCCATCACCGGTCATTCTCAGTACATGGTCGTTCAGGTCGAGGTTGACGGTGCGTCTGATGCCAATGGTGCTGGTGACGTTAATATCCGCCCCCAGCTTAATGGTGGACACTGTTTTCTCTGTCACTGCGGCGGTCAATTCGTCCGCCGTGGTCACTTTCGCAGTTGTCCCGTCCGCCGCCAGCGCCGCCGCAGGCAGCAGCGTCAGGCACAGTGCACATGACAGCAGAAGGGACAAGAGTTTTTTCTTCATGTCGTTTCCTCCGTTTCTATTGTTTCGCTGGCAAGGGCCAGCCCGGTCTCTCCATGGGCGCAAAAAAGAGACGCATTCTAAGCATGGTCACTCCATGTTCAAAAACGTCTCTTGTGGTCGTCTGTATAAACTTTTGGACAGCAAAAAAGGGCAGAGCACTGCTTTACTCTGCTTGCTTGCTTGCTTCAGTGTAGCCCGCGCAGCCCATTGCCGTCAACTCCTTTTTCTGCCTGTTATTATATCTCAGTTTTGGGAGCATTGCAATGGGGAAAGAGGGATTTGGGGGAATCGGGAGAATCCTCCAGGCATCGCCGCAGGCGACGGCTGGAGGATTCCACCTCGATTTCAGCTAACAGTGGACAAACGAGTAAAATATGGTATAATGTTATTTGTCTTTTTGCTGCTGTTTTGGGCAGCTGGGACAAAGGGACCCTGGAAAGTTTCGTTCTTTCCGTTCAACATGACCGTCGAGGGCGGCTTGCCGCGCCCGACTGGAGGTAACAACGTGTCAGATCAGTATCATTCCGACCGCTCGCTTTATGAAAACAGCGACTATCCCCCCCGCCGCCATCCCAGCCGGGAGGCGGAGCACACCCACGGCGGCCGCAGAGCCGCGCTGCGGCAGAGCCACGCCCGCCGTCCCCGCCGGGGCCGCCGGGAGCACGGACGGCTGTCCTTTATCCTGGGCACTCTGCTGCTGGTGTTCCTGTGTACGGGGGCCATTCTGTGCTGCTTTGCCGCCGTGTATATCAAAACGGTGATCTTCCCCATGGCCGACCTGAGCCTGGACGACTTCACCCTGGGGCAGAACAGCGTGATGTATTACACCGACCCGGACACCGGGGAGGACAAGGAGCTGGTCACCCTCCTCAGCGACACCAGCTCCATCTGGGTGGACTATGACGACATCCCCCAGAATCTGATCAACGCCGCCGTGGCCATCGAGGACAAGCGGTTCTGGTCCCACTCCGGCGTGGACTGGAAGCGCACGTCCAAGGCCGTGCTGGACATGTTCACCGGCGGGGACATCTCCGGCGGCTCCACCATCACCCAGCAGCTCATCAAAAACCTCACCGGCTATAACGAGACCACCGTCAAGCGCAAGATCACCGAGATCGTCCGTGCCCTGCGCTTCACCCAGAACAACTCGAAAGAGGACACCATCACCTGGTACCTCAACGTCATTCCCCTGGGCAGCCGGTGCGAGGGGGTGGGTTCCGCCGCCTACACCTATTTCGGCAAGTCCGTGTCCGAGCTGGACCTGGCCGAGTGCGCCAGCCTCATTTCCATCACCAACAACCCCTCCCGCTACGGCCCCTATTCCCTGGCCCGGGTGAAGAACAAGGAGGGCGAAGTGTGGACCGCCAAGCAGTGGAACAAGTGGCGGCAGGAGAACGTGCTGGACCAGATGCTCGCCCAGGGCATGATCACCCAGGAGGAACACGACCAGGCCGTGGCCGAGGAGCTGGTCTTCGTCCGGGGCGGCAACGCCGCCTCCAGCGAGCAGGAGGTCTATTCCTGGTATGAGGAGACCGTCCTGTCCGACGTGAAGCAGGACCTGAAGGAGAAATACGACCTGTCCGACAAGCGGGTGGCCCAGCTGCTCAGCCGGGGCGGTCTGCGCATCTACACCTGCATCGACCCCAAGATCCAGGCCATCGCCGAGGAGGTCTATTCCAACCGGGCCAACCTGAACTATACCTCCGCCCGGGGCAACGACATGCAGTCCTCCATCACCATCATCGACAACTCCACCGGCGACGTGGTGGCCATCGTTGGCCAGTTCGGGGAGAAGACCCAGAACCTGCTGAACAACTACGCCAACACCGCCCAGCGGCAGCCGGGCTCGTCCTTAAAGCCCCTGTCCGTCTACTCCCCGGCCCTGGAGCTGGGCAAGGTCTCCCCCATCACGGTGGTGGACGACTACCCCTATAACGACAGCAACGGCACCGGCTGGCCCATCAACTCCGGCGCGGCCCGGTATAAGGGCTTGACTACCGTCCGCAGCGGCCTGACCCACTCGGTGAACACCATCGCCGTGCGTCTGCTGGCCGACATGGTCACCCCCCAGGAGAGCTTCAACTTCGTCCAGAACCAGTATCACATCGACCTGGTGGACTCCATGATCTCCAAAAACGGCAAGGTGAGCAGCGACATCGACGTGGCCCCCCTGGCCATGGGCGGTCTGACCAAGGGCGTGTGTACCCGTGACATGGCCGAGGCCTATGCCACCTTCCCCAACAAGGGCGTTTACACCTATTCCCGCACCTATACCCGGGTGGAGGACAGCACGGGCAAGGTCCTGCTGGACAACAGCAGCGTGCAGGAGCCCGTCATTAAAGAATCCACCGCCTATTATATGAACTCCATGCTCCGGGACGTGGTCACCAGCGGAACGGGCTATGAGGCCGCCCTGTCCAACATGACCGCCGCCGGTAAGACGGGTACCACCAGCCAGAACTATGACCGCTGGTTCGTGGGCTACACCCCCTATTACACCGCCGCCGTGTGGACCGGCTATGACCAGAACGAGAAGATGCGCACCTCGGGCAACCCCGCCGCCCAGCTGTGGAAAAAGGTGATGAGCCAGGTCCACCAGGGGCTGGACAACAAGTCCTTCTTCTCTGCCAACGGCCTGAAGAGCGTTCAGTACTGTCTGGACAGCGGTATGCTGGCCACTGAATACTGCGCCATGGACCCCCGGGGCAGCCGGGCCGCCAGCGACTCCGTCTTCCAGAGCGACGTGCCTACCGGAGCCTGCACCGTCCACACCGCCAACAGCGTGGTGCGCATGTGCAAGGACTCCCCCATCCTGGACTCCAACGGCAACCCCACCGGGCTCTATCACCTGGCCGGGGAGCACTGCCCGGAGGACAGCATCGTCACCATGTGCCTGCCCGACTATGACCGCAAGCAGATCGGCACCGCCACCGCAAACGACAACATGTACCGCAAGAGCGTGGTGGAAGCCCACGGCAGCTGCGACGTCCACACCTCCAGCTCTGTGGTCCCCGACCCCGAGCCCGCCGACCCGAGTGACCCGGACAGCTCCGTCACCGATCCCTCCGACTCCAGCACGGAACCCGTCACGCCCACCGAGCCCGGCGGGAACCACTCCGGCGGAACCACCGGTGGACAGACCCAGCCCACCACGCCGGAACAGCCCCCCTCTCAGGACATTGGGTGAGGCAGACACGTTTATCATCCACAAAAGGCCCTCCGTTTGGGGAAAACCAGACGGAGGGCTTTAGTTTTGCCCTGCGGGGGTGACCTCTCAGTCACGGCTGCGCCGTGCCAGCTCCCCTTTCAGGGGAGCCAAGCGGCCCAGACGCCGCTCTGCCGCTTGTCGCTTCCACAAAAACAAGTGTTTTCGTGTGGCGTTGTACAATTCGACGGAAGGGGACCAAATTCGGCTGAATTTTTTTACACTCGTTGGGGAAAGTAACCGTTGCGCCCATCCCAGACCTGTGTTACAATAGTCCAAATCGGAAAACAAATGCCCGCGCAACACGGACACGCAGGGCGAGTAGACTGGAGGAGAGGCCATGAACACGCCGGCAAAGTATTTCATCGTAGAGGCCGACGCCATGCCCGAAATTTTCCGCAAGGTGGCCGAGGCCAAGCGCCTGCTGGAGACCGGGGAGGAGACCACCGTGAACGGGGCCACCCGGGCCGTGGGCATCAGCCGCAGCGCCTTTTATAAGTATAAGGACTCTGTCCGCCCCTTCAACGACATGCTCCACGGGCGCATCGTCACGTTCCAGATCCTGCTGAAGGATGAGCCGGGTATCTTATCCGGCGTGCTGAACGTGTTCGCCGGGACGGGCGTGAATATCCTCACCATCAACCAGAACATCCCCGCCAACGGCTGCGCCGTGGTCACCATGACGGCGGAGACCTCCACCCTCCGCCGCTCTCTGGAGGAGGTCCTGGGGGACGCCAAGGCCAGCCCCGGGGTGCTCAAGTGCGAGATACTGGCCGGATAACCCCCGGCTTTCCGCGGCGGGCCGGACGGCCTGACCGCAAGACACAGAAACTATGAGGTGAATGCAATGGTAAACGTAGCGATTTTGGGTTTTGGCACCGTGGGCTCCGGCGTGGCCGAGGTGCTGACGAAAAACGGCGGTCTCATTGACCAGCGGGTGGACGATCTGCTCCGCCTGAAATACATCCTGGACGTGCGGGACTTCCCCGACAGCCCCTATAAGGACTGCTTTGTGAAGGACTTCTCCGTCATCGAGAACGACCCCGAGGTGGACATCGTGGTGGAGACCATCGGCGGCGCCAAGATCGCCCTGGACTTTACCACCCGGGCCCTGAAGGCGGGCAAGAGCGTGGTCACCTCTAACAAGGAGCTGGTGGCCACCCACGGCTATGAGTTGCTTCAGCTGGCCAAGGAGCACGGCGTGAGCTATCTCTTCGAGGCCAGCGTGGGTGGCGGCATCCCCATCCTGCGGCCCCTCACCTCCTGCCTGGCCGCCAACGAGCTGACCCAGGTCACCGGCATCCTCAACGGCACCACCAACTATATCCTCACCCGGATGATCCGCGCTGGCCTGACCTTTGAGCAGGCCCTGAAGGAGGCCCAGGACAACGGCTATGCCGAGAAGGACCCCACCGCCGACGTGGACGGCCACGACGCCTGCCGCAAGATCTGCATCCTGGCCGCCCTGTCCTTCGGCCAGCACGTCTATCCCGACCAGGTGCCCACCGAGGGCATCCGCAACGTCACCCTGGAGGACGTGGCCTATGCCGACTCCTGCGGCTATAAGATCAAGCTGCTGGGCCGCTGCATCCGCCAGCCCGAGGGCAAGGTGTGCGCCTTTGTGGCCCCCCACCTGGTGCCCGCCAGCAATCCGCTCTCCGGGGTGGAGGACGTGTTCAACGCCATCGCCGTCACCGGCAACGCCATCGGCGACGTGATGTTCTATGGCCGCGGCGCGGGCAAGCTGCCCACCGCCTCCGCCGTGGTGGCCGACGTCATCGACATCGCCAAGGATCTGAAGCGGGATCACCGCAACGAGTGGGGCCCCGGCGCTCCCGACCTGGTGGTCTCCTCTGACATCGTCACCTCCCGGTGGTATGTCCGGGCCCAGGCCCCCGTGGACCAGGTCCGCCTGGCCTGCGGCGACATCCAGCTGCTGGCCCGGGCCGGTGCGCCCGCCGGAGAGGTCGCCTTCCTCACCGCGGCCATGACCGAGCCCCAGATCAAGGATAAGCTCCAGGGTCTGGACGTCCGCTCCCGCTTCCGCGTGCTGGACTAACGCCATAAGATGGAGAGCGGACCGTCCGCTTTTCACTGTCTCACATGATTTGACCTTTAGGGGGAACGACACATATGTCACTTATCGTACAAAAATTCGGCGGCAGCTCCGTCGCCGATGCCGACCGCATCCGCAATGTGGCCCGCATCATCACCGAGACCTATCGCAAGGGCCACAGCGTTGTGGCCGTCCTCTCCGCCCAGGGCGACACCACCGACGACCTGATCGAGAAGGCCAAGGAGATCAACCCCAGCGCATCCAAGCGGGAAATGGATATGCTGCTGGCCACCGGCGAGCAGATCTCCATCTCCCTGTGCGCCATGGCCATCGAGCGCATGGGCTATCAGGCCGTGTCTCTCACCGGCTGGCAGGCCGGGATGCTCACCGACTCCTCTTACAGCAGCGCCCGGATCAAGCGCATCCGCACCGAGCGTATCCAGAAGGAGCTGGACAAGAAGAAGATCGTGCTGGTGGCCGGGTTCCAGGGCATCAACAAGTATGACGACATCACCACCCTGGGCCGCGGCGGCTCCGACACCTCCGCCGTCGCCCTGGCCGCCGCCCTGCACGCGGACCTGTGCCAGATCTACACCGATGTAGACGGTGTGTACACCGCCGATCCCCGCCATGTCACCGGGGCCCGCAAGCTGGAGGAGATCACTTTCGACGAGATGCTGGAGCTGGCCAGCCTGGGTGCCCAGGTGCTGCACAACCGCTCGGTGGAGATGGCAAAGCGGTATAACGTCAATATGGAGGTCCTTTCCAGCTTCAGCGGAAAGCCCGGCACGAAAGTCAAGGAGGTTGTAAAAACCATGGAAAAAATTCACGTCAGTGGCGTTGCCAAAGATAAGAACGTAGCCCGTCTGGCCCTGATCGGTCTGGCCGATCAGCCCGGCATTGCCTTTAAAATTTTCTCCCTGCTGGCCAAGAAGGACATCAATGTGGACATCATCCTGCAGTCCATCGGCCGGGACGAGAGCAAGGACATCAGCTTCACCGTGGCCCGGGACGACGCCGAGACCGCCAAGGCCATCCTGGAGGAGCTGAAGGAGTCCATCGGCTTTAAGTCCATCGAGGTGGACGACCACGTGGCCAAGGTGTCCATCGTGGGTGCCGGCATGGCCCACAACGCCGGCGTGGCCTCCAAGATGTTCGAGGCCCTGTACTCCGCCGGTATCAACATCCAGATGATCTCCACCAGCGAGATCAAGGTGTCCGTCCTGGTGGACGAGCGGGACGCCGACCGCGCCGTCCAGGCCATCCACGACCGCTTCTTCAGCGAGTTCGGCATCTAACACGATTCATTCAAAAACGTTCAAAACCCCGGCGGCCCGCAGGCCGCCGGGGTTTTGCTGTCTTAGTGCTGTTTTTACTGCTCCATCAGCCCCACAAACTGCTGGAGCATCACGGCCATTTCGGCCCGGGTAGCGCCCGCCTGGGGGTCCACGGTGCCGTTGCTGCGGCCAGAGATAATGCCGGAGTAAGCGGCCCAGGACACAGCCTCGCTGGCCCAGGTGGAGATGCTGTCGGCGTCACTGAACTTGGACAGAGCCATGCCGTTGGGGATCGTATTCATGCCCTTCAGCTTGGCGTAGCTATACAGCATGGTGGCCAGCTGCTCGCGGGTGATGTTCACCTCGGGCATGGTGCCGTCAGACACGCCGTTGGCCTTGGCCCAATTCATGGCTTTCTCGTACCAGGTGGAACCGCCAGTCACGTCCTGGCCGTCCATACGGGCCAGGATGGTCATGAGCATGGCCCGGGTGGTGTTCTGATTCCCGCCGAACAGGTTCTCGCCCACGCCGGACATCAGACCCCGCTGGGCCACAAAGTCAGCAGCGTCAGCGTACCAGCTGTTAACAGGGACATCCACAAAGGTGGTTTTAGTGGGCTGGTCGGGCTGGACTTCGCTCTTCACGAAGGTCGCCTTCACGTCCACCTTGCTGTCAGGCATCACAAAGCTGAACTTGCCGTCGCCCTTATCGGTGACAGTGATCGTGTTGCCCTTGCTGTCGGTGACCGTCACCTTGTCGATCTCATAGCCCTCGTTGGGCTTGACGGTGATGGTCACAGTTTCGCCCTTCTTGGCAGAGGCTCCGTTGTTCACGGACACAGAACCGTTGTCCGCCTTGGGGGTGGACACGGCGTAGCTGTTGCCGCGGCTGGAACCGCCGCCGCCACCGGAGGAGGTGGAAGCGGTCACCTTGCCGCACACCTCACAGGTGGTGCCGGGGTTGTGGGGCTGGTCACAGGCGGTCTGACAGGTCTTGCAGATGCCGTCCTTATTGCTCCAGTCGTGACCGGTGGCGGGCACGACCAGAGCTTCCTGGGTGGTCTCGGTCTGCCCGTTCGCGTCGGTGAACAGCTTGTGGCATACGTCGCATTCCCAGTAAGCCTTGGTGCCGTCCTCGGTGCAAGTTGCGGTCTTGGCTTCATGGTAGGCAAGCTGGTGGTCCACCATCTGGATTTTCCCGTCGCCCTGCTTCCAGGCATCCAAATCAATGATCTCGTTCACACCGGCGTCGTCAGCGAAATACTTGCCGCATCCGTCAAAGGTACACTGATAGTAGTTTGTCCAACCGGCTTCAGTACAGGTAGCCGCCTGACCGTCTACTAACTCCAGCGTATGGCTGTGTTCCGTCATCCAAACGGGATACAGCGTAAGCGTGGGAATCGTGTTTACAAGTACACTGGCCTCAGGGCTCGGGTTTTCGTTCAGAACCCCTCCATCTGTCGCCACAATAGCGTTGCTGTCTGCCGCAACGGACCAACCGGCAAACATTTTTCCTTCCGGCACAGTCAGGCCAAGCGCCGATACAGTCTGCAACTTTGCCCAGGAATCCAGCAGCTCCATGGTTCTGGAATTATAGATGAATCTTGTGGTCTTATTCTCTACGCCGTCATATTTTACATCAAAGAAGTAGATCGGCATATAGGTAAAGGTCTGCTCTGTGTTCGGATTATTGTCAAATACCGTTTTGACCTGGACCTGAGTTCCGTCCTGATACCAACGGGTCCCGATACAATATCCATCCCGGGCGACTTTTTTGTGTCCGATCTTGCTGGAATGATCCTGGCTCATGGTCACCTGTTCCAGTGCCGTGCTGTCAATAAACGCGTTGCCACCAATCGTGGTTACCGTCGCGGGAATAGTAAGGTCTACGACTGCCGTTCCTCTGAATGCATTTGCCCCAATCTCAGTCACATTGCCCAGGTCAATGGAAGTCAGCGCTTCGCAGTTCATAAAGGCATTGGCCCCAACGCTGCCGCTGCCAAGGGAAACAGAAGTTAAACCAGTTTCCTGGAAAGCGCCTTCAGCAATGCTCGTTACCTTGCCCAGGTCGATCTCAGCCAGAGCGCTGCAAGGATGCGGCGCGTTGTCAAGCTCCGCAGCCGCAATTTTCGAAAATGCCTGCGCCCCAATGGTTTCAACATTATTCAAAGTCACAGAAGCCAAGCTGCTGCATCCGCTAAAGGTCCACTTTTCAAGTTCCGTGACCTTCGGAGGAACTACAAAGGACTCCAGAGAATAGCACTTCATAAAAGAACTATACTCGATTTTTTCCACAGAGTCAGGCAGATGAACGCTCTTCAGATTCCGGCAGCCGCCGAAAGTAGTTCTGCCCACCAGGGTCAGATCAGCGACGCCGCTGAGATCGACCTCCGTCGTGTCGCCGCCGCCCAGGTTATCCGGGCAGACAATAGTCATCAAATCAGAACTATCTTTGACCTTACCGATCAAAACCCCATCTACGACCTGATAGGGGGACCCATCTCCCACCTGAATGGACTCCAGGTTAAACGTGCCATCCAAGAAGTTATAATAGTCCCCGTTCTCGTCTACATGTAAGTTTGTCACGGACGCCGGGATGCTAATAGTTTTCAGCCCCAGGTCCCACAGAAATGCACCGCTACCAATGGAAGTCACGGAATCGGCGATTTGTGCCTCTGTCACCGTGGTAAAAGCAAAGGCATTCTTGCCAATACGAGTGACCCCGCCCTCCACAATGACCTTATCGATCTTCGCAAAGTCCTTATCTTTTTCATTTTCAATGGCACCATTCGTCTTTGCATACTGGTACCAGGGTGTATTGGCATAGCTATTATAATCCGCCATCGCACCTTCACCGGAAATGGTCAGCGTATAAGCGGACGAATCATCCTCATCCGGGGACAATTCCCACTTTACGCTCTCTCCGTTCTCCTCTGCATCGCAGAAACCGCTCGCGTTTTCCGCCTGTGTGTCCGCCGCCCACGCCGCCGTCGGCAATAAGCCGACCAGCAAGCATAGCGACATGCACAGCGCCAATAATCGTTTCTTCATATACTTTCCTCCTATAAAAAGTTCTGAAAAAATATAAAAAGACTCATTTTCAGCACGAGGTTATCCCGTGTTGAAAATGGGTCTTTTCATCCAGATATTTAGATTCAGGCAGCAAAAAGCGGCAGAGAGGCTGTTTACTGCTCTGCTCTGCTCTGCTCTGCTCTGCTCTGCTCTGCTCTGCTCTGCTCTGCT
>URNZ01000004.1 GCA_900549405.1 uncultured Eubacteriales bacterium | reverse complement strand
GACTTCAGGCGGTGGAGGAACTCGCTGCCCTCCTCCATAATGGTCAGGTCGGCGGTGAAGTCGGTGTCGAACACATAGTCAAAGCCCAGTCGGCGCAGGGCGGCGGCCATGCGCTCCATGGTGGCCTGCTCCCGGGGCAGACCGAAGGCCTCGCCCCAGGCGGTGCGCACGGCGGGGGCCACCTGGACCACGGTGATCTTGTCCGGGTCGGCCAGGGCGGAGAACACCTCCATGGTGTCGTCCCGCTCCCGCAGGCCGCCGGTGGGGCAGTGGGTGATGCACTGGCCGCACAGGGCGCAGTCCGAGTCCTTCATGACCCGGTTTCCAGACACGTCGATCATGGTGCGTCCGCCGGTGCCGGATACGTCCCAGATGCTCAGCGTCTGCACCTTGTCGCACACCTGGATGCAGCGCATACACTTGATGCACTTGTTATAGTCGTGATACAGGGGGAAGGTGGTGGTCCAGGCCCCCCGCAGGCCCCGGGGCAGCTGGGTCTCATAGTGGACCTTCACGATGCCCAGATCGTTGGCGATGGTCTGCAGCTGGCAGTTGCCGCTGCGCACGCAGGTGGCACACTTGCAGTCGTGCTGGGACAGGATGAGCTCCACGTTGATGCGCCGGGTGGTGCGCACCCGGGGGGAGTTGGTGTGGACCACCATGCCCTCCTTCACCGGGTTGTTGCAGGCCGTCACCATGGCCCGCTCGCCCTCTACCTCCACGCAGCACACCCGGCAGGCGGCGATCTCGTTGATCCCCTTTAAGTAGCACAGGTGAGGGATATGGATGTCGGCCTGGGCGGCCGCCTCCAGAATGGTGGCCCCCTCCTGGGCCTGGACGGTGCGTCCGTCGATGGTCAGCGTTACCATTCCGTGTTCCTCCCTCCCTTAAAGATGCCATAGCCGAAGTGGTCACAGCGCAGGCAGCGGCCCGCCTCCTGTTGGGCCTCCTCCAGGGTCATGCCCTCTTTCAGCAGGGTAAAGTCACCGCAATAGCAGTCCAGATGGCGGTTTTTCAGGTTCACCCGGCCGCAGGGGGGCGAGTTGGTCAGGTGGGCCGGGGGGATCTCCACGTCGGTGTGGATCTTGTGGTCAAAGCCCAGATAGGCGTCGATGTTGTCAGCGGCCACTTTACCGGCGGCCACGGCGCGGATCACGGTGGCGGGGCCGGAGACGGCGTCGCCGCCGGCGAACACGTTGTCCAGTCCGGGCACGGCGCTGGTCAGGTCGGCCTGGATGGCCCCCCGCTGGGTGGTCACGCCCACGGCCTCAAAGGGCTTGGCCTCGATGGCCTGGCCGATGGCCACGATGACATAGTCGCAGGGGATGCGGAACTCCGGCGCGTCGGCGGCCACGGGCTTGGGCCGCCCGTCGCTGCCATAGGGGCCGATGTGCTGGGGCCGGGTCCACAGGGCGCACACGCAGCCGTTCTCGTCGGCCTCGATGCGGGAGGGGGCCTGAAGGGGCAGGATCTGGCAGCCCTCAGCCATGGCCTCTTCGATCTCCTCGGCCAGGGCGGTCATATCCTCCACCCGGCGGCGATAGACACAGGTGACGCTCTCCGCCCCCAGGCGCAGGGCGGTACGGGTGGCGTCCATCGACACGTTGCCGCCGCCCACCACGCAGACCTTTTTGCCGGTGAAGTCGGGGGCCTTGCCCTCGCCGATGCCCCGGAGCAGCTCCACGGCGCTGACCACGTTCTTGGAGGTCTCGCCCTCCAGGCCCAGCTTCTTGTCGTTGTGGGCGCCGATGGCGATGTAAACCGCGTCAAAGCTGCGCTGGATGTCCGCCATGGTCAGGTCTTTGCCGATGGACACGCCGGTGTGGACGGCGATGCCGGCAGACAAGATATAGTTGATGTCCCGGTCCAGAATGTCCTGGGGCAGGCGATAGTCGGGGATGCCATAGCGCAGCATACCGCCCAGCTTGGGCCGCTGCTCGTACACGGTGACTTTATGGCCCATCAGGGTCAGGTAATAGGCGGCAGTCAGGCCGCCGGGGCCGCCGCCGATGATGGCCACCGTCTTGCCCGTCTCCGGGGCCTTTTCGGGGATGGGGGTGTCCGTGCCGTGGTCCACGGCAAAGCGCTTCAGCCCGCAGATGTTCACCGCGTCGTCCACCATGCGGCGGCGGCACTGGGCCTCGCAGGGGTGCTCGCACACATAGGCGCAGGCGGAGGGGAAGGGGTTGTCCTTGCGGATGAGCCGCACCGCGTCGCTGTAACGGCCCTCCCGCACCAGGGCCACATAGCCGGGCACGTCCACATGGGCCGGGCAGACGGACACACAGGGCACGGGGTGGCTCAGGGCGCAGATGCACCGGCCATGGAAGGCGTGCTCCTCAAAATCCTCCCGGAAGCCCCGCACGCCCTTGAGGACCATGTGGGCGGCCTCATAGCCGATGGCGCAGTCGGCGGAGTCGGCAATGACCCGGGCGGTGGCCTCGATGAGGTCGATGGTCTCTTTGGTGGCGGTGCGGTCCAGCACCTGCTCGATGAGGTCGGCCAGCTGGCTCAATCCCACCCGGCAGGGCACGCACTTTCCGCAGGTCTGTGCATGACAAAGGCGCAAAAAGTTCAATGACATGTCCACCGGGCAAAGTCCCGGCTGGCTGGCGCTGATGCGCCGGCCCATGTCCCGGCGCAGGCCCCCCAAAACGGTTTGGGCCCGGTCCGGCGTTTCAATGGACAAACGACTCAAGGCAACTCCTCCTCCTGACGCAGCACCGGACGAGGCGCAGGCACCGCCCCGTTTCCCCGGCACACATTCTGATTTTGTGTTTTTTGACGGTTTTTTAACAGTTTTTTAATGCACCCTAATGTAATTGCACAAATGAACTATAGCACCTCCTCCCCCACCTGTCAACCGCCGGAGGCGTGAGAATTGCATTTTTTCATTCATTTTCTTCCGTCAAGTCTCGCCGTCTCGGTTGACAGAACGCCGCCGGGGACGGTATGATAACATTATCATGAAGTCGCGCCTGCACCCAGGCGCAAATCGGATGAAAAAGGGAGGCCCCCGCCATGAAAAAGCCCCTCGCCCTGCTGCTCTCTCTGGTCCTGACAGCCGGTCTGCTGTCCGCCTGTGGAAAGGGGGACTCCCCCGCCGCGTCCTCCTCCATGCCGGATGAGCCGTCCGTCTCCGTCATCGCCCCCGTGGAGGAGCCGGAACCGGAGCCCGAACCCGAGCCCGTCCTGCCCTATACCAACCCCCTCACCGGGGAGGGCAGCGCTGTGGATCTGGCGGGTGCCCGGCCCGTGGCCATCATGCTCAACAACCTGAAAAAGGCCCTGCCCCAGCTGGGGGTGTCCCAGGCCGACCTCATCTATGAGCTGCCCGCCGAGGGGGGCATCACCCGGATGATGGCGGTGTTCCAGTCGGTGGAGGGCGTGGGCGACTTAGGCTCGGTGCGCTCGGCCCGGGATTACTATGTCTCCCTGGCCCGGGGCCACGATGCGGTGTTTCTCCACGCCGGGGGCAGCCCCCAGGCTTACTCCGCCATCAAAAACATGGGCGTCACCGCCCTGGACTGCGTCAACGGCCCCTACGAGGGCACCCTGTTCTGGCGGGACAAGACCCGGAAAAAGACCATGGGCCTGGAGCACTCCGTCCTCACCTCCGGCCAGACCATTCAAAATCTGCTGCCCACCTATGGCATCCGTCTGGAGCATAAAGACGGCTTCTCCTACCCCGTCTCCTTCCTGATGGAGGGGGAGACCGCCTCGGGCGATCCGGCGGAGACCGTGTCCGTGCGCTTTTCCGACTATAAGACCGGCGTGTTCACTTACGACGCCCAGGCCGGGCTTTACCGGGTGTCGGAATACGGCTCGGCCTATGTGGACGGCAACACCGGGGAGCAGGTGCTGGTGAAGAACGTCCTGGTGCTGCGCACCGACGTGTCCGCCATCAAGGGGGACGACAAGGGCCGCCAGTCCGTGCGCACCACGGGCACCGGCTCCGGCCAGCTCTTCTGTGACGGGCGGGTGCAGGACATCACCTGGTCCCGCAGCAGCGACAGCAGCCCCATGACCTATTTAGACGCCGCCGGGAACCCCCTGCGCCTGGGGGTGGGGCCGTCCTACATCAACATCGTGGGCCGCTCTGCCACGGTCACCGTGGGCTGACGGGATATTTCACCCAAAGTACACGCAGATTTTGCGCGTTTTTCCCCTTCCCCGGCTTGCAAACCCCGGGGAAGGGGATTATAATATTTTTAAGCCACTAAAATGGCGCCGCCATTTTGTCGAAAATTTTTTTGCTTGTCTAAGCGGGAAAGGATGTGGGAACCAAATGGAAGGCCGAAGTCGTCACCGGGAGCAGGCGCGCTGCTGCGAGCGGGCGGCGGCAGAGCTGGACGGGCCCCCTTTGTGTCCCCACTCTGTCACCCCCTGAAAAGCGGCACAATATCGGCGAGCATCCTGTCATTGCGAGGAACCCCAACGGGGTGACGTGGCAATCCGTTTCTTCCGTCCACAGACGAGGGGAACGGATTCCCACGTCGCTAAAACGATATTGTCCCGCGGTATTTTTGCGCCCTGCTTCCTTTTCATGAAAGGAAGGAGGAAAAACCCCCATGCATGAAAATTATGACGAGGAGCTGCTGCTGGAGCTGGTGAAGACCAAGCAGTTCCGCGCCCTGCGGGCCCACCTGGACGAGATGAACGAGGTGGACATCGCCGAATTCCTGGACGAGCTGGAGCCCGACCAGCAGGTGGTGGTCTTCCGGCTGCTGCCCAAGGACGTGGCCGCCGACGTGTTCACCTATCTGGAGGACAGCGAGGACCAGGAGAAGATCATCAACGCCCTGAGCGATAAGGAGCTGCGGGAGGTCCTGGACGAGCTCTATCTGGATGACACCGTGGACATCATCGAGGACATGCCCGCCAACATGGTCTCCCGTATCCTGCGCAACACCGATGCCTCCACCCGCAGCCAGATCAACCAGCTGCTGAAATACCCGGAGGACTCCGCCGGTTCCATCATGACCACGGAGTTCATCTATCTCCACCCCAACGCCACCGTGGAGGAGTCCTTCGCCCGCATCCGAAAAGTCGGTCTGGACAAGGAGACGGTGTACACCTGCTATGTCACCCAGAACCGGGTGCTGCTGGGCGTGGTCACGGTAAAGACCCTGCTGCTCTCCCCCTACGAGACCAAGATAAAAGACATCATGGAGACCAACGTCATCTCTGTCACCACCCACGAGGACAAAGAGGACGTGGCCCAGATGTTCTCCAAGTATGACCTGTCCGCCCTGCCCGTGGTGGACGGGGAGAACCGCCTGGTGGGTATCATCACCTTCGACGACGCCATGGACGTTATGGAGGAGGAGGCCACCGAGGACTTCGAGAAGATGGCGGCTATTTTGCCCGGCGACAAGCCCTATCTGAAGACCGGCGTGTTCGAGACCTGGCGCTCCCGCATCCCCTGGCTGCTGATGCTCATGCTGTCGGCCACCTTCAGCGGCATGATCATCACCCACTTTGAAAGCGCCCTGGCCGCCTGCGTGGTGCTCACGTCCTTCATCACCATGCTCTCCGGCACCGGCGGCAACTCCGGCTCCCAGTCGTCGGTAGCCGTCATCCGCGCCCTGTCCCTGGGCGAGGTGGAGTTTTCCGACATGTTGGCCGTGGTGTGGAAAGAGCTGCGCGTGGCCCTGCTGTGCGGCGTGTGTCTGGCGGGGGCCAACTTCGTGAAGATGATGCTGGTGGACCGGATGCTGATGCACAACCCCCAGGTCACCGTGTCCGTGGCCCTGGTGGTCTGTCTGACCCTGATGTGTACCGTGGTCTGCGCCAAGATCGTGGGCTGCACCCTGCCCATGGCGGCAGAGAAGATCGGCATCGACCCCGCCGTCATGGCCGCCCCCTTCATCACTACCGTGGTAGACGCCCTGTCCCTGCTCATCTACTTCGCCATCGCCACCGAGATCTTGGGGCTTTAAATCAAACACAAAAACGCGCCTGCGTGGATTTCCAAGGAAATATCCACACAGGCGCGTTGTTTTGGGGAAAGTTTTAGCCCTCTCAGTCACGGCTGCGCCATGCCAGCTCTCTCACAGGGAGAGCCAAGGTCAACCTGTCCCCTTCGTCTCCCTTGCCTCCCCCTATGGGGGAGGTGCCCCCGCAGGGGGCGGAGAGGGTTCACTCCACGTCTTGCCAAATTCTACACAATATGCTATAATACACCTAAGCGCTGCTCTGGCGGCGGTTGGTCCCTCCCGGTGGGAGGAGGCCATGCTTCTTGTTCTCCTCCCGACTTTGTAGGGAGGAGGTGATGCAGATGGTCACGTATTCTGATCTGATCCAGATCGGCATTTTGGTCGTTGGTATCATTAACTTGTTTCTGCAAAACAAAAAGAAGTAACCGCCCCTGTCCCACACAGTCCGGCGGTTACTTATGCAACTACGGGAGGGACTAACTCAAACTAGAGCAGCGCCTCTTCTATATTCAGTATAACATGATTTGGAAGTTTGTCAATCCCCCAGCGGCCTGTAAACCGCTGGGGGATCGTTGTTTTTACTTCTCCATCAACTTGACAAACTGCTGGAGCATCACGGCCATTTCGGCACGAGTGGCACCAGCTGTGGGAGCCAGGGTGTTATTGCCCCGGCCAGACAGAATGCCAGCGTTCACGGCCCAGGTCATGGACTGCCCGGCCCAATCGGAAATGCTGTCGTAGTCGCTGAACTCACGGACAGCCATGCCGCCCTGCGTCGTATCGATACCCTTGAGCTTAGCGTAGCTATAGAGCATGGTCGCCAGCTGCTCCCGGGTGATATTCACCTCGGGCATCGTCCCGTCGGACACGCCGTTAGCCTTGGCCCAATTCATGGCCTTCTCGTACCAGGTAGCCCCGCCAGTCACGTCCTGGCCATCCATGCGGGCCAGGATGGTCATCAGCATGGCGCGGGTGGTGTTCTGGCTGCCGCCGAAGAGATTCTCGCCCACGCCGGACATCAGGCCCCGCTGGGCCACGAAGTCCGCGGCATCGGCGTACCAGCTGTTTTCAGGCACATCCACAAAACCACTCTTGCTGGGCTGGTCGGGCTTGACTTCGCTCTTCACGAAGGTCACCTTCACGTCCACCTTGCCGTCGGGCATGGTGAAGCTGAACTTGCCGTCGCCCTTGTCGGTGACAGTGATCGTGTTGCCCTTGCTGTCGGTGACGGTCACCTTGTCGATCTCGTAACCGGCGTCGGGCTTCACGGTAATGGTCACGGTGTCGCCCTTCTTGGCGGTGCTGCCGTTGTTGATGGTGACACTGCCGTTATCCGCCTTGGGGGTGGAGACAGCATAGCTGTTGTTCCGGCTGGACCCGCCGCCGCCGTGGCTGGTGGACTGGTAGGTGACGGTCACGGTGCAGGTAACGGGGTCGACATTCACGTAGTTGGCGGTCTCGTCGTACTTCACCGTGGCGGTGAAGGTGTAGGTCTCGTCGGCGTTGGGCAGGGTGGCGGTAAAGGTGCCATCCTCGTTCTCGGTGACGGTTACGCCCTCGGGCAGCTGGCCGGTGATCTCCAGCGTCTTTTCCTTGCCGTCGTAGGGGTAGGTGGCGTCTTCGAAGCTCACGCCGGACATGTCGTAGTCGGCCTTGCCGATTTCAACGATCACGGTTTGTCCGTTGCTCTGGCCATTGTCTGCCGTGAAGTCAACGTAAAGATTAAATGTGCCGACTTCCTTAGGCGTGCCGATGAGCATGCCATCGTTGCGGAGTTCCAGACCCTCGGGCAGCTGATCCTCGTCCGCATTCACTTCGCAGGACTTGATAATGGACAGGTCAGATTCCTCGTCATCGTAATAGGCAGTCTCAATGACCTGCTTCTCCAGCTTCTGGCCGTAGACGCCGTTGATCTCGTTCGTACTGACGTTAACGGCCTTGGGGTCCACACTGACGGTCACTGTCGTATCGGCAGTCACGTTGGACAGCGTGATCGCGTTGTTTGTGATGTCCAGCTTTTGCGTCTCACCAGCATAAGCATACTTCAGCTTATAGCCGTAGGCCACGTCAAAGGTCACGGTGAGGTCCGCGCCGTCCGCCACTTCAACAGGGTTGGCACAGCTGACCTTCACCTGCTCGGGCAGGTTAAAGGTCACGGCGCGGATGGCAGCAGCGTCCGCCAGGACCAGGGTGTTGCTGTCCGTCGCCTTCTGGACCAGTTTGTTGCCGCTGTCATAGGTGAAATAAGCCGCGTCGGAAGAGGTCACGTTGTAGGTGTCCGTGCCCTTGGCGACGGTGGTGGTCAACTGCGTCAACTGATCCGGCAGGGTCACGCCGATGGAAGCGCCGGGGGTCAGCTGACCGGTGACAATCACAAGAGAATTAGAATTGAATTCCGCAGGTGTCGCCGGGTTGTCCTTTGGAGGAGTCCGATATTCTGGATAGAAGTTGTTCGCCTTGCCGTTGACGGTATTGCCCGAGATGACCACGGAACCCAACACCGACACGGTCTTCTCCCGGTGGTCAATGCCGCCGCCGCGTTCGGCCTTATTGCCAGAGATCATAACATTCGTGCCGTTGATCTCCACGGTGCCGTTGGAGTAGATACCGCCGCCGTATTTCACAGCCTGGTTGTTCTGAATGGAAACATTCTCGGAAATATTCAGTACGCCCTTCGCTATAACGGCAATACCACCGCCGGAGGGCGCCGTGCTCCACACGGTAGTTCCAGTCGTATTATTTTCAATTTTGGTGTTTCCGCTGATGCTGCATTCGGCGTCATTCGCAACGTACACACCGCCGCCAATACCGCCATGATTGTTTTTGATCTCAGTGTCGCCGGTGATGTTCACCGTGCAGTGGTCGGCTTTGTCGTTATGCCCCACCATAACACCAGCGCCGTTTTGCTCCGCTGTGTTATTCGTGATAGTAGCGCCGGAGATGGTCACGTCGCCGCTGACCGTCACCTGTGCGCCGATGGTCAGCGTCGCGCCGGAGTTGACCGTCAGATCCCCGGTCAGGGTCCTGGCCTCGCTCCAGGTCGTGTCGCTGTCGATCACAATGTCAGCAGGGGTCTCTTCCGCCTGGGGGTCCTCCTGGACCACAGGGGCATTGTCCTCCTCCTGCGGCTCAGCCTGAGGGACAGTTTCATCCACCGTCTCCACCTGGGCAGGTTCGGTTATATCCTCCCCCACCGGCTCCTCATCGGCAAAGGCCATCGGGGTCATGGACAATAAAATTGTCGCCGACAGGAGACTTGCCAATAATCGTTTCTTCATGTGCTCTCCTCCTATAAAAAGTTCTGAAAAAATATAAAAAGACCCATTCCCGGCACGAAACTATTCCGTGTCGGAAATGGGTCTTTTCATCCAATTATTCAAATTCAGGCAACAAAAAGCGGCAGAGAAGTTATTTACTGCTCTGCTCTGCCGTCAGTATACTGGGCGCGGCGCTGCCAGTATACGGTAGGCGGGGGTCCCCTCATTCGCGTTGCCCTTGAGGAGGCCTACTTCTTGATAAAAGCCTCCTCTTTTTTGAGGGGAGGTGAGTATGTATGGTGACTTATTCTGATCTGATTTTGATTGGACAGCTCATTGTGGCTATTCTGAATCTGTTCGTCCATATTTACAATAACAAAAAGAAGTAACTGCCCACGCCCACCAAGCTAAGCAGTTACTTCTGCAAGTACGGGGGCTCCCGTCTACCGGCAGCGCCCCCTCTTGTTTTTAGTATAACATGATTTGGTAAAAAGTCAATCCCTCATTCGAAAAGAGAGCGGCTGAGTGCAGCTGCTCTCTCCCCCTCAGGTAACATAAAATGTGAATATTCTGTTATATCTCCCGGGAACTCGTTGACGGGGCTGTAAAATCCTTGTACAATAAACTTGTATGGTCTGATGACCGAATTACAGGATAAACGGAGGAATCCACACCATGGCAAAAAGAGAAGCCCCCTCCAGACGACTGGCTAAGCCGGACGGCGCGGCGGAGAAGGCCCCGTCCCGGAGTAATAATATGCAGAACACCCAGGCCCCCCGCAAGCGTCAGCCCCTCATCCGCAACGACGTGATCCGCTGCGAAAAGTGCGGGGAGGACTATTCCGTCACCTATAAGCGCTGCCCCTTCTGCGACGAGCGCCCGGGCCGCCCCGGCGTGGGCCACTCCGGCCGCCACCCGGTGCAGCTGGTGGGCCTTGTCATCTCCCTGGCCATTATCGCCGCGGCGGTGTTCATCGTCTTTACTTACGTCAGCCCCCTGATCTTCCACAACCAGGGCGGCACCAACCCCGGCGGGACCAGCTCCAGCCAGGGGGACACCTCCCTCACGCCCATTGACGGCTCCGCCTCCTCCGCCCAGGAGGAGCCCACCGTACCGGTGAACTCCATCACTCTGGGCCGGACTGAGTTCACCCTCCAGGCCAACGAGACCTATCCCATCACCGCCACCACCGACCCCGCCGACGTGACCGTGAAGTGGAGCAGCAGCGACACCTCTGTGGCCATTGTGGACGAGGAGGGCACCGTGACCAACGTGAACAGCAGCGACAGCCTGCTGAAGGTGACCATCACTGCCACCGCCGGGGACAAGACGGCGGAGTGCATCGTCTATTGCCGGGGCGGCTCCACCCCCGCCCCCGGGACGGTCACCACACCCAGCGACAGCAGCTCCACCGGCGGCGGCAGCACCACCACGCCCAGCGTCACCGTCCCCAGCTCCACCGGCACCCTGACGGCCAACAAAGAGGCCATCATCGTCAACGCCGGCGACGGCCTGAACATCCGCTCCGGCCCCGGCTCTCAGTATGACGTCGTGGCCAGCGCGGAGAACGGCTCCACCGTGGTCATCCTGGAGCAGTCCGGCGACTGGACGAAGATCAACTACGGCAACGGCAAGACCGGCTACGTAGCCAGCGCGTATTTGCAAATGAAATAATCATCAAAAAAGACGGTTGCCGCTGGCAACCGTCTTTTTTGCAAAACCGGCCTTCTGGCCGGCGGCGCGAGTGCGCCGTAAATTCATTTTGCCGCGCAAAATGAATTGCGCAGGGGCGGCTTTGCCGACCCCGATCATTGAAATAAACCCACGGAATCCAAAAATGGACATTTGCTTTTCGCAAATGTCCATTTTTGGAGCTGATGGTGGGAATCGAACCCACAACCTTCTCATTACGAGTGAGATGCTCTGCCATTGAGCCACATCAGCATAATATTCATAATTAAGTTTATTATAGCGGGAAATGCCCCGCTCGTCAAGACGGAATTTCTGTCCCCCTGCCCTGCCCGCAAAAGTGGGGCTATACTTTTCCCTGTGAAAATGATAGAATAAATTATAAATTTCTGTTGAAACGGGACACAGGAGGGGCACATATGGTCATTTCTGGCTTTGAGGAGCTAAAGGGGCGGCTGGGGGATATTTCCCCCGTCCCGGCGGTGGTGGCGGCGGCCAACGACAGACATACGCTGCAGGCGGTGTTCGCCGCCAGCCGGGACGGCGTCATTCGGCCTATTCTGGTGGGGGAGCGGACCGGGCTGAACGACCTGGCCCGGGAGCTGGGGCACCCTCTGTCCCCGGAGCAGATCGTGGACGGGGACGGCCCGGAGGACTGCGCGTCCAAGGCCGTGGCCCTCATCCGCCAGGGCCGGGGCCGGATGCTGGTGAAGGGGATGCTGCCCACCCGCACCATGCTCCGGGCGGTGGTGGACCACGAGACAGGCATCCGCACCGGGGAACTCATGTCCCACGTGGCGGTGCTGGATGTGCCCAGCTATCCCAAGCTCATCTTCGACACCGACGGCGGCATGAACGTGGCCCCCTCCCTGGCGGAGAAGGGGCATATTCTGGACAACGCCCTTCAGCTGTGCCGCTTCCTGGGCTATGACTGCCCCAAGGTGGGGGTGCTGTGCGCAGTGGAGACCGTCTCCCCCAACATGCCGGAGACCCAGGACGCCGCCGCGTTAAAGGCCGAGGCCCAGACCGGGCGCTTCGGCTCCTGCCTGGTAGAGGGCCCCATCTCCCTGGACCTGGCTTTAGATCCCCAGGCCGCCATCGAGAAAGACTTTCACAGCCCGGTGGCCGGGGAGGCAGACATCCTGCTCTGCCCCTCCATCGCCGTGGGCAACGTGCTGGGTAAGGCCCTGTACGGCCCCGCCGGGGGCCAGATGGCCGGGGTGGTCATGGGGGCGTCGGTCCCCGTGGTAGTCAACTCCCGGGGGGCCACCGCCCAGGAGAAATATTGGTCCCTGCTGCTGTGCGCGGCCCTGGCGGACCGGAAAGAGGTGCGATGACATGGCCCAGCTGATCTTAGTCCTGAACCCCGGCTCCACCAGTACGAAAGCCGCCGTGTACCAGGACGAACGCCCCCTGCTCTCCCGCAGCATCGTCCACACCAACCAGGATCTGGCCCCCTATCCCACGCTTTACGACCAGCTGGATTATCGGGTGTCCCTGGTGCGCAGCTGGCTGGCTCAAGAAGGATTTGATCTAAAGCGCCTGGCCGCTGTGGTGGGCCGGGGCGGCATCATCCCCAACATCGTGGCCGGGGGCTATCAGGTGGACGCGGGCCTGCTGGACTGCCTGCGGCACCACACGGTGTTTGACCACGCCTCCAACCTGGGCGGACTGATGGCGGCGGCCTTCGCCGAGCCGCTGAATATCCCCGCCTTTATTTACGACGCCGTCACCAGCGACGAGCTGCTGCCCGAGGCCCGGGTCACCGGCTTTCGGGAGGTGACCCGCACCAGCTTCTGCCACGTGCTCAACGCCCGGGCCACCGCCCACAAATACGCCCAGGCCATGGGCCGGACCTATGAGGACATGAACCTGGTGGTGGCCCATCTGGGCGGCGGCATTTCCATCTCCGCCCACAGCCACGGGCGGATCATCGACTCGGTGTCAGACGACGCCGGGCCCTTCTCCCCTGACCGGGCGGGGAGCCTGAACATGCAGTACGTGGTGGAGCTGTGCTACTCCGGGCGGTATACCAAGGCCGAGATGATGAAGAAGATCCGGGGGGAGGGCGGCATGTCCGCCCTGCTGGGCACCCACGACGCCCGGGAGATCGAGCGGCGGATTCAAGCCGGGGACGAGCACGCCGCCCTGGTCTATCGGGCCCAGGCGCTCCAGATTGCCAAGGGCGTGGGCATCATGCTGGGCTGCTTTCAGGAGCTCATCGACGCCGTTATTCTCACCGGCGGCCTGGCCCACTCTAAAATGCTCACCGACATGGTGGTGGGCTATCTCCACGACCTGTGCCGCATCGTGATCCTGCCCGGCGAGAACGAGATGGAGGCCTTGGCCCTGGGCGTCCTGCGGATGCTCCGGGGAGAGGAGCCCGTCCACACCTATTACCCCGTGTGCCCCCTGCCGGTGCGGTGAGAAAAGCAAAACGGGCGGCAAATGCCGCCCGTTTGCTTTGGAGCATGAAATAACCGGTATCAGTAGACAAGTCTGCCCCTCGTGCCGGTTTTACATCCGCTCGCTTACATCTGCTTTGACAACAAAAAGAGGTGATCGTCCTGAATTCAGCCGCTTGGCGATCACTTTTCCGGCACGTTGAGCACCTGTCCGCTGTTGTCTATTATTGTGCACTTTTCCTATAATTTGTCAAGTATTATCTTTAAAATTCTTTCCTTGCTTGCCAAATTCTACATGTCATGCTATAATGGCTTCGGCGCATCGGATATGCGCTGGCGCTGCCAGTATGCGGTAGGCGGGGGCCCCTCTTTCGGGAGGAGGCCGCACTTCTCTTTTCCTCCTCCACTACATAAGGGGGTGATGCAGGTGGTCACGTATTCTGATCTCATTCAGATCGGCATCTTGGTCGTCAGCATCATTTCTCTGGTTCTCCAGATAAATCCAGATAGAAAAGAAATAACCGCCCATAGTTCCCCAGCTAACGATTACTTCTGTTAGTAAACAGGGGCTCCCGCCTATCTTCATTATACCCGCTTTCCAGCGTTTGTCAATCCCCCACATGGGGGATTTTCTTTTTGCCTTTCCCCAGGGGAAGGCTCTTCTCACATCTTGCCAATTCCGACACAATATGCTATAATATCCCTGGCGCATCGGATATGCGCTGGCGCTGCCAGTATTCGGTAGGCGGGGGCCCCTCTTTCGGGAGGAGGCCACACTTCTTTTGTACCTCCTCCACTACATCGGAGGGGGGTGATGTCATGGTCACGTATTCTGATCTCATTCAGATCGGCATTCTGGTCGTTGGTATCATTAACCTGTTCTTGAACAGCAAAAAGAAGTAACCGCCCAACTGTCCCCACAGTACGGTTACTTCTTTTCGTAAACGGGGGCTCCCGTCTACCGGCAGCGCCTCCCCTTATCTTCATTATACCCGCTTTCCAGCGTTTGTCAATCCCCCACACGGGGGATTTATTTTTTTCGAGAGAACGGGCGGACACAGAGGTCCGCCCCCCTTCGGGGGGCTACAAGAAAAGCGCCCCTCCTCGCGGAGGGGCGCTCTTTTTGGCGTTAGCCTAGTCAGTGTTCAGACAGAGGTCTGATTACTTGACGTAGGGGACAACGACCAGGATGGAGGTGGCCAGAGGAGTGGTGTCCTGATCGTTATCAACGGTCATGACATACACGCCGGTCATATCCTTCAGGCCGTCAGCAGCATCGGCCTTGGCCACGATGTCGCTGATGTCACCGGTGCGGATGGAGCTCACATCATTGTTGTTCTCCTTCAGCTCGATGACCACGTACTCGGTCTTGCTGTCATAAGCGAAGACGCTGTGGTTGTTGGCGGTAGCGCCAGTCCGGTTCAGGTTGATGTCATCGCTCAGGGTCAAAACACCATTCTTGGCGGTCTCAGCATAGATGCTAGCGGAAGCGGCAGCAGCGGAGCCCTGATTCTTGAACTTGGTCAGGTTGATAACAGTAGAGACATAGTCATCGCTGTCATACTTGGTGATCAGGTACAGGCCCTTTCCATCGGAGAAGACGCTGGAAGAGGTGACATACAGGTCGTCGCGCACGTTACCGTGGATGTCATAGGCGGCGGTCAGCTTGTACACGGTCTTCTTGTTCTTGTCCTTCATGGCCTCCATGTCGGTGCCCTTCAGGATGACATAGTCATCATCGTTGGCGGAGCTGCCGATTTTGTCGCCATGGATGAACACGATCTCGGCCACGCCGTCGCTGTTCTTCACAGCGGCCACGTTAGCGCTGTTCTTGTTGGACACGTTCTTGTAGCCGGTCCAGGTCTTGTTGTTCTCCACGTCCACGAACACGGTCTGGCTGTCGGTGGTGATAATGCTCTTACCAGCAGCCTCATCCACAATGGTAGGAGTCTTGTTGGAGATCTTCGCCTTATCGGCATTAGTGTTCTTGAAGTTGGTGACTTCCTCCAGGTCATAGTCGCTGGAGCCAGCAGTGTACTTGTAAACAGTGTTCACGAAAACATTGTTATCAGAACCAGTCTCGCTCCACTTGGCATCCGCAACGGTCTTCTTGCCAGCCTTATCATAAGTGGTGATCTGGTCCAGATCAACGGTCTTCTGAGTGCCATCGAAGAAGACGACCTTGGCGGACACGTCGTTGAAGGACTTATCCAGAGCCTTCACAAACAGGTAGTCCTCAGCGGAGCTGGACTTGCCCTCAAAAGCCACAACATAGCCGTTGGCATCCAGGTACAGGGTGACATCCTTATCCACATCGGGATCATCGGAAGGCTTGCTGTCCTCCAGGTTGTACACGCCATTACCAATGAAGTTTTCCTTGGTATCACCGGTGTAAGCGTAGTTGTAGGCGTACTTGGTGCCGTCCACGGTGGTGTAGTCAGCGTCGCTCTGACCGGTGACCTTACCGGCAACAGTCTTGGCAACAGCCATGGTCTGGATGTCGGTGCCAGCGGCGGTGTAAACCACGATGTCGTCCTTGGCGAACTTCATATCAGAGGTGTACTTGGTGTCGGCAGTCACGCCGGGGATGCGAGTCTTGAAGGACACGGTGACCTCGTACTCGCCCTTGGTGGAGTCCTCGGTGACCTTGGTGACCTTGGCCACGCCGGTGTCGATCATGGTGACAGTCACGGTCTCCTTGTCGTCGTCCACAAAGACCTGGGTCAGAACGCCGTCGCCGGACTTGGCAACGCGCTCAGTGCCGGTCTTGCTGGTGGAGCCAAAAGCGTTCTTCTTGGCATCGTTAGTGTTCTGCTTCTCGGAGCCATACTCCACGCCGTTGCGATACACGGACCACTTGTAGTTGTCGTAGGCAGCGGAGCCGGCGGCCTCATACAGTGCCTTGTTGGTGACCTTGGCGGTCCACTCGCCGTCAGCGGAGTCAGCGTACTTGCCGATCTCGTTGGACTTATAGGTCCAGGTGCTGCCGGGGCGGTTGAAGTCGTCGCCGGTGCTGGCCTTCTTCAGGTCGCCGCTGTACAGCTTCTCGCCCAGCTCCACGGTGTTGCCGTTCAGCTTGGTGCCGTCGTTGGCAGTGGTACGATCCTTGTCGATGGCCTTGGCGTAGTCCTTGCTGCTGGTGATGTAGTTGTACTTCACGTTGCTGGAGATGGTCACGCCGTTGACCTCGATGTCCTGGCCGTCCTTCTCAGCCTCCACGGTGGGAGTCTCCAGGGCGTTCAGCACCAGCTGAGCCAGGTCGTTGCGGGTCATGGCCTCACGCACGCCGGAGTCCACGTCGTCGAACAGGTCGATCTTGGTGGCCTGCTTGATGGTGGCGAACTGCCAGTCAGAGCCGAAGTCGCTGGAGTACTGGAAGTAGCCCAGGGCCTTCATCAGCATCAGAGCGGCCTGGCTGGTGGTGACGGTGTCGTTGCCGCCGTAGGTGGTCTTGGTGTAACCGGAAGTGATGCCGTTGGTCCAGCAGGCGGCCACATAGGGCTCAGCCCAGGAGGGGACATCGGTGAAGGGAGAGGTGCCGGCATAGGTGGCGGCGCGGTAGTCCATCAGGTTGGACATGACCACGGCCATCTCGTTACGGGTCACCTTCTGGTCAGGGTTAAAGTTGCCATTGTTGTCGCCGACCATAATGCCGACGGCCTGGAGAACCTCGATGGCTTCCTGGTTCTGCTTGGAAGTCACGTCAGTGTAGCTCGCGCCGGTGCCGACAACGGTCATGCCCAGAACCATGACAGAAGCCAGAGCCAGGCTGAGAGCCCGCTTCAGATTTCTCATTTCGGAATTCCTCCTTGTAGAATATTGCGTCGCGTCAGAGCCGCACCACCGACTCCTTCGCTACGATGGCATTCTACCAAACCCCAAATCCAAAGTCAAGCGTGCCAAAGCAGATGTAACAAAGGTGTAACATTGGGGTAACTTTGTTACAGGACTGCCCCCACCCCCCTGTCATTGCGAGGCCGATTCCCCTTGTCAAGGGGAAATGTCCCGAAGGGACAAAAGGGATAGGGAGGGCGAAGCCCGACGTGGCAATCCGTAACCCCCGTCCCCAGCCTTCCCCTGGGGGAAGGTGGCGCGGCGCAGCCGTGACGGATGAGGGGAACGCCGCCGACACCCGAACGCTCCCCT
Source organism: uncultured Eubacteriales bacterium (assembly GCA_900549405.1). Classification (GTDB taxonomy): domain Bacteria; phylum Bacillota; class Clostridia; order Oscillospirales; family Oscillospiraceae; genus Lawsonibacter. The sequence goes on along the minus strand of URNZ01000004.1, from coordinate 58,889 downwards.
CAGAACCGCCTCCTTCAATTTTCTCCAAATTTTTTCATCTTAGGGATTGACAAATCCTCCCTGATAATTTACAATAAACCCCAGGAACACGGCAGCGGTATTAAGCCGCCCCTGGCCATGACCCGTTGCCCTGTTCCCTGTATGATCCAACCCATCATTACAGGAAACCCTCGGGCTCCTCCCCGGGGGTTTTGTTATTTTGAATTTAAAATGTAGGGCCGCTGTCCCCAGCGGCCCTTTTTTCATCCCGTTTCAGGCGGAAACATTCGTCTCCAGCTCACTCCAGTTCATCCCCGCGCTCTCCAGCGCTTCCCAGGACGCGAACTGCTCCTCCAGCTCCCCCCAGGTGAGAAAGCGGTAAAACCACTCGATCTCCACCTGGGGCGGCACGATCTCCTGGATGATCTGCTTCAGCCGGTCGATCTGCGCCGGGACGCCCACCACGCCGGGAAAGCGCACCCGCACCCGGCCCACGCCCGTCTCGGTGCACTCCGCCGCCACGCCGCAGCCCACAATGGTGTCGTTGATGGCCGCGGGGGTAAAGCTGTCGTCCCCGATGCGCAGCAGAGCCGCCAGGGCCTGGCCCAGCCCCTCCTCCGTCTCCGCCGCCGGGCGGTGGAGCAGCAGCGCCGCCAGCCCCTCCAGCCCCCAGCTCCGGGCCGTCAGCAGGCTGCTCTCCCGCTCCACCTCTTCCAGCGCGCCAAAGGCCCCGTCCAGGGCCTCCCCCGCCGCCGTCAGCTCCCCGCCGTTGAAGGGCGCGTCCACGTCATACACCCCCAGGGGCCGCAGCAGCTCCTTTAAATAGTCCGTGTAGCTCACTTCATCGCCTCCGTTGTCACCCGGCCCAACTGGGGCAGAACCTCCGGCGACCCGGCCACGTCCTTCTTGGGGGCCACGATGTTATAGTTGGCCACCCCCTCGCAGTGATAGATCAGGTCCCCCAGCTCGCTGCGCAGGATGTTCTGGCCCAGCCGCTCCCCGGTGAACCAGTCCTGTAGCTTCTGCTTCACCCCCGCCGCCACCTGGGCGAAGGTATAGCCCTCTTTGGGCTTCAGCTGCAAATACATGGTCACCGTAGAGAGGGTGGGCGCTTTCACCTGCACCTCCACGGCGATCTCCCGGCGACTTTGCAGATGGTCCGTCAGCTGAGCCAAAAGCGCCTCGTCCGGCACTCCCGCCCGGGTGGCCGCGATCACGTCTACCGTGCCGATGCCTCTGGGGCGAGGAATGACGCTGGCCGCCGCGATCTGGGGGAAGGACAGGGCCTCCCGCTGATAAAAGGCGGCGTTGGCCCCGTTGGGCAGTCGGCGGAAGCTGTCCATCACCCGCTCCCGCAGGCCCTCGTCCGTCTCCCGGTCCGCCCCGCCGGTGCATGGCTCCGGGTTGGTGCAGGCGGCCACCCCCGCCGGAGCCACCGCCATGACCACCACGCTCCCGGCGGCCACGTTTCCCGCGCTGCCCGCCTCCGCCGCCTGGGCGGGCACGTCCGCCGTCAGCTCTCCCGGCTGAATAGTGCCCTCCTCCGTGGTCTCAAACCGCACCCGGCCCGCCGTCATGCACACCGTGCCCACGGGGATGGTCCGGGCCGCGTCCGCCGTCTCCCCCGCCGTAAAGCGAATGACCCCCGTGGCCGGGGCGGCCTCCTTCCGGGTGATGCCCCGCAGCTGGGCGTGGCGGTCCAGAAACTCCCCCTCCGCCGTCTGGGGCAGCACCTGCCGTCCCGCCCAGTCCGCCTGGACATACAGGCTGTAGACCTGAGCCGCCATCGCGTACAGCCGCGCCGCCAGGTCGCAGCCCTCCGCCGGGCGCATCCCCGTCCGCTGAGCAAAGCAGTCCAGCATCTCCCCGTAAATTTCCTCTACGCTCTTCATCCCGCTCCCCCTTTTGTTATACCGCCGCCGTCACCGTCAGCGGTTGGCCCTTCCACTCCAGGCTCACCGTCACCTCCGCGCCCTCCTCCGTGTCCTGCCAGACCACGTCCGTCACGCTCAGGTCGGTCTCCTCCTCCAGCGCTTGGGCCACATACCGGGCGCACAGCGTCTGCCGCGCCCCCGGCTTCTCCCGGATCACCTCGTGCAGGCGGCTGCCCAGTCCGGGCAGAAAGGGCATGGCCCCCCGCCGCGCCGTCAGGCGGAACAGCACCCGGGCCAGCACCTCCTCCGCCCCGTCGTTCTCCTTCAAACCGCCCGCCCCGTCGGGCACATAGTCCCCGTCTATCAACGTCCACTCCACGCCATCCGCTCCTCTCAGCCTTGTACCATCTCGCTCAGCACCTGATAGACCACGGCCCGGACATAGTCATGTATCTCCGTGCCGCCCACCTTCACCGTGCCGTACAGATTCACGCCATCCCGGCCCGCCAGAACGCCGCCTCCGCCGCCGGGTGCCGCCAGCCGCACCTCTCCCGGGGCCAATGTCCCGGCCCCCCGCTGCACCCGTCCAATGACGCAGGGCTGCTCCCCCGCCGCCCCCGTCTTCAGCACCAGGACTTTGTCTCCCGCCGCCGGACGCCAGGTCACCCCGCCGGGGCTGTACACCGGCAGCTGCCGCCGCTCGCCCCCCAGGCTCACACCAGCCGGGTCGCCGCCCAGGGTCACCACGCCCAGCTCCGCCGCCGGTTCCCCCTGCTCCCGCCACATATCCCGTTCCGATATCCACATGCTCCTCACCTCAAACTACGAAATCCGGCGGGGCCAGCTCCAGTCGGGTCCAATATCCCCGGCTGTCCATCCCCACCGTGCTCTGGGCCACCCGATACAGCCCGTTCCGGTCCCAGCCGCTGCGCTGCACCCGCACCAGCTCCCCCGGCCAGGCGGAGAAGGCCTCCCCGATCTCCACCTCCAGCCGGATGCGCTCCCCCTTGGCCCGCTCCAGCTGAAACTTGCCCGTGTACCGCATGGTCTGGAAATTGCTCCGCCCCGGCATGGTCATCACCCGTCGGGCCATGCCCCCCTGGGCGATAAATTCCCCGTCGCTCACCGTCTCCGTCTGGCCGCTGTACCGGTCCCGCACCAGCACCTGGGACAAAACGCCATACCGCCGGTCCCGATAGACAAGCTCCGTCACCGCCGTCCCGTCCCCGATCAGCCGCTCCGCCCTCTCCGGCCAGCCCGTCAGCACCAGCCGCCCCTCCCGGTCAAACCGCGGGGCCACCCCGCCATAATACCGGGCAAAGTCATATACCACCGACCACTCGCTGCTTCCCGTGGCCACGGAAAAGGGGCTCACCGGCGGCAGCTTCGCCCCTGCCGCCGCCTGAATGCCATATGGCCGCACGTGGTCCCGCAGGATGTCCTCCAGCGTCGCCGTGCCATAGTCCTGGCCCAGGGCCTCGTTGTCCAGCAGCAGGGCGGCCATTCCCCGGCCGGACAGCTCCAGAACGCTGCCATTTCCCGACTGCTCCACCTGGCACTCGTCCACCACCCCGGTGAATACCCGCTCCCCCCCGTGCTCGGCCCAAAACCGGGACCACTCCCCCGGCTTCGTCCCGCTGCCTGCCTCCCAGGGGCAGCGCATCCAAAAGCTGTCGCAGGGCGTCCCAGCGGTATACTCCATCCGCCAGGCCGTGGGCTGGGGCAGCAGCCACTGCCGCCCGGCTGTGTCCGTCACATAGCCTCTCACCCCACTCTCACCTCGTCTCCCACGTGGATGAGATTGGGGTTCTTGATCTGGGGATTCATGGCGATGAGCTTGACCAGGGACAGGTCATACTTCTTCGCGATGGCCCACAAACTCTCCCCCTTCACCACCCGGTGATACACCGGCCCGGCGGACGTCCCGCCGCTCTCCCCGCTCTGGGCTCCCGCCGTCTGGGCGGCCAGGCCGGTATACCAGCTGTCGTCCTCCCAAAAGGCAAAGGAATAGCGCACATAGTCCGGCCTGGGCTCCTGCTCCAGCCGCAGGGAGACGAAATAGGCGTTGGCCGTCTGCCACAGGGGGTGGACCAGCAGCCCCGGCCCGTCCTCATAGAACACGTTGGCCAGCTTTCCGAACTGAGCATAGGCGTCCGGCCCCACAAACTCCCCCTCCCCCTCCATGATCCGGTTGGTCCGCCCCAGGTCCTGCAAGTGGAACAGCCCGAAGGGCGTCTTGTTCACCGCCATCTTCCGCTCATAGTCGATGGAATATACCCTGGGATTGTGGGGCCAGGTATAGCCCTTATACCGCATGGGCGATAGCGTCATCTTCTCTCCTCCTCGTCAATACAGGAAAAAGCCCCCGTCATACCGGCGGCTGTCCCGCTGAAAGATCCGGTCCAGGTTTCGGGCCTGCTCCCGCTCCGCCGCCGGGTCCTGCCCTCTGGCAAAGGCCCCCGTCCGGCCCGTCTCCGGGATGGTCCCGTCCCAAAACGCCGGGGCATTTCTCCCGTTCCCCACCCCCGGCTGTCCCCAGGTGAGACCTCCGGCTCTCCCGGCCTGCCAGCTCTCCCCTCTGGCTTTTGCGGCCAACAGGTCCGCCCGCTCCCCCTGGGCGCTGTCCAGGACCCGGTCCAGCCGCGCCGTCTCCTCCAACAGGGGCAGCGTCTCCTCCGCCGTCTGGCCTTCTTCCGCCGGGAGAGGCTCGCTCTCTGCCGTCTTCCCCGGTCCGCCGTCCAGATCAGACCGAGCCATCTTCTCAGCCCCTGACGGGCCAGCCACGCCGCCGCTCTCCCCAGCAGCGGCGGCAGAGGTCAGCGCGGCGGCCAGCCGCCTTCTCTGCTCTTCCAAAGCGTCCGCCTGGCCGCTCTCCTGCTCCAGATAGTCGATCATTCGCCGCCCTCCTTCAAGCGGCGGAACCGCTCCAGGTCAAAGGCGGGATTGCTCCCGCCCTCCCCCGGCTGTCCCGCGTCCTCGGGCCTGCCGCACACGGGGCACCGGGCCTGCTCCGCCTTTGCCCGGCAGTCGGGGCACAGCCGACCCAGTTCCTCCTCCCGGTCCAAAAGCCCGTTGGCCAGACACCACAGATAGTCCCGGTCCTTCATCTCCCTGGCCCGCGCCTCGGTTGGCAGGGCGTGAAACTCCCTCAGCACCCGCCACCGCAGCCGTTCTCCCGGGTCACTGCGGAGTTTTTTTTTACGTTCTCCAGCTCCTCCTCCGTCACGTTCAGCCCCGGGTCGCTCTCCCGGCGGAGCACAGACCACCGGGCGGCCAGACTGCCGATCTCCTCCACGGTCAGCCCGGCCAGCACCGCCCGTCCGTCCGAAAAAACAGGACTTTTGTCCTCTTCCCGCTCCAGGGCCCGGGCCAGCAGGCAGGCGTTGGAGCACAATGCCCGCTCCCGGTCCTCCCCCGCCAGCTCCCCCGCCTCCCGGCGGGCCTGGAGCACCTCCAGGGCAGACAGCAGCCGCAGCGCCATCCCATTGCCCAGGCTCACCCGCTCCCGCTGGGCCAAGATGGAACCCTCCATGCTCACACCTCCGTCACGATCCGGCGGGAGGCCACCAGCGTCACCTTCTCCAGCACCATGCTGCCCAGGGTGGCGCTCTCCTGAATGCTGCTCCACTGACAGTTGGAATAGATGATCTTCCGGTCCGGCTTACACACCACCAGGGAGAAGCCGCTCAAACTGTAAAAGTCGATGCCGTCCCGAATGGCCTCGTCGGTGGCATACAGCCGGGTCAGCTCCACCACGTGGCTGGTCTGCCCCTCGATGGTGGCCACCGGCTCGGCCTCGCCAAAGGCCTCCACCGCCGTGCTGCTCTTGCTGGCCTTGGCGGAATAGCTCTGCACCACGGCCACCCTGGTGCCGTCCACCTCCAGATAAATGTCGCTGCTGGTGGGAAATCCAGTCATACCCGCTTCACGCTCCCCTCTCTCAAACGGTGATGTGGGCCGTCAGCCAGATCTGATTCAGCCCGTGGGCCACGGTAAAGGAAAAGTCCACCAGACACCGGGCCGGGTCCTGGCTGTCCGCCGTCACCGTCACATTCTCATACCCGGTGATGATCTCCCGGGCTTTCTTGTTCTCCAGCTCCAGCACCACCTGGGCCCGGATGGCTCCCCGGCTCTGGGCCGTGTTCTTGGCCCGCTGGAATTTGGCCCGCAGGGCCCGGCGCAGGGTGGGGATCACGTCGTCCACGATGCGGATGGTGGTCAAGTCCCGCCAGGTGGCGTCTGCCGCCTCCCCCGTGGTGGTCCGGGTGGTCACGCCCCGCACCACGACCATGGTCCCCGCCAGACTCTCCACCGGGGTCACGCCGCCTAAGATCAGCCGGTCCATCTCCCCGTCGTTATACCGCCCGCTCAGACCATACAGGCCAGTGAGCACCGCCCCGCCCAGGGGCACGGCGGGGTCGCTCTCCCCGGCAATGGCTCCGGCCACCGCCGCCGCCACGCCTAAGCCGTCCGTATTCTCCCCGCTCTTGTCCACGCCGCCGGGGGCCACCAGCACCACCCGCTCGTGGTTCAGGGCCTTGGCCCGGGCGATCAGCTCATCCACCGTCTCCTCCGCCCCTCCGGCGGCCACGGCGATGCGCTCCCGCCGGTTGGCCGAGGCCGTCTCCACGCTCTCCTTCATGGCCTTCTGCACGTCCCCGTCCGTGCTGTCACAGATCACCGCCGTGACGTCCTCCAGCCCCTCCAGGGCGGCAAAGCCGTCGCCATAGCCCTCGCCGCTGGCAATGGGCACCGCCGCCACAGAACCGGCCCCGTTTTTCAGGGCCAGGCGGATCAGCTCGGCCATGGTCCCCTGACCAAAGGCGTTCACCGCCCCGTCATAGCTGGTCACGATCTTCACCTCGTTGGCCGTGGCCTTGGTGTTCACCGCCACCAGGCCCACCTGCTTGCCCCCGCCGCTGCCGCTGACCACAGAAGAGGCATCATACGCGGAATAGACCCCCGGTCTCTGATGTACCGTCACATTCATCCTTTCAATCCACCTCGCACTTCAATTTCCGAAAATGCCGCCGCAGGCTCCTTTTCCCCGGTGAGACAGACCACGCACACCGCCCGCACGCTCCGCCGCAGCAGCCGCGCCTTGCTGTCGTGCTCCGTCTCCCCGCAGGAAAACTCCCGGATGCTCACGCCCTCCGGCCCGCCCCGGACCAAGGCCCTGGCCAGGCGGAACAGGGCCGTCTCCATGGCCGCCCCCTCCGTCTCCTCCGGGGCATACAGGTCCAGTCCCAAGGTCAGCTCCGCCTTCCGGCCATACAGCTCCGTCCACTGTCCGCTGTCCCGGTCAAACCGCTCCCCCAGATAGTCCTGAAAGCCCGCCGGGCCCACCTGACACTTTCTCACGCTCACCACCGCCGTGGGCCGGGTCAGTCGCTCCCGCTCCCGGCCTGTCCAGGCGGTCATGGCCGCCGCTCCCCGGGCGGTGAGATAGTCCGCCATGGCCTTGGGGATATGCTCCAGTTCCAGTTCAGCTCCCCCTCTCCTCGTCCATGGGCCGCAGGACCCCCTGCCAGAACAGCCCCGGCCCGATGCTGTGGGCCGCCTGCACCATATAGCGCTCCTGGCCCAGGTCTACCCGTCCTCCCTCCTCCAGGGGGACCGTTCCCGGGCCCAGATACAAAAACTTGTCCTCCCGCCGCAGCCCCAGGGGGGATGGGACCCGCTGGTCCTCCCCCCGCTCCGCCAAAGGCTGAACAAAAGCCCGGGTCTCCGCGCCCTCGTCTCCGCTCTTGGGGAAGACGATAACGTCCTGGCCATACCGGGCCAGGATCGCCCGCCAGTGCCTGGCCAGTCCGGCCATTTTTTCAGCCATCAGCCCGGCACCCCCCGGAACACAAATCCCGTCTGCCCCAGCCAGGGGGCCATCAGCCGAAGGGCCTGCTGCCGCAGTCCGCTCCTGCCGCCGCTCTCCCCGCGCAGCTGCATGGACAGCTCCCCGGCAGTAAAGCCGCTGATCTGCCCGCCCCCCTGGGCCGCCTCCAGTCCGTCCATGGCCAGCATGGCCGCCGCCAATGCGAAGCTCCTGCCGCAGTCCTCCGGTTTTACCCCCCGGCGCAGCAGGTGCTCCAGCTCTGCGCTGGCCCCTTCGATCAGGGGGAGGAGCAGGACGTCCTGCTCCTCCCCCGCCCCCATGGCCCTGCACAGCGCCAGGATGTCCTCCCTCATTTCTTGACCTCCAGCACCCGGCTGGCGTCCTTGAACACCTTGGCAAAGCCGCTGATGGTGGTCACGGCGGCCCGCTCCAGCTGCCGGTCGATGAGCTTGTCATACTCCACCGTCACGTCGCTGCCCTGCACCATCTCCAGGGCAAATCGCTTGTCCAGACCGATGGCCGTGCCCGCAGGCAGGACAGAGGTCCGCAGCAGATTGGCCCCCAAGGGGGTGGTCAGCTTGCCCGTGCCCTGGAAATTCAGGCCGGTAAGGGGATTCTGAAACTCGCTGAGCTTCAGCAGCTTCACCATCACGTCGCCAGACACCAGCAGGGCGTTCATCTCATAGGGGTCGAACTTGGCCCAAAAGTCCACCAGGTCGTCATAGGTCAGCTTGCCCTGGGCGGCGGTGGTGAACACGCTGGCGGCGTTGCCGTTGCCGTCCCCGTTTTTCAGCACGTCCACCGCGTCCTCCAGCTGGGCCCGGGCGATGTGGGCGCCGATCTGCCGCAGGGTCACAGAGAACAGGTCCAGCTTCTGATAGCGCACCGCCTCATAGCTGGCCACCAGCATTCTGCCCCGCTTGCGCAGCTTCACCAGATTAGACTGCACCTGAATGGTGGTGGCGGGGATGGCCGCGCCCTCCTCCACGTGGCGCAGCTGCTTGCTGTCACCTCCGGCCTCGGCGGTGATGGAGCGATAGTCCATGCCGTCAAAGCGGGTCACGGCGGCGGTGATGTGGGGCAGGATGTCCCCCTCCTCCATGCCCTGGCGCACCGAGCGGGCGATGTACTCCGGGAACAGCACGGCGGAGTCGGCGGTGCGGAAAAACTTCTCCACCACGTCGCTGCCCGCGCCCTTCACCTTGATATCAAAGCGCTTCAGCTGCCGCTGAAAGGCGTCCAGCCCCTCCAGGCTGGTGCCCTTATACTGCTCGCTGGGGTCCTGCCGCTCCAGCACCTGGCTAAAGCTGCGGCCCGCCTCCTGATACATCCCCTTGTCCAACTTCAGATTGTCATAAGAAAAAGCCATTCGTTTCCTCTCCTTTCCCGATCACAGACAGATCACGGCGGTGCCGTCATCCTTCACATCCGCCACCAGCACCGTCACACCGTCGGTCTCCGCCCTCTTCACGCCGCCGTCGCCGTCCCCGGCCAGCTCCGCCCAGCCCACGGTCAGGGTGTCCGCCGTCTTCACCGTGACAAAGCCCTTCACCTGCACGGCGGCCAGACCAGCCCTGGGCTCCAGGGCCACGCCGCAAAAGGCGTCGCCTGCGGAGCAGGGGCCCACCTGACCGTTGCCCGTCAGCTTCACCACCTGGCCGCCCTTCACGCCGCTGTCGGCCAGAAAAGTAGCCACCACGCTGCCGATGCCCTCAAACGAGATCTTGCTCATACCTGCGTTTCCTCCTTCAATTTCCTGTTTTTATGCTCATCCGCCCACCGGGCGGGTTCTGCTCTCAGATCAAAAAGGCCCCGTCCCGGCCCGTCTCTTTCTGCTCCCGCTCCTCATATCGCAGCTGGGGAAACAGAGGATAGCGCTCCGCCGCCTTCTGCTCCCAGGCCTTCTCCACCTGCTCCAGCTCCTCCGGGGACAGGGGGGCAACCAGCCGCTCCAGGGCCGCCTTGTCCAGCCCCAGTCCGGCCAGCAGACCGAAGCGCACCGCCTCTCTTCTGGCCCGCTCCCCGCTCTTCCGGCCCAGCAGAGCCTCCCGCTCCAGCCGTTCCAGCTCTCCGGCGCACTCCGGGTGCCCCTCCGCCAGGGCCTTCAGGGTATGAAAGCGCCCCTCCATGCCCTTCACGATGCCAGCCGCCGGCTGGGCGGGCACCGCCACAAAGGAAAACTCATAGGCGTCGCTGGCCCCCATCAGCCGGGTAAAGCACAGCGCCCCGTCATACCGCTCCCCCTTCTTGTGGCCGCAGTCGCCATTTCGCCTGTCCGCCCCGCAGATGGAGCACTCACTGCGCTCCACCGCGCAGCCCACGCTCACCTCTTTCTTGATGCCCCCCTCGATCTCCGCGATCAGGTCCCGGTTGCTCTCGGTGCGCATCATATAGGCATAGCCCTTCAGCCAGCAATAGCCGTCCCCGGCCTTTGTCAATTTTTCCGGCTCCCGCACCAGCTCCGTGCGATAGATCCGGGCCGCCTGGCCCTTGGCCGACCACTGGTGGTCAAAAATGCCGCACTTGCCCACAAACAGTCCCGCCAGCTCCTCCAGGGTCTCCGGTTCAAACCGCTCTCCGTCCCGGTCCACCTCATTGTCACACAGCCGCACAGAAAAGGCATACACCTCCTCCGCCGTCAGCTCCCGCCGGGCCAAACGATTGATCTGCTCCAGTTCCTCCGGCCCCAGCCGGGTCTCCTCCCCGGCCTGAGACGCCTTGGTCACGCGCATAGGCTCCGCTCCCTCCTTCTGTTTTTATTTTTTCTGATTGCCCAGCCGGATGCTCTCCGCCTGGGCACGATACAGCTCCGCCTTGGCCTCCTCCACAATGTCCTGAAGATTGATGTCCTCCCAGTCGATCTTCACGCCGCCGCCAAACCCGTGGAGGCGCACCCACAGCTCCCCGACGCGCTCCAGCGCCGGCTCCACGCTGCGGCGGATGGCGGTGATCTCGCTGGTCAGCAGGTCGGCCTGCTGGGTGCTCATCCGCTCGGTGGACGACCAGGACAGCCCCAGCATAAAGGGCGGGATGCCCGTCCGGGCCACCAGCTGCTCCAGGATCTGCCGCACCGGCACCTGGCTGTCCAGAATGGGGCCGTCCGCTCCGATGACCTTCACATCCACGTCGCCCACGGCCACAAAGTCCCGCACCTGTCCGGCCCGGCCCGCCTGCATGGCCTCTGACCACTCCCCGGCGATCTGCCGACACCGCTCCTGGGCAAAGGCCCCCTCGTCCTCCCCCGGCTTACACACCACCGCAAAGCGCAGGTTGCCCGCCCGCTCCCAGTTCTGTCCCGTGGCCTGAAAGATCTTCAGCAGAATGCCCGCCAAAAAGGGCATAGACCGCAGCATAGACACCCCGCAGGGACAGTCCCCCGTGGGCTGAAGGGGGGTAAACAGCAGCAGCTCCTGCCAGGGCAGCTCTTTCGGCTCCCCCGCCTGACGCAGGCACAGCTTAAAGTCCAGGGGGTTGTCCCCCCGCTTGGCCTCCACCTGCTCCGGGTCGGCGCACAGCACCGCCGCGATGTCCCGCCCGTCCCCGGTGAGGACGATCTCCCCCAATGCGTGGCCGCAGGTGAACAGGTCGTCCAGATACCGGTCCAAAAAGGCCTGGATGCCCCGCTGTCCCCAGCCGATGTTCACCTTCTGAAAGAACTCCTCCAGCCCCGCCTGGGCCGCCTTATCCTCCGCAAACACCTTCACGCCGCCGCACAGCCGCACCAGCTTCCAAATGGCCGCGTCCAGCAGGGGCACCCCCTCCCGGATGGCCCGATACAGTGCCACCTCTCCGGTCCCCAATGGGGTATACCGGTCCAGCACGCCGAAGGGATGGCCCTCCCCCTGGCGCACCTGCACCACCGGGGCCGCCCCCCGCCGCTTCTTCCGCTCCCACCACTTCAAAGTGTGACCTCCTTCTTTGTCTTTGCGTTTTCTGGGGGCTGTCCCCCGCAAAAACTCATCACTCCTACTTCCTAACTCCTAACTCCTCAAAATCTCCCTCTCTCCACGCACCCGGCGTACACACCTCCGCCCTTTCCCTCCGCCACCGTAGCGGCAAAATAGCGGATCTCATCCATGGCGTGGTCGTTTTCCTTCCTCACCCGGTCCTGCCCGTCCCCCTGCTCCTCCCAGCGGTACAGGGCAAATTCCCGGATGGCGTCGCCGCACCCCGGACAGATCACCAGCTTCCCCGCCTTCAAAAGCCGGGCCGTCAGGCGGATGCCGCTCAGCACCCGGTTGTCCGCCCGCCGCACCCGCCAGCCCCGCCGCCGCAGGGTCTCGATAAAGCTGGCCGCCGCCGGGTCCACGATCACCGCCCGGATGTCCCGTCCCCCGGCCAGCTCGGCCAGGGCGTCGGCATATTCCTCGTCCGTCTTCTGCCGGTGCATCTTCCTGGCGTCGTAATAAAATTCCGCCGTGCGGTACCAAACGCCGTCCTTCTTCCCCCACAGCCCCATAGACGTGGGGTTCACCGTGCCATAGTCGCAGGAGATATACCACTCCTCCAGCCCCTCCGGGGCGGTGTGCACAAAGCTCTCGTCAAAAAAGTCATACACCAGACCCTCCGCGGCCACCCACTCCCCCAGCACGAACCGGCGGTAAAAGGTCCCCTGAAACATGGTCCGATACCGCTCCAGCATCTGGGGGGACAGCCCTGGGTTGTCCTCCATGGAGAAGGGGATGCGCAGCGCCCCCTTCTCCTCCGCCTTTAAGATCCACTCCTGATAAAACCAGTGGGCGGGGGACTCCGGGTTGCAGGAGAACCAAAGCCTGCTCCCGCTCACCGAGCACCGGGCCGCCGCCTGCTCCACAAAGGACCTGGGCATCAGCGCCACCTCATCCAGCAGCGCCCCCGCCAGGGTCAGCCCCTGGATCAGGGCCGCCGACCCCTCGTCCTTGCCGCCGAACAGATAAAACGTGTTCTTCCGCCTGCCCAGCCGCACCTCCAGCAGATTCTGCGACGTCTTCTGTCTGCATCGAAAGCCCATCCCTTCCAGCAGGGGCAGCAGCTCCTCCAGCAGATTCCGCCGCACCGACACGATGGTCCGCCCGCACAGGGCAAACCGCCTGTTCTGAAAGCGCTGCATGGCCCAGCAGAAAAAGGACAGCCCCGTACACAGCGTCTTGCCGCTGCGCACCGCCCCGTCACAGATGATGGCCTGCTTGTCCCGGTCCGGCGAGCCGGGCCGCCACCAGGTCAGCACCCTGCGCTGCTTGGGCGAAAACTCCATTCCTGTCTCACTTCCCCTCCTCCTGATGCTCCATGGCGCTTAAAAACCGGTCCACCTGGTCCTCCCCGCTGTGGTCGGCGGCGTCCAGCAGCCGCTCCAGCAGCCTGGCCCGGTCCGTGAATTTCAGCTCCACCACGCCGTTGCTCCCCCGCTTGAATTCCGTCAGGGCGTCTAAGTTCATGCCCTCCAGTCCGCCCCACTCCTCCGTGGGGAAGCAGGCCAGCTTCACCGCATCCTCCACCCCGGCGTTGGCCAGCTTCCACATCCTTCGGATGATCTGCTCCCGTCCGGGCGTCGCTCCCTTTGCCACCCTATCCCTCCTCACCCCTGCTTCCCAACCACAAAAAGTTGCACGTTCCCGTCCTCTTTTGCAAAAATTTCTTGAAATTTTTTGTTTCGACCTCTTTTTCCCGCCCCGTGGACTAATCTTGATAGCTGCATAGCCCCTCCAGAAAATTTTTCCCCGCATAGCCCGCCCTGCTTTTTCCTATCCTAGGAACAAACATCCCCATCAAAACAGGAGGGACCCCTATGTATCATCTCCGCCGCCTTTCCGCCCTGGTCCTCAGTCTGGCCATAGCACCGCTTCTCTTCCTGCCCACCCCCGCCGCCGCGGCCAACGAGGACAGCATGCCCCTGGTCCTCTCCTCCGCCTCCGCCCTGCTCATGGAGAAGGAGACGGGGACCGTCCTCCTCCAGCAAAACGCCCACCAGAAGCTGGAGCCCGCCAGCGTCACCAAGATCATGACCCTGCTCCTGGTCATGGAGGCCGTAGACTCCGGCCGCCTCTCCCTGGACGAGCTTGTCCCCGTCTCCGCCCACGCCGCCGGGATGGGCGGCTCCCAGGTCTATTTAAAGGAGGGGGAGCAGCTCTCGGTCTCCGACCTTATCAAGTGCGTGGCCGTGGTCTCGGGCAACGACTGCGCCGTGGCCCTGGCCGAGCGCCTGGCGGGCAGCGAGTCCGCCTTCGTGGACCAGATGAACCAAAAAGCCCAGTCCCTGGGCATGGCGGACACCCACTTTGTCAACTGCACCGGTCTCCCCGCCCCCGGCCACCTCACCTCCGCCTGGGACATTGCCCTCATGTCCCGGGAGCTGATCCTCCGCCACCCGGATATTCAGCAATACACGACTATCTGGACCGACTCCATCCGAAACGGCGCCTTCGGCCTCACCAACACCAACCGCCTGGTCCGCTTCTACGACGGGGCCACCGGCCTGAAAACGGGCTTCACCGCCTCCGCCCAATACTGCATGTCCGCCACCGCCCAGCGAAACGGCATGGAACTCATCGCCGTGGTGATGAAGGCCCCCACCACCGCCCAGCGCTTTCAGGACGCCTCCAGCCTGCTGGATTACGGCTTTGCCAACTACGCCCTGATCACCCCCCAGCCCGAAAGCCCCCTGGCCCCGGTGGACGTGCTCCTGGGCCGGAGCAAGACCGTCCAGCCCCAGCTCCAGCGGGAGTGTCACCTGCTGGTGGAAAAGACCCAGGCCGATCAGGTCACCACCCGCGTCGATCTGGCCCAGGACGTCCAGGCCCCGGTGGACCCCGGCCAGACCCTGGGGGAGTTCCAGGTCTATGTTGGAAATGAGCTGCGGGACTCCGTCCCCATCGTCGCCGCCCAGGGGGTGGACCGGCTCTCCGTCCCCGGCCTGTTCTCCCAACTTCTGCGCCGTCTGCTCTTCGCCGGTTGAGGCGTCGAAAAAACGCCGATAATTTCTCTCCGTCCGGCCCCCCGTCCAGTCAGACGGGGATACATCTCTCGGTCTCCCCGCCCGGTTTACCGCTATTTTACTTGACGGCTCCGCTGTATAGTTGTATAATTTATATAAATAATTCCAGTCGCGTTTGACGCGAAATTGTGCTTTTTCGCCCACTTCACTATGGAAATCCCAACCAGAGGTGATCACTTTGTCCAAATATTTAGAAAATCTCACACCCAACGACCTGTTTTTAGAGCTCCAGGCCTTTTCCGACGGCCACTCCGCCCACGCCTGGCGCTGCTTCGGCTCCCACCCCGCCAAGGCTGAGGACGGGACCGAGGGCTACCTCTTCCGGGTCTGGGCGCCCAACGCCCCCAAGATCACCCTCATCGGTGACTTCAACCACTGGGACCTCCAGGCCACTCCCATGGAAAAGATCGAGGGCGGCATCTGGGAGGTCTTCGTCCCCGGCCTTCAGCGGTACGACGCCTATCAATACGCCGTCTTCCAGGCCGACGGCTCCTATGTGGGCAAGGCCGACCCCTTTGCCTTTCATGCCGCCACCCGGCCCGATGTCTCCTCTAAGATCTACGACCTGAACACCGGCTACGCCTGGGGCGACCAGGCCTGGATGGCCCGCCGGGCCAAGCAGGTGCCTTACACCGCCCCCATGAACATCTACGAGTGCCATCTCGGCTCCTGGCGGCGCACCGGCGACGGCGAGTTCCTCAGCTACCGTGACACCGCCTCCTACTTAGTGCCCTATGTGAAGGAGATGGGCTTCACCCATGTAGAGCTCCTCCCCGTCACCGAGCACCCCCTGGACGCCTCCTGGGGCTACCAGTGCACCGGCTACTTCGCCGCCACCAGCCGCTTCGGCATCCCCGATGACCTGAAATACCTCATCGACCAGCTTCACCAGGCGGGCGTCGGCGTCATCATGGACTGGGTCCCCGCCCACTTCCCCCGTGACGCCTTCGGTCTCTACCAGTTCGACGGCACCCCCACCTACGAATACGCCGACCCCCGAAAGGGCGTCCACGCCGACTGGGGCACCAACGTCTTTGACTATGGCCGCAGCGAGGTCCGCTCCTTCCTCCTCTCCTCCGCCATGTTCTGGCTGGAGGAATACCACATGGACGGCCTGCGGGTGGATGCCGTCTCCTCCATGCTCTATCTGGACTATGGCCGCAAGGACGGGGAGTGGGTCCCCAATGTCAACGGCGGCCACGAGAATCTGGAGGCCGTGGACTTCCTGCAGAAGCTGAACACCGCCGTCTTCTCCGCCCACCCCGACGTGCTCATGGTGGCCGAGGAGTCCACCTCCTGGCCCAAGGTCACCCACCCCGTGGACCAGGGCGGCCTGGGCTTCAACTTCAAGTGGAACATGGGCTGGATGAACGACATCTGCCACTACATCAAGATGGACCCCTACTTCCGCCAGTTCAACCACAAGGACATCACCTTCTCCCTCATGTACGCCTTTTCCGAGAACTACATCCTCCCTCTCTCCCACGACGAGGTGGTCCACATGAAGGGGTCCTTCTTCGGCAAGATGCCCGGGGACGACCCGCAGAAGTTTGCCGGGGTCCGGGCCTTCTATGCCTACATGATGACCCACCCGGGAAAAAAGCTCTCCTTCATGGGGGCTGAATTCGCCCAGTGGAACGAGTGGCACTATGAATACTCCCTGGATTGGCACCTGCTCCAGTATCCCCCCCACCGCCAGACCCAGGATTTCTTCAAGGCCATGAACGCCTTCTACCTCCAGCAGCCCGCCCTCTGGCAGCAGGACGACTCCTGGCACGGCTTCCAGTGGCTGTGCGCCGACGACAACACGGCCAACACCGTCTCCTTCCTCCGCTGGGACAAGGACGGCAAGCCCCTTCTGGTGGTGTGCAACTTCTCCCCCAACCACCGCAATGGCTACCGGGTGGGCGCGCCCTTCGCCGGGATCTGGACCCCCGTGCTGAATACCGACGACACTCAGTTCGGCGGCCAGGGCCTGGGGGACCACGACCCCGTGAAGACGGAGAAGGTCCCCTGCCACGACCAGGCCCAGTCCCTGGTCATCGACCTGCCCCCCATGTCCGCCATGATCTACCGCTGCTCCCGCCGGTTCCCGGTGCGCAAGCCCGCCGCCCCCAAGGCGGACCAGGCCGCCGCCAAAAAGGCCGCCCCCAAAAAGCGCGCCGCCAAGGCTAAGACAGCCGCCGCCCCCGCCCAGGAGACGGCCCCCCAGGCCGCCCTTCCTGAGAAGCCCGCCCGGCAGGCCCTCCCCAAAAAAGAGCCCCAGCAGGCCCTGCCCAAGAAGGAGGAGAAACAGGCCCTCCCGGAAAAGGAGAAGCAGCACGCTCTGCCCCAAAAGCCGGAGCAGACCGCCCTGCCCAAGAAAGAGGACAAGGCCGCCCTCTCCGCCCCGCCCCAGCCCAAAGCCCTGACGGGCCGCAAGTCCACCCCCAGAAAGGCATCTAAGCGCAAAAAGCGCTCCTGATAGCTCCATCGTTTCCAGCGCAGCATCGACCCAGTATTCGTAAGAGGTGACAGTATGAAAAAAGAAGTTGTAGCCATGCTGTTGGCCGGAGGACAGGGCAGCCGCCTCTACGCCCTCACCAGCCACGTGGCCAAGCCCGCCGTCCCCTTCGGCGGCAAATACCGCATCATCGATTTTCCTCTCTCCAACTGCGTCAATTCCGGCATCGACACCGTGGGCGTCCTCACCCAATACCGCCCCCTGGAGCTGAACAGCTACCTGGGCAACGGCCAGCCCTGGGACCTGGACCGGGCCGACGGCGGCGTACATATCCTCCCCCCCTACATGCGGGAGGGGGACCAGGGCACCTGGTACAAGGGCACCGCCAACGCCATCTATCAGAACATCGGCTTCCTGGACCTGTACGACCCGGAATATGTGGTCATCCTGTCCGGCGACCACATCTATAAGATGGACTACACCCACATGGTGGACCTGCACAAAAAGACGGGGGCGGCCTGCACCATCTCCGTGCTGGAGGTCACCATGGAGGAGGCCACCCGCTTCGGCATCATGAACGTGGACGAGCACGACCGTATCTACGAGTTCGAGGAGAAACCCGCCCACCCCAAGAGCAATCTGGCCTCCATGGGCATCTATGTCTTCACCTGGTCCAAGCTGCGGCAATATCTCATCGACGACGAGGCCGACCCCGGCTCCTCCAACGACTTCGGCAAAAACATCATCCCCAACATGCTCGCCGCCGGCGAACTTCTCACCGCCTACCGCTTCCATGGCTACTGGAAGGACGTGGGCACCATCGACTCCCTGTGGGATGCCAACATGGACATGCTGGCCCCCCACAACTCCATCGACCTCCACGACCCGGAGTGGCCCATCTACGCCCGCTCCCCCATCAAGCCCCCCCACGCCACCGGTCCCCATGCAAAAATTTCCCATTCTCTGGTCACCGGCGGCGGCCAGATCGACGGCACCGTAGAAAACTCCGTCCTCTTCCACTCCGTCGTGGTGGAGGAGGGCGCCCGGGTGCAGTACTCCATCCTCATGCCCGGCGCAGTGGTCAAAGCCGGGGCCGACGTGTCCTATGCCATCGTGGCTGAAAACGCCGTCATCGAAGCAAACGCCCAAGTGGGCTCCGCCCCGGACGACAGCCCCGACTGGGGCATCGCCGTGGTGGCCGGCGGTGTCACCATCGGCGCAGGAGCCACTGTCGCCCCTCGCGCCATGATCCGCGAAGATGTGAAAGGAGGCGAGCAGGCATGAACGACCTCCACGGACTTCTCTTTGCCTATCGCGCTGATGCCAACCTGGGTGAGCTCACCCGTCCCCGCAACACCTGTTCTCTTCCCTTCGGCGGGCGCTACCGCCTCATCGACTTTATGCTCTCCAACTATGTCAATGCCGGCATCTCCGACGTGGGCATCATCGTCCACCAGAACTATCAGTCCCTCCTGGACCACCTGGGCTCGGGCAAGGACTGGGACCTGAGCCGTAAGCACGGCGGCCTGCGCATTCTGCCCCCCTTCAGCTATGCCCGCCGGGGCGGGGACTACCGCGGCCCCATGGACGCCCTGGCCGGGGTGTCTGACTACTTGAACAACATCCGCCAGGACTATGTCATCATGGGCCGGGGCGATCTGGCGTTGAACCTGCCTGTGGCCGACGTGTTCCAGCAGCACCTGGACTCCGGGGCCGATGTCACCGTGGTCTGCACCCCCACCCTCCGGGGCGCGCCCCGCTCCTCCGAGTATGTGGAGGTCAGCGAGTCGGGCCGCATCACCGACCTGTCCATCCACCCCATCGCCGCCGGCGACCAGCTGGAATCTCTGGAGCTGTACGTTCTGTCCAAGCAGCTGCTGCTGAGCATGGTGGACTACTGCGCCGCCCACGATGTCACGGACTTCAGCCGGGGCGTTCTCCAGCCCCGCTTGGACTCTCTGAAGCTCATCCCCTATGTCCACAAGGGCTATGTGGGCCGCTTCCAGTCGGTGGATGACTACTACCACCGCTCCATGGATCTGCTGGACCCCGCCGTCCGGGCCGACCTCTTCAACCCCCAGCGCCCCATCCGCACCAAGGACCAGTCCAACCCCTCCACCTACTACGGCCCCAGTTCCACCTGCACCTGCTCCCTGGTGTCCGATGGCTGCCACATCGAGGGGGACGTGGAAAATTCCATCATCTCCCGTGGTGTCATCATTGAACCTGGGGCCAAGGTGGTCAACAGCGTCCTCATGCAGGGAACGGTGGTCAAGGCCGGTGCCTCTCTGGCCTACGTCATCGCCGACAAAAGCGTCACAGTGAACCAGGGCCGCATGCTTATGGGCCACAGCACCTATCCCCTGGCCATCGCCAAGGGTTCCGTCGTGTAATTTGCCGGAAAGGGGATATCTATGAACATTCTTTTCGCCTCCTCCGAAGTTGCTCCCTTCATCAAGACCGGCGGTCTGGCCGACGTGGCCGGTTCCCTGCCCCAGGCCCTGGCCAAGGAGGGCCACCAGGTCACCGTCATTCTCCCCCTCTACCAGGGCGTCAGCCAGTTCTGGCGGGACCAGATGACCTTCCTCAAGCACTTCAACGTCTCCCTGTCCTGGCGGCAGGCCTACTGCGGCCTGTTCCAGCTGGAGCGGGAGGGCGTTACCTACTGGTTCGTGGACAACGAATACTACTTCAAGCGCGCCCAGATCTACGGCCACTTCGACGACTGCGAGCGCTTCGCCTTCTTCTCCCGTGCCGTTCTGGCCGCCCCCGCCCAGCTGGACTGGGCGCCGGACATCATCCACTGCAACGACTGGCAGACCGCCCTGGTCCCCGTCTATCTCCTGGAGGAGCGCTACCGGGTGCCCCAGCTGTCGAACGCCCACGCCGTCTTCACCATCCACAACATCGAATACCAGGGCCGCTACGGCGAGCAGGTCCTCCAGGACGTCATCGGCCTGGACAGCAGCTACTTCAACGAGGGCATGCTGGCCTACTTCGGGGACGTGAACCTGATGAAGGGGGCCATCCTGGCCTCCAGCCAGGTGACCACCGTCTCCCCCACTTACGCCCAGGAGCTGCACACCCCCTTCTATGCCCGGGGCATGGATGGGGTCATCTGCCAGCAGGACGGCAAGTTCTGCGGTATCGTAAACGGCATCGACATGGACCTCTACGACCCCGCCACCTGCGCCGACCTGCCCGAGCACTACTCCGCCAAGGACGTCTCCGGCAAGGCCGCCTGCAAGGCCGCCCTCCAGCGGGCCATGGGCCTTCAGGAGGACCCCTACATCCCCCTCATCGGCTGCGTCTCCCGCCTGGTGGGCCACAAGGGCTTCTCCCTGGTGACCGATGCCCTCCACGACATCATGGGCCTGGACGTGCAGATGGTGGTCCTGGGCACCGGCGAGTGGCAGTATGAGGAGGCATTCCGCAATGCCCAGGGCCAGTATCCCGGCCGCTTTGCCGCCCACCTAGCCTACTCCCCCGCCCTGTCCAACCTGGTCTACGCCGGGTCTGACCTGTTCCTCATGCCCTCCGTGTCCGAGCCCTGCGGCCTCAGCCAGCTCATCGCCATGCGCTTCGGCTCCATCCCCGTGGTGCGGGAGACCGGCGGTCTGAAGGACACCGTCCCCCCCTACAACAAGTACACCGGCGAGGGCCGGGGCTTCACCTTCACCAACATCAACGCCGGCGACATGGTCTGGGTCCTGCGGGAGGCCGCCGCTCTCTACCGCAGCAACAAGCCCGCCTGGCGCGCCCTGCAAAAGGCCGGCATGACCGCCGACTTCTCCTGGGGCCCCTCCGCCAAGCAATACCTGGAAGTCTACCGCCGGGCCATGGGCTAAGTCCGGTTCTCCCCCACAAAACGCGCTCCGCCTCCCCCGGCGGAGCGCGTTTTTTCTTGTGCAATTTTCGCCCGTCAGCCCCGAAAGCCCCTGCGTTTACGCCGTTATGCCGATTGACGCACCTTTTGAAAGCTGATAAAATATTCCTGTGGGGACAGGAGCTTTCCAGTCCCCCTTTTCTTAAAATCTGAACCCGTTACAGGAGGAACTGTTATGGCTGAATATACCAAGGCCCAGCTTACCGAGATGATCACCGGTAAGCTCCAGCGCAACTTTGGCCGCACTGTGGACGAGGCCACCCCCTCCCACATGTTCAAGGCCTGCGCCCTGGTCCTGCGGGATATCATGTCCCGCCGCCAGATGGCCACTGACAACCAGGTGTGGGAGGGCCAACAGCGCCAGGTCCACTACCTCTCCCTGGAATTTTTGATGGGCCGCTCTCTGGAGAAAAACGCCTATAACCTGGGTCTGCTGGGCACCTTAAAGGACGCTCTGGAGGGCCTGGGCTTCTCCGCCTCCGACCTGTTCGAGCTGGAGCCCGATGCCGGCCTGGGCAACGGCGGTCTGGGCCGTCTGGCCGCCTGCTATCTGGACTCCATGACCACCCTGGAGATCCCCGCCACCGGCTATTCCATCTGCTACGAGCTGGGTATCTTCAAGCAGAAGATCATCGATGGCAAGCAGGTGGAGCTGGCCGACAACTGGCTGGGCCTGGGCGACGCCTGGCTCATCCCCAAGATGGACGAGGCGGAGGAGGTCCGCTTCGGCGGCAAAGTGGAGGACCGCTGGGACAGCGAGGGGCACAACCACCCCGAGCACACCGGCTACACCACCGTGCTGGCCATCCCCCGGGATATGGAGATCGCCGGCTACCAGACCCGCCACACCAACGTCCTGCGCCTGTGGGATGCCAAAAGCCCCGTCCCCGTGGACATGTCCCTGTACTCCCGGGGCGAGTATCTCAAGGCGGTGGAGCAGCAGGCCATGGCCGAGGTCATCGCCAAGGTCCTCTACCCCGACGACAACCACTACGAGGGCAAGTCTCTGCGCTTAAAGCAGCAGTATTTCTTCGTCTCCGCCACGGTGCAGTCCATCATCCGTAAGCACCGCGCCCAATATGGCACCCTGCGCAACTTCCATGAAAAGCACGTCATCCAGATCAACGACACCCACCCCACCCTGGTCATCCCCGAGCTGATGCGCATCCTGCTGGACGTGGAGGGCTACTCCTGGGAGGACGCCTGGCACATCGTCACCCAGACCGTCTGCTACACCAACCACACCGTCCTGGCCGAGGCCCTGGAGCGCTGGCCCCAGTCCCTCATCGAGACCCTGCTGCCCCGCATCTGGATCATCCTCAAGGAGATCGCCGCCCGCTACCAGCGGGAGCTGGAGCACCGCTATGGCAATGACACCGGCAAGATCGCCAACATGGCCATCATCTGGGGCGGCGAGGTGCGCATGGCCAACCTGTGCATCTGCGCCTGCCAGACGGTGAACGGCGTCTCCGCCCTCCACTCCGAGATCCTGAAGAAGGACGTCTTCCACGACGCCTATCTGGCCCGGCCCGAGCAGTTCACCAACGTGACCAACGGCATCGACCACCGCCGCTGGCTGTCTCAGATCAACCCCCAGCTGGATTCCCTCATCCGGGACTGCACCGGGGGGGACGCCTATTTGCTCCACCCGGAGGCCCTCCAGGGCCTGGAGAAATACCGCTCCAACAAGACCGTGCTGAAAAAGCTGGGGGACATCAAGCACGCCAACAAGCTGCGCTTTGCCTCCTGGGTGGCCCGGGAGTCCGGCGTGGTGCTGAACACCGACGCCATTTTCGACGTCCAGGTCAAGCGCCTGCACGAGTATAAGCGCCAGCTGCTCAATGTGCTGCACATCATCGCCCTGTATCACCAGCTTCAGGACGATCCCAACATGGACTTTGTCCCCCAGACCTATCTCTTCGGGGCCAAGGCCGCCCCCGGCTATCACGTGGCCAAGGAGATCATCCAGCTCATCAACTCCCTGGCCGCCCAGATCGACAAGGACCCCGTGTGCAAGGATAAGCTCCAGGTGGTCTTTTTGGAGAACTACCGGGTCTCCCTGGCGGAGAAGCTCATCCCCGCCTCCGAGATCAGCGAGCAGATCTCCACCGCCGGAAAAGAGGCCAGCGGCACCGGCAACATGAAGTTCATGATGAACGGCGCTCTCACCATCGGCACCCTGGACGGCGCCAATGTAGAGATGCACCAGCAGCTGGGGGACGAGAACATCTTCCTCTTCGGCCTCACCGCCCAGGAGGTGGTCCAGCGCAAGCAGCAGGGCTATCACCCCATGGACTACTACCAGCAGGACCCCGTCCTCAAGCGGGTCATCGACCAGCTCTCCGCCGGGTTCGACGACCACGTGTCCTATGCCGACCTGGCCACCCGCCTGCTCTACGGCGCCGGCGGCTCCCCCGCCGACGAATACCTGCTCCTGGCCGACTTCCAGAGCTATTGCCAGGCCCACCAGCGGGCCCTTCAGGTCTATGGCGACAGCAAGCGCTGGAACCAGATGTCCCTGACCAACATCGCCCGCTCCGGCATCTTCGCCGCCGACCGCTCCATCAAGGACTACGCCGAAAACATCTGGCACGTCCCCACCCGATAAGCTCACTTTTTCTCCCCGCGCCCTTGTCCCGATTTTAAAAAAATGGTATAATGATTCGTACCGATCAAGCCGCCTGTGCGGCCTCACTTTCCGCCTGTCGGAAAAAACAGAAGAAAGGTTGATCCTATATGCAGCCACTTTCTAATCAGCAGCTGGCGATCAAGGCCAACGAGGCCCGCATTCTGGGCCTGACCATGGTCCACGACGCCGCCTCCGGCCACCCCGGCGGCTCCATGTCCTGCCTGGACCTGGTCACTGCCCTGTACTTCAACGTCATGCACGTGGACACCCAAAACCCCCAGGACCCTGACCGTGACCGCTTCGTCATGTCCAAGGGCCACTGCAGCCCCGCCCTCTATCCCGTTCTGGCGCTGCGGGGCTTCTTCCCCGTGGACGACCTGCACATGTTCCGCCGCATCGACGGCCACATGTCCGGCCACGTAGAGATGCACCACGTCCGGGGCGTGGATATGTCCACCGGCTCCCTGGGCCAGGGCGTCTCCGCCGCCGTTGGCATGGCCCTGGGCGGCAAGCTCAACCACAAGGACTACCGCGTCTACGCCGTCATGGGCGACGGCGAGCTGGACGAGGGCCAGGGCTGGGAGGCCTTTATGTCCGCCGCCAAGTACAAGCTGGATAACCTGTGCGTCATCGTGGACGTGAACGGCCTCCAGATCGACGGCGCCACCAAGGACGTCATGCCTCTGGAGCCCCTGGACCAGAAGTTCGCCGCCTTCGGCTTCCACGTCATCACCATCAACGGCCACGATTTCGACCAGATCCTCTCCGCCTATCAGGAGGCCGCCGCCACTAAGGGCCAGCCCACTGTGATCCTGGCCAAGACCGTCAAGGGCAAGGGCATCTCCTTCATGGAGAACGACGCCGGCTGGCACGGCAAAGCGCCCAACGACCAGCAGCTGGAGCAGGCTGTCTCCGAGCTGAAGGCCAAGATCAAGGAATTGGAGGGGAACTGACATGTCTGAAAAGAAAGCCACCCGTAATGCCTACGGCGACGCCCTGGTCGCCCTGGCTGACCGTTATCCCGAGCTGATCGTGCTGGAGGCCGACCTGGCCGGAGCCACCATGACCAAGGGCTTTAAAGCCGCCTATCCCCAGCGCTTCTTCGACATGGGCATCGCCGAGAGCAATATGCAGGGCGTGGCCGCCGGCCTGTCCACCTGCGGCTTCAAGCCCTTCACCAACACCTTTGCCATGTTTGCCGCCGGCCGCTCCTGGGAGCAGGTGCGCAACTCCATCGCCTACCCCGGCATGAACGTGAAGGTCGTGGGCTCCCACGGCGGCCTGTCCGTGGGCGAGGACGGCGCCACCCACCAGTGCATCGAGGACTTCTCCCTCATGCGCACCATCCCCGGCATGACCGTTCTGTGCCCCTGCGACGCCAACGAGATGACCCTGGCCGTCGAGGCCCTGCTCCAGTACGAGGGCCCCGCCTATATGCGCCTGGGCCGCTCCGCCGTGGAGACCGTCACTGACTCCATCCCCGGCTATCACTTCCAGCTGGGCAAGGGCGTCACCCTGCGTGACGGCAAGGACGTGACCATCGTGGCCGTGGGCATGATGGTCCAGATGGCCCTGAAGGCCGCCGACATTCTCTCCGCCGAGGGCATCTCCGCCCGGGTCCTGGACTTCCACACCATCAAGCCCCTGGATCAGGAGCTGCTCCTGGCCGCCGCCAAGGAGACCGGTGCCATCGTCACCTCCGAGGAGCACAACGTCATCGGCGGTCTGGGTGCCGCCGTGGCCGAGTTCCTCAGCGAGAACTGCCCCGTGCCCGTCATCCGCCACGGCGTGAACGACCAGTTCGGCCGCAGCGGCAAGGCCGACCAGGTCCTGGCCGCCTATGGCCTCACCCCCGAGGTGCTGGCCGACAAGGCCCGCCTGGCCATCTCCCGCAAGGGCTAAACCCCTTATCACCGCATAAAAACGCGGCGGTCCCGAACACCGGGACCGCCGTGTTTTTATGCTCTTTTTTATTCATAGTGGATCTGCCGCAGCAGCTGCAAAAATCCGTCCACCGGCTCCGACAGCGCCTGGCCGGGCCGGTACACGACGTACACGCCCCCGTTCATCGTTCCCTCAAAGCCTGCGGAAAATTCCGGGTCAAAGGGCAAAGACATCACCTGGTTCACCCGTTCCTGGTTGTTCACCGCCTGGGTTCCCACGGCCACCGCATCGGTCTGGGTCAGCAGGTCATAAAAGGTCCCCCGGCTGGAGATATAGATGATCTTCCCGATCTGGCTCCAGTCCATATTCTTCATGCCCCGCTCCACCTGAGAGTGGATGCTGGACCCGCCGGGCATCAGCCAGTCCAGCTCGGGATAGATCACAAAGCTCTGGCCATACAGGTCCTCCGCCCGGACAGGCCGATTCAGCCTTGCCAGCGGATGCCCCACCCGCACCACCAGATGGGGCACTGTATCAGACAGCTTCTCCATGTACAGCCCCCTGCTCTCCACCTCCCGCCGGGCCAGCTCCAGCACACCGTTTTCCAGGTAAATTACCCCCAGCTCCGATTCCCCGGTGAATACGTCTCCGATGGCCGTCAGGGGGTCGGTCTCCTTATAGAAAAAGCGAAAGCCGTCCTCTTTTCCCCGGGACTTTAAATACTCCAAAAACACATCGCAGGTAAAGGACAGGTGGGTCACCGACACCCGGGCGCTGTTGGCCTGGTCCACCAAATACAGCAGTTTTTCTTTTCCCTCCGCCTCCTCCACTATGTCCCGGGCGATTTTCAAAAATTTCCGTCCCGCCTCCGTGGGCGCAAGGCCGTTGTTTTCCCGTTTGAAAATGGCCACACCGTATTTTTGCTCTGTCTCCGCCAAGATCTTGCTCAGTCTGGGCTGGGACAGATACAGAACTTTGGCCGCCGCCGTCATCGATCCCCGCTGGGCGATCTCCAGCAGATACCGCAGATTCTGTATATTCATTTATTTCCCCTCCTTTTTAGACATTCTTCACAGGAATGAGGTCCGCCAATTTTGTGATAGCAGCTTTTATTTTTTCTGCTGTTTCACTCATATCCTAACTGTTTATTTGTGTAAAGTATCAATTTCCCCCTCACCAACGCCCTCCCACGGGATAGGGCCCCTCTGTTTGATTATTTGCCCTCTCTCCGATCTGGTTTTATAATTTTTATCGCTGGCAGCAAAATATTTTCATTCTTTAGGTTCAAATCTGTTGAACCCTTAATTTTCAAAAGTTCTCCCCTTGCGGCGCTGCCTGCACCCGCCGGTTTTCTTTTTCGATTATAGCACATCCGCCGCCGGGATGCAAAATGCGCCGCTGCCCCGTCTGTCATCAGGCGAGATCACACTGGAAAGGATGAAAGACCATGATCTCTAACGAACTCTCCCAGGCCATCCAAAGGCACTGGCATACCGCCGTCGCCCTCAGCGATGACCTCTATGCCCACCCCGAAATCGCCCATCAGGAATTCCGCTCCAGCCAGAAAGTCGTAGAATTGCTCCGCCAGGCCGGTTACCAGGTGGAATACCCCTACATGGGCTACCCCACCGCCTTCCGTGGGGTGCTGAAAAATGGGGAAGGTCCCTCCGCCGCCATCCTGGTGGAATACGACGCCCTTCCCGGTCTGGGCCACGCCTGCGGGCACAACGCCCACTGCGCCATGGCCGTGCTGGCCGCCCTGGCCATGGCCGACCTCAAGGACCGGTTCCAGGGCACGGTATACGTCTTCGGCACCCCCGCCGAGGAGGAGGCCGGTGCCAAGATCGGCATGGCCGCCAACGGCGCATTCGACGGCATGTCTCTGGCGACAATGATCCACAGCTGGAGCGGCCCGGCCAGCATCTCCGACATGGACGTGCTCAGTCTGCGGTGTTATCTCATGGAGTTCAAGGGGACCAGCGCCCACGCCGTGGCCGGTCCCTGGGAGGGCCACAGCGCCCTGGCCGCCGCCCGGGGCTTCCTGTCCCTCATCGATGCCCGGCGGGAGAGCTTCACCAGAGATGTCCATGTGAACACCATCATCACCGATGGCGGTCTCTGCCCCGCCATCCTGCCGGACCGTGCGGAGCTCCGCATCGAGTTCCGCACTGATTCTCTCTCCAAGCTGGAGCGGATGGACGATATCGTCAAAAAGTGCGCCCACGGCGCAGCCTCCGCCATGGACTGCACCGTGAACTTCACCAAGGCCTTCGACGACTTTGCCGACATGGTCCGGGTCCCCGTGCTGGAGGATACGGTGGAGGAACTGCTCCATGAGATGGGACGGGCCAGCGAACCCGTGAGGACCCCCAATGGCTCCTCCGACGTGGGCAATGTGAGCTATCACTGTCCCGCCATCCAGCCCCTGCTGACCATCGGCGACACATTTTACGCCCTGCACACCCCGGAGTTCCGGGAGGAGACCCTCAAGGAGCCCGCCCACCAGGCCATTGCCGACGGCGGCAAGCTCATCGGCAGCCTGATCCTGCGCACCCTCACCGACCAGCCCTTCCGGGAGCAGGTCTATCAGTCCTATCTGTCCCAGCGTGAACGTAAGCTAGCCCCCTGACCCCCGCAAACCTGATTATTTGTGTGAAAAAGGAGTGCTCTTCATGTCAAGCGGAAACATGTTAAAACAGAAAAAAGGCATTCAATTGCCCCACATCTATGTTCTGCTGTTCAGCATCATCGTTGTCTGCACCATCCTCACCTGGGTCCTGCCCGCCGGTGAGTTTGACCGGGTGGTGAACGAGGCCACAGGCCGCACCGTAGCCGTGGCCGGAACCTTCCACACGGTGGAGCAGTCGCCGGTCGGTATCTTTCAGATGTTCCAGGCCATCTATAACGGCATGTGCGATGCCGGGTCGGTCACCTTCTTTGTGTTCATCTCTTACGCCTCCATCAACATCATCATTGCCAGCGGTGCGTTCAACGGTCTGGTTGCCGGCCTGCTGAAGGTGTTCAAGGGCAAGGCCCGCGTGGCCATCATCCCCATCTTCATGTTCATCGTGGGTATCGCCTCCTCCACCATTGGTCTGATGGAGGAGTGGTTCCCCTTCGTCCCCGTATTTGCCGGCATCGCCGTGGCCATGGGCTTCGATGCAATAGTGGGTATGGCCATTGTGGCCTTCGGTGCCGGCATGGGCTACTCCGGTGCTATGATGAATCCCTTTACCGTTGGCATCGCTCAGGGCATCGCAGAGGTGGCCCCCATGTCCGGCATGGGTTATCGCTTCCTCTGCCACATGGTCATGTTAGTGGTGGGCTCCACCCTCACCATCCGTTATGCCCTGAAGGTCCAGGCCGACCCCAGCAAGAGCCTGGTCTACGGCGAGACCGGACACATCACCATGAGCGAAAACGACGTGCAGAACGCCCCCTTCGGCATTCGGGAAAAGCTGGTCCTGCTCATCCTGTTGGGCGGCATCATCGCTATCGTCTATGGCTGCAAGGTCTATGGCTGGTACTTCGCCGAGCTGTCCGCTGTCTTCATCATCATGGGCCTCCTCAGCGCCATCGTCATGGGCTGGGGTCCCAACAAGATCGGCGAGCTGTATTCCAAGGGCTTCACCGACATCGCCATGGCCTGTATGATGATCGGCCTGGCCCGGGGCATCCTGATGGTCCTCCAGGCCGGCAACATCATCGACACCGTGGTGTACTACTTCTCCCTGCCCCTGGCCGTCTTCCCCTCCTGGTTCTGCGGCGTGGCCATGCTGGTCATGCAGACCCTGCTGAACTTCCTGATCCCCTCCGGCTCCGGTCAGGCCGCCACCTCCATGCCCATCATGGCTCCCCTTGCCGACCTGCTGGGCGTGTCCCGGGACACCGCCGTGCTGGCTTTCCAGTTTGGCGACGGTCTGTCCAACTTCCTGTGGCCCACCGCCTACCCCGCTATCCTGGCCGGTCTGGCCAGCATTAAGGTGGAGAAGTGGTGGAAGTTCGCCATCCCCGTGGGCCTCGCCCTGTTTCTCACCCAGGCCGGACTGATGATCCTGGCTGCTCTCACAGGCTTCGGGGCCTGAACCCCTTTTCTTTTCCCTTCTGGCGGCGGTCCCTCCCGGGGCCGCCGTCCTCTTTTGTCTATTTTGCTGTTTTTTGTTTTTTACACGCTTTTTACTTTCTCCAGTTAGCCTGTGATAATATTTCCAAAAATAATTGCATTCTTTTGTCCCTTGTGCTATATTTCTTGCATCAAAAAAGTTGGCCCGTCCGGCTCCCCGCCTGACGTGCCGCCTTACTTATTTACTTTAAGGAGGAACGCTCTATGAATATCTACAAGAAACTGGCCCTGTTCGCCGGCGGCACCCTGTTTGGCTCTGCCGGCATCAAGCTGCTCTCCAGCAAGGACGCCAAGAACGCCTATGCCCACACCGCCGCCGCCGTCCTGCGCATGAAGGACTGCGTCATGACCACCGTGAACACCGTGCAGGAGAACGCCGCCGATGTCCTGGCCACCGCCAAGGATATCAACGAGCAGCGCGCCCAGCAGGCCGAGCAGGCCCAGCAGGCCGACGAGTCCGCCGAGGCCGAGCCCGCCGACGCTGAGTAAATCCACCACGCCGTAGGGGGGCCGCTTCGGCGGCCCTCTTTCCTTTGGAGGCATACGCTATGAAATTCATCATCAAACACGAAAGCCGGGGGCGGCTGCGGGTGCAGCTGTGCCAGTCCCGCATGACCCTGGCGCAGGCCGACCTGCTCCAGGCCTGGCTCCACGCCCAGCCCCATGTGCTCCAGGCCGATGT
This sequence comes from uncultured Eubacteriales bacterium, assembly GCA_900549405.1. Classification (GTDB taxonomy): domain Bacteria; phylum Bacillota; class Clostridia; order Oscillospirales; family Oscillospiraceae; genus Lawsonibacter. The sequence continues at coordinate 28,589 of URNZ01000004.1, read as the reverse complement.
CCACGAGCGCACCTGCTGCGCCGTGGTCACCTTCCGGGGTGACCGGGAGAGCCTGCTGGCCTCCCTGCGCCGCTTCTCCTATGCCGACAAGGCCGTTCAGGCCTTCTCCGGCGTCCAGAGCGGCCGGGCCATCAACCGCGCCTATCAGGAGAAGCTGGTGGGCCTGGTCTGCGCCAAGGCCGCCCGCTCCCTGTTCCTGCCCGCCCCCCTCCAGGCCGCCTGGGCGGTGGTCTCCGCCGTGCCCTATGTCCTGCGGGGCCTGGGCTGCCTGATCCGCCGCCAGATGCACGTGGAGCTGCTGGACGGCCTGTCCATCGGCGTCTCCCTGCTCCGCCGTGACTTCGGCACCGCCGGCTCCGTCATGTTCCTGCTGCGCCTGGGCGAGCTGCTGGAGGAGTGGACCCACAAGCGCTCGGTGGACAACCTGGCCCGCAGCATGTCCCTGAACATCGACCGGGTCTGGCTGAAGACCCCCGGCGGGGACGAGGTCCTGGTCCCCCTCACCCAGGTCCAGCCCGGCGACCGCATCTGTGTCCGCACCGGCGGCATGATCCCCCTGGACAGCGTGGTGGACGAGGGGGAGGTCACCGTGAACCAGGCCTCCCTCACCGGCGAGTCCATCCCCGTGCCCAAGCGCCCCGGCTCCGCCGTCTATGCCGGCACCGTGGTGGAGGAGGGCGAGTGCGTCCTGCTGGTGCGCCAGCACTCCGGCTCCAGCCGCTATGACAAGATTGTCTCCATGATCGAGCAGTCGGAAAAGCTGAAGTCCGCTGCCGAGAGCCGGGCCGCCAACCTGGCCGACAAGCTGGTGCCCTATACCCTGGTGGGCAGCGGCCTGGTCTATCTCCTCACCCGCAACGTCACCCGGGCCCTGTCCGTCCTGATGGTGGACTTCTCCTGCGCCCTGAAGCTGGCCATGCCCCTGGCCGTCCTGTCCGCCATGCGGGAGGCCAGCGACTTCCGCGCCACCGTGAAGGGCGGCAAATATCTGGAGGCCATCGCCAAGGCCGACACCATCGTCTTTGACAAGACGGGCACCCTGACCTATGCCAGCCCCGTGGTGGCCCAGGTCATCCCCTTCGGCAGCAACAGCGAGACGGAGATGCTCCGCCTGGCCGCCTGCCTGGAGGAGCACTTCCCCCACTCCATGGCCAACGCCGTGGTCAGCGCCGCCCAGCAGCGGGGCCTGTCCCACGAGGAGCTGCACTCCCAGGTCCAGTATCTGGTGGCCCACGGCATCGCCAGCACGGTGGCCGACAAAAAGGTCATCATCGGCAGCGCCCACTTCGTCTTCGAGGATGAGCACTGCACCATCCCCGACGGGGAGCAGGACAAGTTCGACGCCCTGCCCCCGGAGTATTCCCACCTCTATCTGGCCATCGCCGGTCAGCTCTCCGCCGTCATCTGCATCGCCGACCCCCTGCGCAAGGAGGCCGCCCAGGTCATCCAGACCCTGCGGGAGCTGGGCGTGAAGAAGACCGTCATGCTCACCGGCGACAGCGAGCGCACAGCCGCCGCCATCGCCGCTCAGGTGGGCGTGGACGAGTACCACTCCGAGGTCCTGCCCGAGGACAAGGCCAACTTCGTCCAGCAGGAGCGGGCCCTGGGGCACACCGTCATCATGCTGGGCGACGGTATCAACGACTCCCCCGCCCTGTCCGCCGCCAGCGTGGGCATCGCCATCAGCGACGGCGCGGCCATCGCCCGTGAGATCGCCGACGTCACCGTGGCTGCCGAGGACCTGAACGAGCTGGTGGCCCTGCGCCGGGTGGCCCAGGGTCTGATGGACCGCATCCAGTCCAACTACCGCTTCGTTATCGGCTTCAACGGCACCCTCATCGCCCTGGGCGCTCTGGGTATCCTGCCCCCCGCCACCTCCGCCATGCTGCACAACCTGTCCACCCTGGGCGTCAGCCTGCGCAGCATGACCGACCTCCTCCCCGAGGAGGACAAGCTGGTCTGATTTGACCTAAAATCCCATCAAAAGCGCTCCGCCGCCCGGCGGGGCGCTTCTTTTTGTAGCCCGAAAACCACTCGCTAGGCGAGTGGTTCCAAAAAGCTTAAGCGGAGAGTAGACGAAAAAACTCCTTTTGCTAAAGTGAGATTGCGGTCTGCCAACTGCAATCGAAAGCAAAAGGAGGACATTCAGGATGGGACTGAATGACATAAACAGTTTATCGCATACGAAGTGGAACTGCAAGTATCACATAGTATTTGCAATGGTATTTTCAATCACACATTGTTGTGTGAATTTCATCAAGGCAAGCTGTTACTCCATTTAACGATATCTTTTGAAGAAAAGCCAAAGACCAACTTACCGAGCGACAATCTCAAGTACTACCGTCAGCGAAAACAGATGACAACAAGACAGTTGGCGGAAAAGCTGGATATTGTACCATCAACTGTTGTGATGTATGAAAATGAAAAACATCCTATTCCTTATGATGTAGCTATTAAGCTGGCAGATGTTTTGGAAATCGAAGTGTCCTTACTCTATGATGATTTCTCCCGTTTCCTTGCTGTACCCTATACCGAAGCGCTAAAGAGCGTTAGAACGGCTCTGGGGCTGTCCCAGAAGGCTTTTGCAGAACGGATAGGGATTGTACCAAGCTACTACTATAAAATCGAAGAAGGCAATCGCAGACCGTCACGAAAGGTTTATCAGAAGATATATGCTGCGCTTGAAACGACCAGTCTACAAACTTCACTTTTAGGGGAGCATCCATTACAATGAAAGTGAAAGAAAAAATGATTGGAGGAGTTGCTATGACACAGAATTTGACTTATACCCGTTGTGGTGATTATCTCATCCCTGATATTCGGTTGAGCTATGTAAGCGATAAACCACTTGGGAAGTACGGTAGAATGCGCAGAGTTTTTCTTGCGGAAAATAATCCAATACTCTTAGATGACATGATTCTAACAGAGACATTATTTCCGCATTTATGGGAAATTGACGAAGCTGCTCACCGTAGAGTGGAACGGATAATGACTGAACTTCTGGAGAAAAATCCGGCTCCGGATAAGTCAACCCAACAGCTTGCTTGGGTGCAGCACATGAGTAGTCTAAAAACACAGGCGGAGGAAATCGTTAATGCAGAACTGATTTTTTGCTAACAGAATATAGAATTTTTACTTAGGGCTGACTGTAACAGGTCGGCCTTATTTCTTTGATGGGACCATTCTTGAATTGTATTTCTGACAGTTCCAGAATTGTGTAACTATAATGATAATAACAATACTGATTATAGTAATACTAATCCTTTCCATTCCGTAGGTGTTTCGGCATATATGGAAGGATAGCAAGGATGCGGATGGAAACGGATGGAAACGGATTGAATCAGAATATTTATTGATTGAGAATTACAATTTGAAATTGAATTTTGAGAAAAAAGATATATAATGTTCTTATAGCACAAAATTATGAGAAGTTGCGGTTGTGGGAGGTTGAAACATGGCTGTTTGTTATAATAAATTATGGAAAATTCTGATTGACCGTGGTATGAGCAAGACGGAACTTATTAAGGCAGCAAAAATTAGTACAAATGCCATGGCAAAACTGGGAAAGAATGAAGATGTACGAGTAGAGGTTTTGGTTAAAATATGCGGAGTGTTAAATTGCTCCATAGATGATATTCTGGATATCATTCCAGAACCGACAGCTTAAGGCAAGGAGGATATGCTGATGAGTACTGTTTTATCAAAGAAACAAATGACAGAAGAAGACATCAAATTGAATTATATTACTCCTGCTATTCTGAAAGGCTGGAAAGGTCATATCACGATGGAGACCAAAATCACGGATGGTCGCATCAATATCCGTGGAAACATAGTGGCTCGTAGCAAGCCTAAGTTTGCTGATTATATGCTTTACCTTAACGATGGAAAGCCTATTGCCGTTGTGGAGGCGAAGGACAACAACCACCCTGTATCCCACGGATTGCAGCAAGCGATAACATACGCTCGGATGATGGACTTGCCGTTTGCGTATTCTTCAAACGGTGATGCTTTCTATGAGCATGACTTTTTGACCGGGCAGGAGCGACAGATTGAGCTGGAAAAATTCCCGACACAGGATGAACTGGTTGCACGCTATTATGCGGAGTTGAACGACGGTAAGGGCATTTCTGATTTGGAAAAGAAAATTGTTTCTCAGCCTTACTATTCTTCTCAAAGTACATATCCTCCACGATACTATCAGCGAAATGCTGTAAACAGAACCGTTGAAGCAATCGCCAGAGGACAGCAGAGATTGTTGCTTGTCATGGCTACCGGAACGGGCAAAACATATACTGCTTTTCAGATTGTATATCGTCTACTCCGTTCTGACCTTAAAAAGAGAATTTTGTATTTAGCGGACAGAAATATTCTTGTAGACCAAAGTATTGCACAGGACTTTGCACCGCTTGAAAAGACAATCTACAAGGTGGATTTTTCTGACAAAGAATGTTTGAGAAAAATCGCATCTCATGAAGTGAATTTTGCTCTCTATCATCAAATGGTGGGACAGAATGATGAGGAGCATTTCAGGCAGATTCCGCCGGAATACTTTGATCTTATTGTGGTAGACGAGTGTCACCGTGGTAGCGCCAAGGAGGACAGCAACTGGCGCAAAGTTTTGGAATATTTTTCTTCTGCCACTCAGATTGGTATGACCGCTACTCCAAAGGAAAGTGAAAAGGTATCAAATATTGATTACTTTGGAGAGCCGGTTTACATTTACAGCTTAAAGCAAGGTATTGAGGACGGCTTCCTTGCTCCGTTCAAGGTCATCAATATCACGACCAACATTGGAGATGGATGGAGACCGTACCACGGACAGACCGATATTTTCGGCAATATCATTGAAGACCGGATTTACAATAATCGGGACTATGATTACACCATTATTCTCCAAGACCGCATTGACGAGGTTGCCAGAGAAATCACGGAATATCTGAAAAGCACCGACCGGATGCAGAAAACCATCGTATTCTGTGCTTCCGAAGAACATGCAGAGCGCATGAGAATTGCCCTTGTCAACTGCAATCAGGATATGGTGAAGGAGAACCCGGACTATTGCGTGAGGATTACCGGCTCCGATGTGTATGGCAAGTCCAAACTTGACTATTTCATCTCGGTATCTGAACCCTATCCTGTCATTGCAACAACATCGGAACTGCTTTCCACCGGCGCAGACTGCAAGATGACCAAACTCATTGTTCTCGACAAGACCGTTGAGAGTATGACTACCTTCAAGCAGATTATTGGACGAGGAACCCGTATCAGAGAAAAGGACGGCAAGACACATTTCGTTGTTATGGACTTTCGGAATGTGACAAGGCTATTTTCTGATCCTGATTGGGACGGTCCTGTTGAGCAGGACGAAGGCTTCCAGCATGGTGGCAGCAAGCCGAAAGGTGGCGGTGGTGGACAAGGTGGCGGAGGAAAAGAACCTCCTGTTGACCCCGTAGAAACCCCGATTGTCGATAAGGACGGCTGCCGAGTAAAGATTATCAATAAAACTGTTTCGGTCTATGATGCCAACGGCAAGCTGCTGAGACAGGAAGATATTATCGACTACACCAGAACCAACATCAAGGGCGAATACGCTTCCCTGTCTGATTTCATCCGCAAGTGGAAAGCGTCTGACAAAAAGAAAACCATTGAGGAATCTTTCACGGCGATGGGCATTGATCTAAAAGCACTAAAGGCAGACCAAGGTATGGAAGATGTGGACGATTTCGACTTCATCTGTTATGTGGCATACGGTAAGAAGCCGCTGACCCGAAAAGAACGGGCTAACAATGTTAAGAAGAAAGACTTTTTCAGCAAGTATTCTGCCGACGCACAGGCCGTTCTTGATATATTGCTGGAAAAGTACATGAACCAAGGTATCACAGAGGTTGAGGATATTAAGGTTCTCTCCCTTGCGGATTTTTCCAATTACGGTAAGCCTGCAAAAATTGTCAGGCTGTTTGGCGGCAAGGCTCAATATGAAGCCGCTGTTAGAGAGCTTGAAGCAAGTATCTATGAAGAAGTAGAGGTAGGATAAATATGGCGATGCAGTCAGGATTTATAAAACGAATTAGAGATATTATGCGAATGGACGCAGGTATCAATGGCGACGCCCAGAGAATTGAGCAGATGGTATGGATGCTCTTTCTGAAAGTCTATGATGCAAAAGAAGATGATTGGGAGCTGAACGAGGACGCTTACGAATCCATCATTCCTGAAGAATTGAGATGGAGAAATTGGGCGAAAGCCGATAGCAACGGTCATGCTATGACTGGGGACAAACTGCTGAACTTCGTCAACAACATTCTGTTCCTGGTGCTGAAAGGCAATGATGTGAAAGATGGTGATGCGGTTCTCTATGAGGGTATCAAGGTGACACCCGATACTCCAATTAAGAAAGCTATTGTCAAGTCCACCTTCGAGGACGCCAACAACTATATGAAGGACGGCGTTTATCTCCGTCAGGTCATTGATGTCATTGACGAAATCGAATTTGACGATGTGAAGGAAAGCCATGCCTTTGGTTTTGTCTATGAAGAAATTTTGCGGGAGCTGCAATCTGCCGGTTCTTCCGGTGAGTTTTATACGCCGAGAGCCGTCACCGAGTTTATGGCACTGATGATAAAGCCGCAGCTGGGCGAAAAGATGGCAGATTTCGCCTGTGGCACTGGTGGATTTATTACTTCTTGGCTGGGACAGCTCTCCAAACAGGTAACAGACACCACCGCCCAGAAGCAGTTGGACGACAGCATTTATGGAATTGAGAAAAAGCCCTTTCCTTATCTGCTGTGCGTGACCAATATGCTGCTGCATGACATTGAGGTTCCAAACATTTACCACATGAACTCGCTGAAACACAATCTGCTGGACTACACGGACGATGACAAGTTTGATGTGATCCTGATGAATCCGCCTTACGGCGGGCATGAGGACAAGTCCATTCAGGGCTTCTTCCCTGACGATCTGGCAAGCTCCGAGACCGCAGACCTTTTCATGTCGGTTATCATGTACCGCTTGAAGAAGAACGGCAGAGCGGCTGTTGTCGTGCCGGACGGCTTTCTGTTCGGTCAGGACAACGCAAAGGTGAATATCAAAAAGAAGCTGATTTCCCAGTTCAATCTGCACACAGTCATCAGGTTGCCCAGCTCTGTGTTTAGCCCTTATACCTCCATCACCACCAATCTGCTGTTTTTTGACAACACCAAGCCGACCTCGGAGACATGGTTTTATCGGGTGGATATTCCGTCTGACAGAAAGCATTTCTCTAAGACGAAGCCGATGGAACTGAAACACTTTGATGATTGTATTGCTTGGTGGAATAACCGCAAGGCAATTTCGGATGGAGACTTCTTCAAGGCTCAGAAATTTTCCGCCGAGTATCTGCTGAACGAGCAGGGCTGCAACATCGACCTGTGCGGCTATCCTCATGAGGAGGAAGAAATTCTTGACCCTATGGATACCATCCGGGAATATCAGGAAAGACGAACCACCCTCAATGCCGAAATTGACAAGGTGCTGGCAGAGCTGGAAACTCTGCTACCGGGAGGTGTGAGCGAATGACACCGGAACAGTTAAAAGCGAGCATTTTACAGTACGCCATACAGGGCAAACTGGTGGAGCAGAGAGCCGAGGAAGGCACAGCAGAGGAGCTGTATCAGCAGATTCAGGCAGAGAAGCAACGGCTGATACAGGAAAAGAAAATTAAAAAGGAAAAACCGTTGGCAGAGATTTCCGAAGATGAAATTCCTTTTGATATTCCGGAAAGCTGGAAGTGGGCGAGGCTTTCTTCTGTGATAGAATTACAGTCTGGACAAGATATGACACCGGACAAACTTCGTCCCAAGTTGGGACAAAGTGCTTCGGTGCAACTTGCAGCAAAGTGAAGCGTGTAGATTTTATATTGCAGATTTCAGGTGAGCTGCCTGAAATTTCATAAATACCAAAATGACTTCTGGACAATTCGTCCAGAGGTATCATCAAGCTCCAAGTAGAAAATCAAAAATGTCTTTGCTGCAACTTTCGGTAAAATGAAGATTTGTTATTAGCTACTTGTTCCCGAATTGGAAATGAGTTCGTTGACAAGACTTGGCATGATTGCATCTTTCGACATTTCATGCTATGATAGTTACAGTTGAAAATTAAATATTGCTTCATACGAGATTTTATTGATGGGCAAGCCTCATATTTATACAAACATATTTTTAGTCAGTCCGAACTGTCGGAGCTGTTACATGGATGCATCAAGTCAGATACAGAATGTTCTTGTGTCTGTTATTGTTGCATCTGTGTAGCAGCTTTTTTCATTATCTGACTTTGGACCAAGTTGGTCTGAAGTCGGAGCTACAGACAGAAACGGAGGAAACTATTTGATCGCAGTAATTCACAGAGGACAAAAATTCAAAGAAACTATGGAAGCCTTTCAACAGAAACGAGCAGAGTTTATCGCACAGGAAATCAGAAGTTTTGATGCAGAAACCTTGTATGTGTTTCTGGAATGGATTCGTAGCAGTTGCCACAAACTTGATAGAATAACCGGGATGGCGGTATGATATGAGCGGAGGTGACTTGCCATGAAGAAACAGAGAAAAATTGAAAAAGATAATCGTGGTGTTGCGATATACGCCCGTAAATCCCGTATCACCAACAAGGGTGACAGTATCGGCGTCCAGTTCAAACAATGTGCGGATTACGCTAAAAAGGAATTGGGATTGGATGAGGAATATGAATTTCTGCAATATGAGGATAAGGGACTCAGCGGATATTTTTCAGACAGACCGGATTTTCAGAGAATGCTGCATGATGTACAAGATGGAAAAATCAAAGCAATCGTATGTTACAAGCTGGATCGTGTCGGCAGAAAAACAGCAGACTTAATCCGCTTGATGGATTTTCTGGAAATGTACCATGTGAATCTTCTGATCTGCTCTAATGGTATCAATACTGCCAGCGGACTTTATAAAATTTTTATTCAGATATTCGCTGTTATTGCGGAATTTGAAAGAGACACTCTGACAGAGCGAATCGTGGATAATATGATGGAGCTTGCAAAGGACGGGCGATGGCTCGGTGGCAATACTCCTATGGGATTTACTGTCCGTCGTGTAACAACCGGAAGCGGAAAGGGGAAATCTGCATACAGCTACTTAGAAAGTCAACCGGAAGAAAAACGCATGGTTCAGCGTTTGTATGAAATTTTCAGAACCACTCGCAGTATCCAGAGCGCTGCAAAACAGATGAATGAAGAAGGCTTCCACACCCCTTCTGGTGCTGCATTTAACGCATCCACCACAAGACTGGTTTTGAGGAACGCTCTGTTGGCAGGACTGGTGCATTGTCCTCACTGCGGCAGACGACTGAGTGTAATTTCCGAGTCCGACCGTTGGACGAACGGAAAACCTCGATTCAAATATGTTTGTCCCGGTTATCGCAAAAAGGAATGTAATTTCAAAGCGGTAGATGGCGTTCTTCTGGATGAATTTGTGGTACAGCAGTTATCTGAACTATCGGATGAAAACAGCGAGCATTTCAAAGATATTCTCGAAATTAAAATCGAGGAGGTCTTGGAGCAGTCACAGACAGTGCAGGAACATAACCTCATTAAAAAGAAACGTGACAAGCTGAAAGCGGATATTGCAGCGCAGACAAGAAATCTGCGTGAAGCGGACGGCAGTATCAAGCAATTTATCCAAGAGGATTTGCAGAATCTGGCTGAAGAACTGAGAGAAACAGAGCGGCAACTGTCCAAACTGGATGAAGGCAGAAAGAACAACATGATTGCTATCCGTGACTTGGAAATGACAAAAGAAAGGCTGCTCTCCTTTGCAGAGTATGCAAAAGATGCGCAGCCGGAGGTTCTGGTCACTTTGATACAGACTATCGTAGAAAGAATTTATATTGTGGATAAGGATGATGAGCGCTACTGCCACATCTTTATCAAGGGCTGTTCCGGAGAAGATTACACCGGCTTCTTCCGGACAGCCGGTTACATAGAGGACAATTCGACCTCTGTGTGTGATTCAGAACAGTGTTGCATTTGCCCCGAAATATAGGAGAAAGGTATTTTATAAAGAAAAGCGGCTGGCGGTGGGAAAGATTCTGCGGCAGCTGTGTGAGTGGAAGCATGTGAAGATCATAGAGGCAGAAGTGTGCCCGGACCATGTGCATATGCTGGTAGAGATTCCGCCGAAGTATTCGGTGTCGAGCTTTATGGGATACTTGAAAGGGAAGAGCAGTACGATGTTGTACGAGCAGTTCGGAGAATTGAAGTACAAGTATCGGAGCCGTGAATTTTGGTGCCGTGGGTACTATGTGGACACGGCAGGGAAGAATGCGAACCGAATCAAAGAGTACATTAAGAATCAGCTGAAGGAAGACGAGATGGGTGAGTAGCTGACGATAGGCGGAAGCAGCCCGTTTACGGGTCGCAAGTAACAAGCCTGACGCGGCTGGCAGACCGTACTTACGCGTTAACGCGTTATGCGAGGAACAAAGGGCTTTGCCCGCATATGAAATACCCCCGGCTTTGCCGGGGGATATTTATTACTGGGATTTATTTCAGCAGCCCATAGCTCTGCTTCAACAGCAGGATGCGGGAGACGCTCTCATCGATGCAGGCTTGGCTGATGGTCCCGTTTTCGGCGGCGTTCATCACCGCTTCAAAGGCCGCCTGAAGGTCCTCGGGGCACAGGAGGATGTCACAGCCCGCCTCTATGGCCGTCACGGCGGCTTCCGCCGGGGAATATTCCTGGGTGATCGCGCCCATCTCCAGGGAGTCGGTGATCACCACCCCCGGAAAGTTCAGTTGCTGCCTTAAAATGCCGCCGACGATCTCCCCCGACATAGACGCGGGCGTCAGATTGCCTGTGATCGCGGGGGCCGCGATGTGCCCGACCATCACGCAATCCTGGGCGGTGAGCGACGCATAGGGGAGCCATTCGCAGGCCTCCATCTCCGCCTTTGTCTTGTAGCTCACCGCGATGCCCACGTGGCTGTCTTCTGCGGTGTCTCCGTGTCCGGGGAAATGCTTGAAGGTGGGGATGATCTGCTCCTGCTTCAGCCCCTCCGCCATGGCCTTTGCCATACCTGCGGCGACGTCGGCGTCCGATGAAAAGGCCCGGGTCCCGATCACGGTATTCTTCGGATTGGAGTTCACGTCGGCCACCGGGGCGAAGTCCAGATTGAATCCATATTGACGCAGATACGCGCCGATGGTCGCACCCATGTCCATGGCCGCCGCGAGGTCGCCGCTCTCCCCCACGGAGGCCGCGCTTTGATACTGCCGGACCGCAAAGGCGGGGTCGTTGGCAAGCCGGGCGACCAGGCCGCCCTCCTCATCCACCGCTATAAAAAGGGGCGTGCCGCTGGCAGCTTGCATATCGCGGATAAAATTGGTGGTCTGTTCGGGCGATGCGATATTCTTTCCGAACAGGACAAGCCCGCCCACGGGGTACTGGGCCAGCGTATCCGCCATGGCGCCGGACAATTCGGTCACGCCAGCCCCGGCGGGGTCCTCGATCTGGTCCTCGGTCTGGGATAAGTCCAATGCGTCCGGGCGGACGAGGAACAGCTGTCCCACTTTTTCTCGGAGGGTCATATTCTGCAAGAGAAGCGAGACCGCGTCCGTCTCAGTGGGAGGCTCCGGTTCCGGCTGGGGCGGTTCGGGTATCGTCGGCTCTGCTTCTGAAGCTGACGTCTCCTGCTGGGGTACAGAGCTTGCGTCTCCCGGAGCCGTCTGGGAACAACCGGCCAGGAGAGACAGGGCGAGCAGGGCGGCAAGGCTGCGGTTTATCCACTGTTTCATGTGTGGTCCCTCCTGAATGCAGTATTTATGGGCCGTTTCGGCGGGCCGCTGGGGACAGCGGCCCCTACGCGCCCGGTCACAGCCAAATGCTGCTGGCGTGGGCCATGCGGGTGCGGGTGTATAGGATGACCCGGTCCCCCTGGTGGAGGGTCAAATCGCCGTTGGGGATGAGCATCCGGCCCTTGCGCTTGACGATGACGATGAGAGTCTGGCGAGAGATGTCCAGGTCCCGGATGCGCTGGCCGTTCCAGGGGTTGTGCTGGCGCAGCTCCAGCTCCTTCAGCTCAATGTGGTGCTGGTCGCTGCTGCCCACCGACTCGGCCCCCAGGACCAGCACGTCGTCGGCCATCAGCTCTACGCTGCCCCGGGGGACCACCACTTCATGTCCCCGCTGGATGGCCACCACGATCACGCCGTGGGGCAGGCCCAGCTGCTGGATGGTCTTGCCCGACCAGCTGTCGTGCTCGGTGAGGGCCACCCGGATGAAGTGGACCTCGTCCTCGTCGGCGTACTCGCTGATGCGCTTGATGCGGGTATACTGATCCACAAATCCGGCGGAAATAATACCCGTTGGAATGGCCACCATGCCTACACCTAGGAACGTAATGAAGATGCTGAATATTTTTCCCATGGTGGTCACGGGGTAGATGTCCCCATAGCCGATGGTCAACAGGGTGGACACCGACCACCAGATGCCGGAAAAGGCGTTGGTGAAGACCTGGGGCTGGGCCTCGTGCTCCAGGCTGTACATGCACAGGCTGGAGGCCAGCATGAGCACCAGCAGAATGAACACGGAGGAGAAGAGCTGCTGCCGCTTGCTGGAGATGACCTCGGTGATGACGCCCAGGGAGTCGTAATAGGCGTTCACCCGGAACAGGCGGAACACCCGGGCCACCCGGAACATGCGGAAGGCCACCGCCCCGCTGGGGAAGAACACCGGCAGATAATAGGGCAGGAAGGACAGCAGATCCACCAGGCCGCTGAAGGAGAAGACATACCGCAGCACCGCCTTTGGTTCCGACAGGCTGGGCCGCAGGAATTTGGCCGTCCACAGCCGCAGGCAGTAGTCCAGGGCGAAAAAGGCCACGGTGATGGCCTCCACCGTAACCAGCCAGGTGCCGAACTTGGCGTGGAGGTCGTCGAAGGTATACATGACGCTGACCACCAGATTGATGACGATGGACAGGATGTTAAAGGCGTCGTACACCTGGCTGGCCACGTCGCCGGGCAGACCGATCTCGATGATCTCGAACAGGCGCTTGCGCCGATAGCCCCACTCAGACTCCATTTTCTCTCCTCCAGACGCCCCGCCGCCGGTCTGATCCGGCTGGGGGGCCTTTGGTGTTACAGGGCGGCCTGGATGGGGGTGAGCTCCACACCCCGATCCGTCACCGCAGTCTGCACCCCCAGCAGGGGGCACAGGTCGCTCAGGGGCAGGCACCGTCCGCCGCCCCGCTCCACCGTGGGGCCGGACAGGCGGATGGTCATCCCGTCCAGCAGGGCCCGGCGGCCCACGGGCAGCTCGATCTTATGCCGGCCGTCAGACAGGCGGAGCACCCCGTCCTCGCCCGTCTCTCCCGCCCAGCCCAGGGCGGCGGCCAGAGCGGCGGCGTCCACATAGGTCACGCCAGACAGCCGGGTCACCTTGTCCCCCAGGTCCAGGGCCTGTCCCTGCCAGAACAGGGCGGGGGCCTGGTTCTCCCCCGGCTGGACCTGGGCGGCCAGATACTCCTCATAGGTCAGGCCCTGGTCCATGCAGGTCTGGGCGATGGCCTGTCCCACATAGCGGTAGTGCCAGGGCTCGTAGCGATAGCCGGTGATGGACTCCTTGTCCTGGGGATAGCGCAGCATAAAGCCGAATTTGGCGCAGTTTTCTTGGAGCCAGGCGTATTCCACCGTGTTCTCGAAGTGGGCGCTGATGCTGGCGGTGTTGATGTCCAGGGCCAGGCCGGTCTGGTGTTCGGAGTAGCCGGGCCGGGCGGAATAGCGCTCGGCATTGGCCTTGCCGTCGATAGACACATAACGATTGTATAGTCCTGTTTGGGTCTCATAGGACCGGTAGGCGGACACGCTGCGCAGGCTGATGCCGTCCGCCTTGGCCGCGTCGGCCATGGCCCGGAAGGCCGCCGCCGCGTCGGGGACCATGCTGCCCACGCCATAGCGCCCGCCCAGCTTCTCCAGCTCCGGCACGTAGGTCTCGGGCAGGCCGTGGTATTTGTTCACCAGCACCAAGGGGTCGGACGGGTCATCGATGGGCCGGGCGTCATCATAGGGGGCAAGGTCCTGGTCCAGGTTGACCTGGGTGACGATCTCCTGGGCGCTCGCCTCCGGGTGGGCCTGGGCATAGGAGAGATAGCGGGCCTCCCGGTCCAGGCGGCTGTTATCCAGAGCCAGACAGGCCAGCAGCCGGGCGTCCAGCCCCAGGGAGCGCTCCCCCAGCCGGGACCAGAGCTGCTCGGCCTGGTCATTGGAATAGCCCAGCTCGGTCAGGGCCGACAGGGCGGCGCGATAGCCCGCGGCGGGGTCAGGTTCATAGAGCAGAGGGGACAGCCCCTCCACCGCCGCCACCAGGGGCGGCTCCTCCGATTTGGCGGCCAGCGCCGCCGGGGACAAACACAGGGCCAGGGCCAACGCCCCGGCCAGAATACGCTTGGATGATGTGGACATGCTGAAAAGACCTCTCTAGTTATGCTGATATCACAGGGTTGAGCAAGGTATGTCATTCCGAGGAGCGCAGCGACGTGGGAATCCGTGATCCACGTCCCTTGGCCCCCTTGTGAAAGGCCGATTCCCCTTGTCAAGGGGAAATGTCCCGAAGGGACAAAAGGGATAGGGCTAGCTGTCAGCGAAGCTGACTGAGGGATTCCGTTTTTAGGATAGCTTTCCGGTAGTCGGAATCCTTCCGTCACGGCTTCGCCGTGCCACCTCCCTTTGACAAGGGAGGCTGATGGACGAGGGAAACGGATTGCCACGTCGGGCTTCGCCCTCCTCGCAATGACAAGACGTCTGGCGCAATCACGATCATATGATTATTTATATTCGTTGCACTGCTTCAAAAAATATTCCCAGATGGCCCCGCCGTCGTCGCAGTCGGGGCGGCGGCGGGCGTAGGACATGCGCTCGGGGTGGAACTGGACGCCCAGGATGGGCAGGCGCTGGTGCTCCATGGCCTCGGCCACGCCCCCCTCGCTCCAGGCGGTGACGGTCATGCCAAAGCCGGGGTCGGCCACCGCCTGGTGGTGAAAGCTGTTGGTGTGGAGAATGGGGCCATACAGCCGCTCCAGCAGGGAGCCGGGCATGGTGCGCACCGGGTGGCGGGCGTCGTTCCGCTTGGTCCCCTTGTGGAAGACGCACTGTTCCGGCGGCAGGTCCTGGATCAGTCCGCCGCCCTGGGCGGCGGCGATGACCTGCATCCCCCGGCATATGCCCAGGATGGGCCGCCCCGCCAGATAGAAGGCCCGGAAGAGGTTCACCTCTGCCAGGTCCCGGACCCGGTCCGGGGGATCGCCCCCCGCCTGGGGCCAGCCGAACATGTCAGGGTCCAGGTCTCCGCCGCCGCACAGCACCAGGCCGGCGCAGCTCAGGTCGGGCTCCGGGGCGTAACCGGGGCAGGGGAGACCGCCCGCCGCCGTCACCGCGTCGGCATAGGCGGCAAAGGCCCCCTGCTCACAGGAGAGCTGGATGCGGGGTTTGGGGTCAGACATGCTGGGCCTCCCGGTGGCGGACCATGTCGGCGATCAGGTCCACAGCCCCCTCCACCCCCACGGTGGAGGAGTTGATGGTCAGGTCATACCGGCGCATCTCCCCCCAGTTGTGGCCGGTGTAGTAGTTATAATAGTTGGCCCGGCCCCGGTCCATCTGCACCACCCGGCGCTCCATGTCGTCCTGGGGGATGTGATACTCCTCCACGCACCGGCGCACCCGGCTGGGCAGGTCGGCGTGGATGAACACCTTCAGGCAGTTTTCCCGGTCTCCCAGGACATAGTCGCTGCACCGGCCCACGATGACGCAGGGACCCTGGTCGGCCAGCTCCCGTATCACGTCGGACTGGGCGAAGAAGGCCTGGTGGCTGACGGGGATGCCATGGCTGGACATGGTGGGGGCCCCGATGCCGATTGGGGCGATGGACATGTGAAAGCGGCTGCGGGCCCGCTCCTCTGCCCGGGCGATAAAGTCCGGGGACAGGCCGCTCTTCTCCGCCGTCTTCAAGATCAGGGTCCGGTCATAGCAGGGGATGCCCAGGCGGGCCGCCAGCTGCTTTCCGATCAGACGTCCGCCGCTGCCAAATTCCCGGCTGATAGAGATGACATAGTTGCTCATGCGATTTCCTCCTGCTGATACCAGTTGCCGGGCGCAGCCCGGTTTTCATATATTATAGCGGACCGGATGGAAAATGACAACGAAAATCTGTCCACTTTTCCGGCATTTCGGGCAATTTTCCCCCGCCGGGGGGCGGCGATTTTCGGAACAGTTCATAAAATCCCCTCGGCCCTTGCATCATGGCGGCGGAGCGGGTATGATAAACCCATAGAAACAGATCTGGTCAGGGGCGCTTTCTGCGCCCCTTGGAAAGGCGGCGATATCCATGTCTGCGCGAAACGCGGCACGAAGCGCGGGCGTTCTGATGCCCATCTTCTCGCTGCCCTCCCCCTTTGGGGTGGGCACCCTGGGGCGGCAGGCCCGGGAATTTGCGGACTTTTTGGCCCAGGCCGGGCAGAGCTATTGGCAGATCCTGCCCATCGGCCCCACGGGGTATGGGGACTCCCCCTATCAGTCCTTCTCCTCCCGGGCGGGCAACCCCTATTTCATCGATTTGGACGAGCTGGAAAAACAGGGGCTGCTGGAGCGGGAGGAGTATGCCTCCCTCCCCTGGGGGGACGACCCGGAGCGGGTGGACTATCAGGCCCTGTACCGCCTGCGGCTGCCGGTGCTGCGCCTGGCCTGTGACCGGCTGCTGTCCCGGCGCTCTGCCGGATTTGCCCGGTTCTGCCGGGCCCACGGGGCGTGGCTTGACGACTATGCCCTGTTCATGGCGTTGAAGGAGCAGTACGGCGGCGCCCCCTGGCTGGAGTGGCCGGAGGACGTCCGCCTCCGCCGCCCCCAGGCCCTGGAGCGGGCGAAAAGAGAGCTGAAGGGGGAGATCCGCTTCTGGCAGGGGGTGCAGTATCTCTTCTTCCGCCAGTGGCACAAGTTCAAGACCTATGTAAACGAGAAGGGCATCTCTATCGTGGGCGACCTGCCCATCTATGTCGCCGGGGACAGCGCCGACGTGTGGGCCGCCCCGGACCAGTTCCAGCTGGATGAAAACGGCTATCCCACTCTGGTGGCCGGGGTGCCCCCGGATGACTATTCCGCCGACGGCCAGCTGTGGGGCAACCCCCTGTTCCGGTGGGAGCGGATGAAGGAGGACGGCTATGCCTGGTGGCTGGACCGGGTGGCCTTTCAGTTTGAAATTTACGACGTGCTGCGGCTGGACCACTTCCGGGGCTTTGAATCCTATTACGCCATCCCCTATGGGGAGGAGACCGCCCGGAATGGCCGGTGGCTGCCCGGGCCGGGGATGGACTTCTTCAAGACCCTCCGCCGGAGCCTTGGCCCCCGGCGCATCATCGCCGAGGACCTGGGCTTTCTCACCCCGGCGGTATATCAGCTGCTGGCGGACACGGGCTTTCCCGGCATGAAGGTGCTGGAGTTCGGCTTTGGCGACCCGGAGGAGGACAGCGAATATCTGCCCCACAACTACCCCGTCCACAGCGTGGCCTATCCCGGCACCCACGACAACGACACGATCCTGGGCTGGCTGGACAGCCTGACCCCGGAGCAGGAGAAGTTCGCCCGGCACTATCTCCGCCTGTCCGGCCACGAGGGGCTGCACTGGGGGGTGCTGCGGGCTCTTTGGGCCAGCCCCGCCTGTCTGACGGTGGTGCAGATGCAGGATCTGCTGGGCCTGGGCAGCTCCGCCAGGATGAACACCCCCTCTACCCTGGGGGGCAACTGGCAGTGGCGGGCGCGGCCGGAGGCCATGAATGCCCGCCTGGCCCGCCGGCTGCATCAGGAGACCGCCATCTATCAGCGCCTGCCCCGCCCCCAGGGCGGCACGGTTTGCGACAAGGAGTGACCACTTATGCAACTGCAAGAAGAAATTTCCCGCCTGACCCGGCAGCACTTTGACCGTGCCCCCGACCAGTGCGACGACCACCAGCTGTATCAGGCCCTGCTGATTTTAGCCCGGCAGCGGGCGCAGGCGCGGCCCGCCCCCACGGGGGACCGGAAGCTCTATTACTTCTCGGCGGAGTTCCTGCTGGGCAAGCTGCTGTCCAACCAGCTGCTGGCCCTGGGGCTGTATCAGCCGGTGAAGGACTATCTGGCCGGGATGGGCCGGGACCTAGGCGTGCTGGAGTCCATGGAGCCGGAGCCGTCCCTGGGCAACGGCGGCCTGGGCCGTCTGGCCGCCTGCTTTCTGGACTCCATTGCCGCCCTGGGGCTGCCCGGGGACGGCGTGGGCCTAAATTATCACTTCGGCCTGTTCCGCCAGGTGTTCTCCCGGTGCAAGCAGACGGAGGAGCCGGACCCCTGGCTCCAGAGTGACGGCTGGCTCATCCAGACGGGGCGGTCTTTCCCCGTCTCGTTGGGGGACACCCAGGTGACGGCTGTCATGTATGACATCGCCATCCCCGGGGCGGGCAGCGGCTGCGCCAACAGGCTGCACCTGTTCGACCTGGCCGACCCGGCTCACGCCCCCTGGGTGGGTATCGACTTTGACAAGGGGGATATCGGGCACAACCTGACCTCCTTCCTCTATCCCGACGACAGCGACCAGGCCGGGCGGCTGCTGCGGGTGTATCAGCAGTATTTCCTGGTGTCCGCCGGGGCGCAGCTGATCCTGGCGGAGCTGGAGGAGCGGGGCTTTGCCCCTGACACCCTGGCCGACCACGTGGTCATCCAGATCAACGACACCCACCCCTCTATGGTCATCCCGGAGCTGGTGCGGCTGCTGATGGAACGGGGGCTGACCTTTGACCAGGCGGCGGACCAGGTGACGGCGGCCTGCGCCTATACCAACCACACCATCCTGGCCGAGGCCCTGGAGACCTGGCCCATGTCCTATCTGGACGCCGCGGCTCCCCAGCTCACGCCTATTCTCCGTAAATTGGATGAGCGGGCCAAGGCCGCCCACCCCGACCCCAGGGTGGCCATCATCGACGATCAGGATCGGGTCCACATGGCCCACCTGGACATCCACTATGGCTTCTCCGTCAACGGCGTGGCCCGGCTGCACACCAAGATATTGGAGCACACGGAGCTGAAACCCTTCTATGACATCTATCCCCAAAAGTTCTCCAACAAAACAAACGGCGTCACCTTCCGCCGGTGGCTGGAGACCTGCGACCAGTCGCTGGTGGCCCTTATCGACGACTGCGTCGGCCCCGACTGGCGGCGGGACGCCCAGAAGCTGGAGGGCCTGCTGAAGTATAAAGACGACCCGGCGGTGCTCGCCCGCCTGCTGGAGGTGAAGCAGCAGAACAAGGACCGCCTGTGCCGCCTGCTGTGGTCGGAGCAGGGGCTGGATCTGGACCCCTCCTCGGTGTTCGACGTGCAGATCAAGCGCTTCCACGAGTATAAGCGCCAGCAGATGAACGCCCTGGCCGTGATCCATCAGTATCTGGAGATCAAGGCGGGCCGCCTGCCCCAGCGCCCGGTGACGGTGCTCTTCGGCGGCAAGGCTGCCCCCGCCTATGTGATGGCCAAGCACATCATCCACCTGATATTGTGCCTGCAAAAACTCATCGAGCAGGACCCCCAGGTCCGCCCCTGGCTGCGGGTGGCGATGATCGAAAACTATAACGTCACCTGGGCCGAGGCCCTGATCCCCGCCTGCGACATCTCCGAGCAGATCTCTCTGGCGTCTAAGGAGGCCAGCGGCACGGGGAATATGAAGTTCATGGCCAACGGGGCCGTGACCCTGGGCACCATGGACGGGGCCAACGTGGAGATCGCCGGACTTGTCGGCAAGGGGAACATCTATACCTTCGGGGCCTCCAGCGACCAGGTCATCGCCCTGTATCGGGACAAGGCCTATGACCCCCGGGCCTGCTATCACCGGCCCCAGGTGGAGCGGCTGGTGGACTTTTTGGTCTCGCCGGAGCTGCTGGCCATTGGCGACCCGGCCAGTCTGTCTACCCTGTGGCACGATATGAAGAGCAAGGACTGGTTCATGGCTCTGCTGGATGTGGAGGACTATATCCAGGCCAAGGCCCGGGCCATCGGCGACTATGGGGACCGCCTGGCCTGGGGGAAGAAGATGCTGGTGAACATCGCCAAGTCCGGCTACTTCTCCTCTGACCGCACCATCCGCCAGTATAACGAGGACATCTGGCACCTGACCTGATAAGCTGAAGAGACGAATAAGACCGGCGCGCCTTAGGTTTGGGCGCGCCGGTCTTATTTTTGGGGGGAGCGCATATCCTGTACCATCTGGACAAGGAGGGCGGGACCATGGGAGGAGAACGAAAGAAGACGGGGGGCGGGGCCATGAGCGCCGTCCGGGGGACGGCGGCGGCCCTGGCGGTGACGGGGCTGCTGTTTCTGCTGCCCGGCCTGCTGGTGCCGGGGCCGGAGGCCAAGGGGGACGGACAGGCCGCCGTCGGCGGGGAGAACGCCCCCTCCGGCACGGCGGCAGCCGTCCCCACGGGAAAACGGGACGGGGGGCGGACGGTGCGGCTGCTGAAAAAGGACGGCACGGTGGAGGAGCTGACCATGGCGGACTATCTGTGGGGGGTGGTAGCGGCGGAGATGCCCGCCTCCTTTGAGGAGGAGGCGCTGAAGGCCCAGACCTGCGCCGCCCGGACCTATACCGCCGTGCTGCAAAAGAGCGCCGGAAGCAAGCACCCGGACGCGGACATCTGCGGCGACAGCACCTGCTGTCAGGCGTACATCGAACGCTCCGATGCCCAGGCCCGGTGGGGGCTGAACGCCCAGAGCTACAGCGAGAAGATCGCCCGGGCCGTGGCGGACACCGACGGCCTGGGGGTGACCTACGGCGGGGAGCCGATACAGGCCCTGTTCTTCTCCTCCTCCCCCGGGCGGACGGTGGACGCGGCGGCGGTGTGGGGCAGCCAGGTGGACTATCTCACCGGGGTGGACAGCCCCGAGGGGGAGGAGGTGCCCAACTATCACACCCAGGTGGACAAGACGGCCCAGGAGGTGCGCCAGGCGGTGCTGGACGCCTATCCCGGGGCCGACCTGTCCGGGGACCCCTCCGGCTGGTTCGGGCAGGCGGACCGGGACGCTGGCGGCACGGTGCGGTCCATCCCCCTGGGGGGCGTGACCCTCACCGGGGGCCAGGTGCGGAGCCTGTTCGCCCTGCGCTCGGCGGCCTTCACCGTAGCCTGGGACGGGAGCAAGTTCACCTTCTCCGTCACCGGCTATGGCCACGGGGTGGGCATGAGCCAATACGGGGCCAACGCCATGGCCAAGGAGGGGAAGAGCTTTCGGGAGATCTTGACGTGGTACTACACGGGGACGGCGGTGGAGGAATTGTGGTGAAAAATTGCGGCAAAAAAATAAAGCCTTCCCCCCGCAGGGGGGAAGGCTAAAAACCATATTTATTTCCCCACGCAGAATTTGGAGAAGATGCGGTCTGTTACGTCCTCCCGGACGGATTGGCCGGTGAGCTCGCCCAGGGCCTCCAGGGCCTCCTCCACGTCGGTGAGGAGGGCGTCGGGGGTGACGCCGTCGGAGAGGGCCTGATTGGCCCGGACCACGCAATTCAAAGCGCGGCCCGCGGCCTCGGCCTGGCGGGCGTTGGTGATCAGCTCCCCGGCCTTGTCCTCGCTCCCCTGGGGGAAGAGGGCGGCCACCGCCTGGCCCAGTTCCTCCAGGCCCTCCCCCGTCCTGGCGCTGAGAGAGACCGTCGGCGCGCCCTGGGAGAGGGCTTCCAGCTCGTCGGCGTGCTCCCCGGCCAGGTCCCGCTTGGAGCGGACCAGGATAAAGGGCTTGCCCGCTTCGGCGATGGTGCGGGCCAGGTCGGCGTCCTCCTGGGTGGGCTTTTCTGTGCCGTCCACCACCAGCAGGACCAGGGCGGCTTCGTCCATGGCGGCCCGGCTGCGCTCCACCCCCAACTGCTCGATGGGGTCGTCGGAGTCCCGCAGACCGGCGGTGTCGATGAGGCGCAGGGTCACGCCCCCCAGCTCCGCCCGCTCCTCCACCGTGTCCCGGGTGGTGCCGGGGATGTTGGTGACGATGGCCCGGTCAAAGCCCACCAGGGCGTTGAGCAGGGAGGACTTGCCCGCGTTGGGGCGGCCCACGATGGCGCAGGGCACCCCGTCCCGGATATACTGCCCCCGGCGATAGCTGCCCGCCAGGGCCCGGAGGGCGCTCTCCTGCTGGGAGAGCTGGTGGCTCAGCTCCTCCATGCGGAAGGGGTCGATGTCCTCGTCGGGGTAGTCCAGCACGGCGTGGAAGTGGGCCATCACGTCCACCAGGGCGGAGTAGACCCCCCCGATGCGCCGGGACAGGGCCCCGGTGAGCTGACCGGCGGCGTGGCGGGCGCCTTCACGGCTGCGGGCCTCCAGCAGGTCGCCCACCGCCTCGGCCTGGGCCAGGTCCAGCTTGCCGTTGAGAAAGGCACGGCGGGTGAACTCCCCGGCCCGGGCCTGGCGGGCCCCACGGGAGAACAGGGCCTCCAGCCCCAGGGACAGCACCATGGGGGAGCCGTGGCACTGAAATTCTGCCGTGTCCTCCCCGGTGTAGCTCACCGGGCCCCGGCTGAAGGTACACAGCACCCGGTCAATGGGCTGGCCGTCCCGGTCCAGCAGGTCGCCATAGACCAGCTCGTGGGGGCGGTGCTGGCTGAGGGGCACTTTGTTCAGGGGCCGGAAGCTGGCCTGGGCCACTTCGATGGCCCGGGGGCCGGACAGACGCAGGATGCCGATGGCCCCGGGGCCGGGGGGCGTGGAGATGGCGGCGATGGTATCAGCGGGCAGAGACATAGTGACCTCCGATCTTAAAGGGAGAAAATTTCGACGGAGGGCCGGGGCCGTCCTGCAAAAAAGGGGCCGGTCAAAGTTTGTCGAATTTTCACCCTTGACAAATGTAATGAAACGGTTAAGAGCGGGTAAAGTTGTATTTCCGTTGACATAACACGCTGTGGAAAACCCTGTGGAAAATGTGGATAACCGTTGCAAACAGGGCGTATTTCACCTGGACATGTTCTTGCCGGGGGCGATGGTAAAGTTGCATAGCCCCCGGGAGGCAAATGAGAGGGCGTTCTGAAAGAGAGAAAACCGCCCGTCGAAAATGACGGAAAAAATGCAGGCGCGCCATCCCGCCGGGGATGACGGGGCGGCGCGCCGAAGGATGACCGGGCTTAACCCATGCGGCGGACCACGGCCCGGGCGGCCTGGACGCCGGAGGCTCCGGCCTGGGCCAGACCACGGGTGACGCCCGCGCCGTCGCCGGCGGCGAAGAAGCCGGGCAGGGCGGTCTCCAGCTCGGAGGAGAGCTGAAGGCGGGCGGAGTAGAACTTCACCTCCGCGCCGTAGAGCAGGGTGTCGTAATTGGCGGTGCCCGGGGCGATCTTGTCCAGCTGATAGATCATCTCGATGATGTTGTCCAGCTGGCGCTTGGGCAGGGTCAGGGACAGGTCGCCGGGGACGGCGGCGGTGAGGGTGGGCCGGACAAAGGACTTGCTCATCCGGTGCTCGTTGGTGCGGCGGCCCCCCACCAGGTCGCCGAAGCGCTGGACCAGCACGCCCCCAGCCAGCATGTTGGACAGGGAGGCCACGTGCTTGCCATAGCGATAGGGCTCGTTAAAGGGCTTGGTGAACCGGTTGCTCACCAGCAGGGCGAAGTTGGTGTTCTCAGACCGGAGGGCGGGGTCGGCATAGGAGTGGCCGTTCACCGTGTTGATGCCCTCCACGTTCTCGGCCACCACGTGGCCATAGGGGTTCATGCAGAAGGTGCGCACCTGGTCGCCATACTGCTTGGTGCGATAGACCAGCTTAGACTCGTAGACCACGTCGGTGATGTGCTCGAACACGCTGGCGGGCAGTTCCACCCGCACGCCGATGTCCACCTGGTTGTTCAGCAGCTCCAGCCCCAGCTCCTTGCACTGGTTGGAGAACCACTCCGCGCCGGAGCGGCCGGGGGCGGCGATGAGATAGCGGCAGGCGATTTCGTCTCCCTTGGCGGTGGTCAGGCGATAGCCCCCGTCGGCCTGGGCGATGTGGGACACCTCGGTGTTGAAGCGGAACTCCAGCTTGTCCCGCAGACCCTCGTAGATGTTGGTGAGGATGCGCAGGTTGTTCTCGGTGCCCAGGTGCTTGCACCGGGCCTGGAGCAGGTGCAGGTCGTAGGCCAGGGCCCGGCGCTCCAGGGCCTTGGCCTCGGGCGTGGTGGTGGAGAAGCACTGGGTGGTGGCCCCGTGGGCCACGTTGATGGAGTCCACATAGTCGATGAGGTCCATCACTTCCTTGGGCTCGATAAAGTCGGTGAGCCAGCCGCCGAACTGGGTGGTAAAGTTGAACTTGCCGTCGGAAAAGGCACCCGCGCCGCCAAAGCCGCACATGGTATGGCACACGGGGCAGTGGATGCACTCCTTCACCTTGCCCGCCACGATGGGGCAGCTGCGGTGATAGATATCCTGACCCTGGTCCAGGGCCAGGACCTTCAGACCGGGGTGCAGGTGGGTCAGCTCGTAGGCGGCGAAGATACCGGCCTCGCCGCAGCCCAGGATGACAACATCATAATTGGGGCTCATGTAAGGGAACTCCTCCTCAAATCTCATTTGGAAAACCAATGTGCCGCTTAGAGCGCGATGACCATAACAACACAAAATCAGTATAGCACAAAGGACAGCAAAAGGAAAGCGTTCCGCGTTACAGTTCCACCTGCAATCCTGTTTTTTGCTGATATCCCGCTGTGTGCTGTATACGCTTCGCCTCTCTGCCCATGACGGTGTTCCGCCGCTTGCCGAAGGCCCGGTTCAGCACGCCCACCAGCGTGCCCACCAGCACGGCGGCGATGACGGTGCCCGCGCCCACGCTGCCCAGGCTGTGGAGACAGGTGAGGCAGGTAATGACGGAGACCAGGACCATGGTGCAGTCAAAGCCGATCTTCACCTTGGGAAATTCGATGCCGGTCACAGAGGAGACGGCCTGCATGGCCCCCTCCCCCGCCAGGGGAATGAGGTCGGCGGGGAGGTAGAAGAAGATGCCGATGGCCACGAATACCGTGCTGGCCAGGACCATCCCCACCCGGATGACCAAATTTTCCGGCGTGGGCAGGAAAGAGACCATATAGTTACAGAAGGTGGTGAAATAGCCGAAGATCACCCCCACCAGCACCTGGAGCAGCTGGGCGGGCTTGAACTTCCGGCGCAGCAGCAGAATTTGCAGCAGGACCAGCACCACGTGGAACAGGATGGTGGCCTTGCCCATCTCGATGCCCCAGACGCAGGTCATGGTGTATGGAATAGAGCTGACCGGGGAGACGCCCAAATTAGACTTGACGGACAGGGCGATGCCGATGGTCATGACGAAGAGACCGACGAAATAGAGCGCGGTCCTGATTTTCAGATGATTTTGCTTCATGCTTTGCGATTCTCTCTCTTTTTTGATTGACAAACAAAATAAGCATAAAATATTGACAGGGACTTGTCAAATTTTTATTCTCTTGACAGGGCCGCGCCCGGCGGGATATGATTCTGGTATCAGAGATTTGCAAAAACACAGGAGGACAGCCCATGGACATGGAGACAGAGACGGCACAGGTAAAGGTCATCGCCCACATCCGCAGCGATTTTTCCACCAAATTCGGCATTCCCCGCCAGAGCGGTCTGGTGGACGAGCTGACGGCCCGGATCGTATTCACCCCGCCCTTTCGCAACGAGGCGGCCCTGCGGGGGCTGGAGGGCTTTTCCCACCTGTGGCTGATCTGGGAGTTCTCCAAGGCCCGGCGGGAGGCGTGGTCCCCCACGGTGCGTCCCCCCCGGCTGGGGGGCAACCAGCGGCTGGGGGTGTTCGCCACCCGGTCCCCCTTCCGGCCCAACCCCATCGGCCTGAGCTGCGTGCGCCTGGCGGGCATCGACCTGCACACCCCGGAGGGGCCGGTGATCACCGTGGCGGGGGCCGACCTGATGGACGGCACCCCCATCTATGACATAAAGCCCTATCTGCCCTATGCCGACTGCCGCCCGGAGGCCCTGGGGGGCTTTGCCCCCGCCCCCGCCGGGGCCCGGCTGGCGGTGGATATCCCCTCGGAGCTGCTGGCGCGGGTGCCGGAGGACAAGCTAGCCGCCCTGACCGGGGTGCTGAGCCAGGACCCCCGGCCCTCCTATCAGCACGACCCGGAGCGGGTGTATGGCATGGCTTTCGCCGGGCTGGAGGTGCGCTTTCAGGTGGAGGAAGATCGGCTGAAAGTGATCAGCGTGGAGCGGAAATCTTGAGATAAGCAAAAATTATCCACAAAAGCCAAGGCTTTTGTGGATAATTTTTTGGGTTTGGGAGGACGGATTGCCACGTCGGGCTTCGCCCTCCTCGCACTGACAGGATTTGATAGCCGGTGATAGGACTTATTTCTTGGTAGCCACTAAGATGCGGATGCGGCCGCCGGCGGAGGCACCCTGGTTGTCGTACCAGCCCACAAGGGAGTAGTCCGTGCTGTTGACGGCGGACAGGGTGGTGGGGTAATAGCCCTGCTGGCCGCTGTCCCGCAGGAGGACCATCACGTCCTCGGCCAGGGCATATTTGCTGCTGCCCGCCGTGGCGGTGAGACTGGTGAGACCGGTGAGGTTCACCGAGGACAGCTGGCGCATCCCCTTCAGCGCGCCGTTGTCCGAGAAGGTCAGCCGGGCGCCGCCCACCTTGACGCTGTAGGTCTGCTGGCCGCTGACGGTGTGGCTCTGGCCATTCTGGAGGTAAGTATAGCTGCCGGAGAGGTTGTTGCCGTCAGTCTTGCTGGTGGCCTGGGTGACGAAGGCATAGGTATAGGTGTCGCCGGTGGCCTCGTCCAGGATGAGGCAGTCGATGCTGCCGGTGCTGTCCAGGGAATAGAACAGCACGTCGTCGTCGGTGAGGGAATACCCCGCCAGGCGGGAGGGGTAGATGCGGGCATAGCCGCCGTCGCCGTCGGTGTCCAGGATCTCCACATTGTCGGCAAAGCTGTATCCGGCAAAGCGGGTGCCGGCGGAGTTCACCGTGCCGGACAGGCTGCGCTTGGAGATGGCGGACAGGGTCGTGCCCGACTGGGTGACGGCGACGGACACCAGCTTGCCCACCGACTGGGCCCCGCCGCTGTGATAGAAGGTGCGCACGGCGCCGTCGCTGCAGGCCACCTGGGTCTGGGCCTGGGCGGAGGTGGTGGAGGAGCCGGAGGTGGACGAGGAGGAGGCCGCCTTGGTGCTGGCGACCACCACGCCGTAATAAGTGGTCTCGCTGTTCTGGGCGGAGACCACGTCCACGATGTCCCCGTCCATGCCCAGCAGCACCGTGACCACGTCGCCCTGGCTGAACTGACCCTGGCTGGACAGCTTATAGCTGGCGGTGGAGCTGCCGATGGAGTAGGTCACGCCCGCCACGGTGGCGGAGGCGGGGGCCGTTTTGCTGGGGGAGAGGTCGGTGAGGGTGCCGGTGGCCCGGTCGGTGTACACCCACA
Source organism: uncultured Eubacteriales bacterium (assembly GCA_900549405.1). GTDB lineage: Bacteria > Bacillota > Clostridia > Oscillospirales > Oscillospiraceae > Lawsonibacter. Next base: position 1,138 of record URNZ01000004.1, on the reverse strand, counting down.
CGGTGCGCAGGCCGGCGTTGTAGTAGTACACGTCATACTGCTTCACCTGGCTCTGGCCGGACAGAGCGCCGTCCACATAGACGGCGGTGGGGGTGAAGGGGAGGGTGAGCGAACCACCGTTGTCGGCCACATAGGGACCCTTGGTGTCGGCGCTGACCACGGTGGCATAGTCCACCTCGTTGTTTTTGATGGTGTAGCCCAGGGTGGTGCCGTAGACGGGGCCGTCCTTGGTGTCCACTAAGAGCAGGTTATAGAAGAGGGTGACGCAGTCCTGGCGGGTGAGGGTCTGGCCCTGCTTGGCGGTGACGTCATCCAGCAGGCCCACAGACCCGGCCTTGGACAGCTGGGCGGTGGGGAAGGACCCGGCCAGACTGGAGGAGTCGTAGCCCAGCAGGCGCAGCAGGGCGGTGCAGGCCTCCTCCAGGGTGATGGTGCGTCCGGGGCGGAAGGTGCCGTCGGTGTAGCCGGTCATCCAGTTCTGCTCCACGGCCAGGCGGATGTATTCGCTGGCCCAGTGGCTGCTCTTCACGTCCTTAAAGAGGGACACGCCATAGCCCGAGCCCACGGTGTCCTTATAGGAGGAGGCGGCGGTCATCATGGTGACGAACTCCGCCCGGGTGACGGCGGAGGACAGGTTCAGGTTGCCCTGGCTGTCCCCGGCCATGATGCCCAGGGCACGCACCGTCTCCAGGGCGGTGGACTGGCTCACCGCCCCGGCGGGCAGGGTGAGCATGGATACCGCCAGGGCCGCAGCTAACAAGGCGGAAAGTTTTTTTCTCATGGGGAACTTCATCTCCTTAATCATAATGCAGCGCGTCGATGGGGTTGAGGGCGGCGGCTTTGCGGGCGGGGAGGTATCCGAAGAGGATGCCGATGCCCACGGAGATGCCGAAGGCCAGGGCCACCGCGCCGAAGGTGGGGGCCACGGTGAGGGAGGCCTCCATCACCTGGGTGACCACCCGGGTGGCCACGGTGGACAGCACATAGCCCAGCAGAATGCCGATGACGCCGCCCAGGGCGCTGGTCATGGCCGCCTCGATGACGAACTGCTGCATGATATACCGCTCCTTGGCCCCCAGGGATTTGCGGATGCCGATCTCCCGGGTGCGCTCGGTGACGGAGACCAGCATGATGTTCA